>NZ_JBTSFG010000028.1:0-2579 GCF_054604835.1 Sideroxydans sp. | reverse complement strand
GCCCGCCATCAATTGGTCAATCAGCTCCGGCGAAGGCTTCTTCTGTAATACGGTCATTTCCACTCCTTTCAATGTGATGGCAGTTTCCTGCCTTATGACCGTTTACACAAAATCTTTTACACCCCCAGCAGTTGCGGTCATGCTGCCTGATGGATGCATTACGACGGAGATCGGCCAGAAGCGGCCCGTCGATATTCCTCCCGAAAGCCGACGTTCACCAATGACCATGTGCAATATTGGCCGGTGAAGCATTGAACATCAATAACATATTTGTTACTATTCGCCTGTGACCTACACCATCAGCTATTACAACGACGCCTTGCAAGTAGAGATCATGGCTTTGCCAACGACTCTGCAAGCACGTTACATCGGATTAACGGCAAGGATGATGGTCTTCGGTGCCAATCTGGGCAGTCCTCATACCGAAGCTTTTGGTGGTGGATTGTTTGAACTACGGCTGAAGGGGGCAGAAGGCATCGCCCGAGTGTTTTATTGCACGCTTGTGGGTAAACAGATCGTCATGCTGCACTGCTTTGTGAAGAAGTCGCAAAAGACACCGGTAAGCGAACACAGGATCGCCGAAGCGCGGATGAAGGAGATAAAGAAATGAAAACCAAAGTCATGACGCACGAACAGATGGTCGCCAAGATGCTGAAGGATCCAGCCGTGCGGGCAGAACACGACCGACTCAACCGGGAGGAATTCGCCATTCTGGACGAGATACTTGCTGCGCGCCGCGCCGCCGGTCTGTCGCAAGCACAAGTGGCCGAGCGCATGGGCACCAAGGCACCGGCCATTGCCCGGCTGGAAAGCGCCTTAGCTACCGGCAAGCACTCGCCCAGCTTGAACACCTTACGCAAGTACGCAGCCGCATTAGGCAAGCGCGTGGAAGTGCATCTGGTCTGAATCATCCGGTCGTCACACCACCTTTGTCGCGGGGTGATTCAAAATCCAATTATTCATTTGGCTAGCCAAAGATATCAGGCCAAACCGCCAAGCCTCGGGGTCGGGTCTTGCATTACGTCATTCCTAACTAATGCGTGCACTTCTCAATAGATTTAAACTGATATCAATGACCGCTACGGGTTATCCGGGGACTGATCAGAGAATGAAAAACGAGGGTCTGAAAACCTCTTGGGAGCGGACGCTCGAAGGTAAGATATTGGCAGGACGTGGATCGGCCAGTAAGAGACCTTCAGATATTTTCCTCTATTGCGATCACTAGGAGCGCAGCATGAACAACATCGCACAGATATTTAGGCGCATTACATTGGGCTTGATGCTTGCGGTTATACCTCTCGTTGGCGGGTGCAGCGACAACAACATCATTATCTGGACGGAGGATGTGAAGCTGCTGGACGGGCGGGTGATTACGGTGACGCAGAAGCGGCGCATCGACGTGAAGCAGATACCGCGCGAGGCGTGGCTGACGTTCAAGCTACCGGAGTTCGGGGATGAAGAGATTGTTTGGCATGAGAGTTTGCACACTCTTGTGATGAATATCTATCAAGGAAAGCTTTATGTTGTAGGAAACTATCCTAGCCAATTAGAAGCTTGTTTGTATGGCAACCCACGTCCTTCATATATTGGCTTCCGCTACGACAATAGCAAATGGGGGCGCATCCCGTTCAACGAGATTCCCGAAGCAATCTACGATGCCAATATGTATTTCGAGAACATGGCGCTGTATCGCCTTGTCCATGTATCTCTGGCTGAAAAAGACAAAATGTTCAAAGACGAAGGGTACACACCAGACCAGCGTCGAATAGACCCCAAATATGTTTCTGCAGCGCATTGCTCAAAATCCAACTAGAAGCACAGGGGGCAGCATCGCAATTGTTTTCAGCAACGACCGCTATGGGTTACGTTCCGCCCCTTTGGTTTCGCTGATGCCAATGTCCGCTTCTCGCAACATAGCGGCCCTTCGATTTTCATTTAGACATCAGTCCCTGGTTAACCCATAAGAGCCGTTCGATTTTCCCGATAACGGACACTCAACGTAAAGGTAAGGGGCTGCACTTTAGCGCAGTCCCAGCCCGAAGGGCGAACTTGACCGTAGGGTTAGAGGTCATTGGCGCCACATCCTTGATGCAGATAACTCGCCGACAAACCCACCCAGCGAGCACCAGACAAGACCAAGAACCAAACCATAGAGAAGTGACGAGGCTGCCACGGCGGCCCAAAAACCAGCGGCATAAAAATACAATGCCATGATTGGGACTGTGAGTGCACCGACAATTGCGCCATGCATGAAGCCTGCACGACGTGCAACAAAACCGGCGAGAAAACCTGGAATAAGATAGAGCGCAAAACCGAAGGCGCGCCAATACCAAGAAGTTGTAATTGCAGTGAGCACGTTAACTGACGGCGCTGGATAAAACCACCAATTGATCAGAGCGCTCAAGCCAAACGAACTGAACCAGTAGAGAATACAAAAGGCACCCACGCCGGCAAGAAGTGCATAACTACTGGGCATTGAAATGGGGGTGTAAAAGATTTTGTGTAAACGGTCATAAGGCAGGAAACTGCCATCACATTGAAAGGAGTGGAAATGACCGTATTACAGAAGAAGCCTTCGC
>NZ_JBTSFG010000027.1:0-2693 GCF_054604835.1 Sideroxydans sp. | reverse complement strand
CTGAGTACTTTCTTCTCCATGTAGACTCAATGTGAACATGAGCTTCTCGAAAATGTTCGTAAAGGAGAAGAAGAAATTGGTAGGCGCGATTGGACTCGAACCAACGACCCCCACCATGTCAAGGTGGCCTTCTCCCGCGTATTTAGTGGCTTTGGCTGCAATCTATGGCCTTTTTTATGGCCAACTTCGTAGCAACCCCGATTAGGAAACAATCACGTGGTCATCATTGATCGCCTCCAATTGCTCGCTTGGATAATATCACCATGCGAATCTCAAGCCGCGCTGTAGTTGAGCAGCATACTCGGTGCTAGGCGGATCTCGGACTTAGCTGCCCTTGAGGCATGCTCTTCAGAGCTTTCGCTGCTTACCATGCCATGCATGGACGTTGGCGATTTTACTGTTTCAATCCCTGCTGCAAAACGCTCGTTTCTGACCAAAAAAGAATATCATCAGAAAAGATAATTTATTACGGGAATCTAGTGAACGAGCCATTGATGCCCAACGAATCTGATTCAAGAAGCAGTTCTGCCGTTGAACTTGATGGTGCACTACCACCGTCAGAACCTGAACAAGCGACGGAGTCAGCGAAAGAGCCACCTATAAAGCCCCCTCCTCTGCTGGGCTTTAATAGCTGGGGCCCATGGAAACGTTGGAACTACTATCGTGAGTTTCGACAGCGTGAGATCCATGCCGTGCGTGACCGAGACCGTGACCACGAAGAGAATGCTCGAGGTCGGCTTCCTGATGATGAAGGCGTTCAACTACCGGGAATATGGATTGCAGAGCTATATACACCCTCTACAGTGGGCGGGCTACTCAATGGGATCCGAGAATTAGGGTGGGAATACGGAAGAAGTAGGGATGATAGCCTTACGAAATGGATGAATGACATCCGAGAGGGGCGTCAAGCCGGCTGGGTGAATCTTGGACTGGTGTCACCGCCCAAGGCTGCTCATTTCATGAGGGAGCGTTCAGCTAATTTGCCACCAGGTGCAACTGCTGCATTGCCAATCCTGATGTCTCTTACACCGAGTATTACCGCGTTTGTTGTTCTCTTTCTATTTGATGAAGAGACTGCCGCTACTCTTGAAACAAACTTACGTGCAAATTTCATATCGACCACGCGCCGCACATCTCTTTTCCGGACTTGGAATCTTATTCGCTTTATCCTAACGAACAATGATTCGGGCCGCTTCAGTTACAGCATACTGCACCCAGACAGCCTCCGTCGTGAGGCATTGAAATCTCAACTTCAAGGACTCGAAAAAGACTGCACACAATGGGTTCGAAAGCATTTCCCAGGAGCCTTTGATTCACTACCCCAAACACGTCTTCCAACGGCCATTCTGCTGGTAACCGAGCAAGTTAGGCCGCTGTCGGATGAAGCTGGCAGTATTAGAGCGCTTGATGGGCTCGCGATAGGTCGTAACTATGATGCATGGGAATCGATTGAATGGCCGGGAGCGCGTTTAGTAATGCCGAGAAGCTGGGATGATGAAGGAAACCGCCTTACCTTTGCTTGCCGCAGGCAGGACGCATTTCCGAATAGCCCTGGCTACCACGACCCAACCTCAAACTGGACGATTGCACAAAGAGCCGATGATTTTATCCAAGGAATATTGTCGAGATGGGCAATCACATGTCTACTAAATGCCTACCATGAGGCCCTGTCAGCTATGCGCGATGAAATCGCGTGCGATGGCAGCTATCGGACTGTTAGGGACTTGAAGAAACTACGCTCCTTTGCGCGGACGTTTTTATACGATATAGGTGCTTGCACGTATGAGATTGAAGAATTCTCTCAATCGGATCCAAGTTATCGTCACGACGTTATTGAAATGACCTACGTCCACGTTGCGCACGGCGGGAAGCACGAACTGTTGAATAGCCTTAGCTCTTTGCAGGGAAAGCGAGCACGGCAAGTTCGGAGAGAGGCTGAACTTCTACAAACAACAATGTCGGCTAGCAACGACCTGTCGCAGACGATAGCCAACATACGAATTCAACGCTTCATGGTTTTACTCACAGTAATATCCATTGGCATTGCATTGTGGGCTGGCCTCCATTCCCCGTAATCAGCTTCGTAGCGCTACATCTGCGATTGCAAATGTCCGCATTTGCAGTCCGCACAGTTGAAGAAATCAATTCCTGACGGTCTTCACGACTCCCCACTGATTTCTTACTCCGCATCATTTCGAAGCAAACACTGTCGCCACTCACTACGATTGACATAACCAGCCTCAAACCCATACAGTTCGTCCTGCTTGCAATTCCGCCCCACGCACATCGCACCGCATGCACGGTGTAAGGCGCACAGCGGACTTTTCCAGAATAGGAGCTGGCGCAAGGAAAGATTCCCGCAAAGTAGGGAAGCATCTTCAGCGACACTCTTGTTCGGCAAAGGGGAAGTACTTGTTTGCGAGTCACACCAATTATTCTACATTCAAGCCAAATAGACCGTGGTCTACCCCTTATTGTTTGCAATTTAAGTGGGACAAATAATATGAATACGGCCGGTTCTACTTGGCGGAAGTGGGACTTGCACGTCCACACGCCATCGTCTGTTTTCCACAACTATCCAGGGGCGGACGAGGAAGCCTGGGAAGCGTTCTTGCTCGATCTTGAAGCACTGCCGACTGACATTAAGGTTATTGGCATCAATGACTACATCTTCATCGACGGCTACGAGCGCG
>NZ_JBTSFG010000026.1:0-2838 GCF_054604835.1 Sideroxydans sp. | reverse complement strand
CACGCCATCGTCTGTTGTCCACAACTATCCAGGGGCGGACGAGGAAGCCTGGGAAGCGTTCTTGCTCGATCTTGAAGCACTGCCGACTGACATTAAGGTTATTGGCATCAATGACTACATCTTCATCGACGGCTACGAGCGCGTGCGCAAAGCGAAACTCGAGCAAGGACGGCTGAAAAATATTGACCTTATATTGCCGGTGATCGAGCTACGTCTAGATAAGTTTGCTGGTGTGGTCAAGAAGGACAAGGATGGCAGCTATTCCCAATCGGGCTGGAATCGCATCAACCTGCATGTCATTTTTGATGCGCTGGATCCAGAGGTAATTCGGCAGCAATTCCTCGGTTCTTTGGCTCCTAGCTACCAACTGATCCCAGACTCCAATGATTGGAACGGCAAATGGAAGGGTGTCATCACACGCGACAGCTTGTCCGAACTCGGCCAGATGATCATCGACTCAGCACCGGCCGAAAAGAAAGCCGACTACGCTCCACCACTGCAGGAAGGGTTCAACAACCTGTGCGTGAGCTTGGAAAAGGTCATCGAAGCACTCGACAGACATTACCTCGCCGACAAATATTTGATCGCAGTCGGCAAGACCGAATGGGACAACCTAAAATGGGATGACCAGTCCATCGCCGAAAAGCGCAACATCATCAATCAGGCTGATTTGGTGTTTACTGCTGCGGCCAACCCCGCGGCCTATGACGCCGCAAGAAAAAAACTTTTGGACTCCAATGTAAAGGCCACTCTTCTCGACTGCTCTGACGCCCATGCTCTGAGCAGCTCCGCAGACAAAGACCGAGTCGGAAACTGCTTCACTTGGATCAAGGCCGACCCTACATTTGATGGTTTGGTGCAGGCCATCACCGAATTCGAAGACCGGGTGTTCATCGGCGACACGCCCCCCAAACGACTATTGGTTGAAACCAACCGCACTAAATATGCCTCCAGAATCCGTATCAACCGCAAGCCCGGCACCGCCCTAGCCGACCCATGGTTCAATGTTGATATGCCTCTGAGCCACGACTTGGTAGCCATCATCGGCAACAAGGGCAGCGGAAAGAGCGCCATGGCCGACATTGCAGGGCTGGCTGGCGACACCAAGAACTTCAAGAGTTTTTCGTTTCTGAACGACAAGCGATTCCGCAACCCGCGGAACAAGCTCGCCCAGCACTTCGTTGGCGCGCTGGGTTGGCACGACAGCACTGAATCCGAGCGGCAGCTCGATCAAGACCCATCAGAGACCAGCGTGGAACGAGTGAAGTATTTGCCGCAAAGCTATCTTGAAACGCTTTGCAATGAGCTCGGCGATGGCGGTTCTGCAACGTTCGATGCCGAACTGCGCAAAATCATTTATACACACGTTCCGGAAGAGGCTCGCTTGGGCTACAACTCCATGGATGATCTGCTCGATTTCAAAGTCGCTGAGATTGACAGCGCGCGTGAGCAGTTGCTTAAAGAAATCTCCAAGGCCAACTTCGAGATTTTGCAAACTGGACGCCGCCTCACGCCAGAGTTCAAACAGTCCCTCCAGGAGCAGCTTGACGCCAAGACTGCCGAACTGGTTGCTCTCGAAGGATCAAAGCCTATCCAAGTCGAAGATCCTACGGCGTCGGACGTAGCAAAGGAAGAGTCCCAAGCCGCGACGGAGAAAATTCAAGCCCTTGAAGAAGAGCTTAAAAAACTGCGAGATGAGGAGAGGCAACTCCGCGAAAAAAAGGCTGCGGAAGCAAAGCGTCTGGCCGTCTTGGACAGGGTTGTGCAGGCCATCGCCAATCACAAGAAGGCCCATGACCAGTTCATTTCTGATTTAACCCCGATGCTGGCCGAAGTTGGCGCGAATATGAAAGTGTCCGAACTAGTGGACCTTAGAATAGACAAGACAAAAGTCGATGCACTAAGCAAAGAGGTGAAAGATTCAATCACGACTATCGATGTAGCACTCGCCAACCAAGATCCAGCAGGTCTCAGCAAAAGGCGCGAAGTTGCCGAAGTTGCCCTAGCGGACATCAAGAGCAAGCTTGGCGAGAAACAGCGCCTGTTCATTATCTTCAAAGAGCAGGTTGCGAAGTGGGAGTTGTCCAAGAAAGAGCTTGTAGGCAGCAAGGACAAGGCTCAGTCGATTGAATGGTTCAAGGCAGAAATCGAATCGCTGGGTGCCCTTCCGGCCAAGCTCGCAGAGCTTAGGGATAGCCGCGTGGAACTCGCCAAGAAAGTCCATGAACAGATAGTAAAGACAGTGGAGGAATACCGTCGGTTGTATGAGCCCGTGCAGGAGTTCGTCAAGTCTGCTGCCCAAATGGATATGCACCTTCCGCTGGACTTCGATGTGCGCATCGAAGAGTCCAACTTCCATGAGCAGTTCTTGCCACGCATTAATCGCCAAGCACGCGGTAGCTTTTCCGGCGTGGACGAAAGCAATCAAGTCATGCGTGGACTGTTGAAGGAGGCTAACTTCGGGGATGTAGACTCCACCCTAATATTCCTACACACCATTGACGACATGCTTCACTTCGATCGCCGCGAATCAGGTGGTGGTCGCGAAGCTAGAATCACCGACCAACTCCGACGTGGCGGTGATCCTCAGGACATTCTCGACTATGTCTACGGTATGAGCTATCTCGCGCCGCGGTATTCGCTCACGTTCGACCAACAAGAAATCAGCCAGCTCTCGCCAGGCGAGCGAGGCCTGCTACTGCTGGTCTTCTACCTTCTGGTAGACAAGGACGACATTCCAATCATCATTGATCAGCCAGAGGAGAACCTCGACAACCAGACTATCTTCAAGGTTCTGGTGAAGTGCATCAAGGCTGCCAAGCAGAGGCGCCAAGTCAT
>NZ_JBTSFG010000025.1:0-2904 GCF_054604835.1 Sideroxydans sp. | reverse complement strand
TTCCCGATCATCATGCTCCTTATCCTGATGGCCGGACACAAAGGTGGTTTGGTGCTGAAAGCTTATGTGATGAGCTTGGTATGGATTCAGCTTTGGCCTCCACTCTATGCAGTGATGCACCTGATCATGACAATCCACTCCCAGGAGCTGGCGGCCATGACAAGCGGAATGGGATTGTCGATGGCTGAATACAGCCAAGTGAATAACGCCTACATCAGCGACGAGGCGATCGCCGGCATGATAGCGGCGACCGCCATCCCAATGATCGCCTCGGCAATCGTGAAGGGAGGGGATGTCGGAGCACAGGCAATTGGCGGCATGGTGGCACCAACACGCGAATCCTCGCAGGTAGCTTCGAGCATGGCATCCGGTTCCTTCTCCATGGGGAGCGCGTCGCTTGGCAGTCAGTCGGCAGATAACTTGAGCATGAATCAAATAAGCGCAAGGCCGACCATCACACAAGGCGGGATGACTGCAAGCAACTCCGATTTTGTCAAACACAATTATGGCAGCAATGGAGAGATCATCAATAATAGTGAGGCATTCCAGAATATTGGGGCTAACTTGAAGGCCAGTGGCAGAACTGCCGGGGCGCTGACCCAGACAGGTGAAAAACTGGATGGCGCTGCCATGGCATACCAGTCTGCCGCAAGCGATAGTATTGCAGCCGCCAGAGCACAGTACGGCTCGTATGATCAGTCTCATGGAACTGGCACTCGATCTGGAACAACTTCTTCCACTGGCAGCACAGCACAGTTTATGCAGGCGTATGAGACCGAACAAAAGCTGGCTGACAAGTTCGCTAAGGAACATGGCTTGAATCAAACACAGATGGCTGAAATTCAGGCTTACGCTCGCGCCGAAGCATCTGGCGGACTGAACATACTTGGAACCGGTGCAACTGTCTCCGGAGGAGTTCAGACAGGAGGAAAAAGTAGTTCAGCCACTTCACAAAATCAAAAACTTGCCCACGAACTTTCCCAGCAGAAAGAATTCAAGGCGGCCGTTCAGCGAGCCGATACGGCATCACACCAAAAAGACTTCGCGACTGGTGAAGATGCGGGATCGAAAGCAGCCAGGGGCATCAGGGCCAGCTTGGATGAAAGTACGGCATACGTCACTTCAGCAACCGCTACGCATACGACAGCAGATTCATACAGGGATGCCGCATCCAGAGTTAAGGAAAATGCGGCCGGGTTTGACGCTAATGCCAATAACCAGTTTATGGAGTGGATGAAAGGGCAGGTTAATCCGACCACGGGTAAGAATTTCACTGCCAGCGATGTGGAGTCCATGTCTCGTAATGCTCCTGAAGACATTGGGAAGTATGCACAGCAGTTCGTTGATGAAAAGATGGTGCCCGAGCTTGATAAGAACATTCCGAAACCGACCAACAACATTGAGGCGATACACAGCAAAAACGCTGGCGCGGTCGGCACGTCAGGCGACGTACTGACAAAGCATAGCGGGAACATGGAGGCTGTCAAAGACAAACAAGACAAGGCGGGTGTCACTATTGGGAAAGGCCCGGCTGACACGGTATCCCCTGCTGCCGATCAAATGCTTGGCCGCGCAACTCAGCAGATTAACCTTGGGAATAGCGGCATTACATCGGCAGGGCAGCCGATAAAAAGCTCGGTCACTTCGAACACAGATCCTACGCGTCAGAACAATATGGGGCTTGCAGCGCAGAACGCTGCCGCATCGGTATTGCCTGAAGGCACCATGAAGCTTTTGGATGCGGGAGGTATGGTTAGCGCGGATGCCGGCGTGGCCAAGCCATCTGCCGACAAGTACAAGGGTGACTTGGTGGATGCGGCTATCGATACGGCGATCTTTGCCGGGTCGATGGCAATAGGGGGGCCGGTTGGAGGTAAGGTGGTTTCCAAGTTGGGCGGAGAGGCTGCAAACGTTGCAGCAAGGGTTGGAAAACACTCTGGTGATGCTGCACAAACTACAGCACTAAAGGTTGCTGGAAAAACTGAAGAACGCATTGCGGCGGGTGCTGTGAAAGCTGAAGGCGCAGTCGCTCCTGAAGTCTCGGCGGTTGCACGTGAGGCAACTGAGAAGGCGGCGGCCAAAGCTGGCGCAAAGGCCGAGGTCGATGCCGCCCAAACCGTCACTGGGATTGGCCAAGTCGGGGGTGTTGCCGCAGGCGGAGTTGTTGCTAATCAGTTGACTGGCGAGCGGGGAGCAGCCCCGCAGGCTATAGAGGCGGTGAAAAAGACCGATGAGGCAGTGATGGGTATCGTCTCTGATTTGGCAGCAGATCCCACCCCGTCGCCGGGAAGGGTAAGCAGCGGCCAAATCAAGTACCCGTCTGCAGAACCGGCTTCAACTGCGGACAATAATGGTGACAACAACTCATTGGGGGCTGCACGTGAGGCAACTGAGAAGGCGGCTGCGAAAGCTTCACCCAATAGCCAGACACCAGTAAGTAAATAACACCACACTAGGCGATCCACAGGCGTACTGGAGAATACCTCAGAGCCAGATTCTACACATCATGCGTCCTGCAGACGGTCTGGGCGTGTACTGAGTCAGCCTGCGCAGTGACAGCCCTTTCCGGGTACGATATGTAAAAGTACATCCATGTATTTACATTTGGCGAGGGCGGGGGTAGGATGTACACGTAAACATATGCGGAGTTAGACATGACAACAACCAGGCTATTCAAGAACGGTAATTCGCAGGCGGTTCGCATCCCTGCCGAATTGGCATACAGCTCTTTTGATATGGATCTAATCATTGAGCGAAATGGTGATGAATTGAGAATTCGGCCAGCCCAACGTCGCATGGGAGATGTTCTGGCAAATTTTGCTAAATTCACCCCCGATTTCATGTCCGATGGACGCGAGCACAATCAGGAAGCAGAGCGCGAAGCACTATGAAGCCGAAATTCAT
>NZ_JBTSFG010000024.1:0-2919 GCF_054604835.1 Sideroxydans sp. | reverse complement strand
TCATCAACCGGTGCTCCTCTCGGGTAACAAAAAAGCAATTCGCGGTATCTCTTGGGTCGAACTGCTGCCATCTCTGATTGGCTGGTGACGGGATCGCGCGATAGCGATAGCAATCATTCTTTTCAGCACAGCCTTTGCCGGTGCACATCGTAATGCTTGCCATGGTCACACCTTCGGACTATTCGCCAATTGTGCGAGGGCCGGATCGATCACCGACGACTTCGTGCCCTCTACTGCTTTTGCAATCTCGGCCGCGGTTGGCTTTTTCTTTGAATTGAAGCGCAGCGTCGCATATCCCGCCTGACTGGTCATTGCATCCCGTTTCCCGTCCTTTTCTGACGAATGCATGCGGTCATCCAGCTCGATCAGCACCACGATGTTCAGCGCTGCGTCGCACACCACGAAATCAACCATCTTCTGCGAGAACGTCCCACGAATGCGGTAATAGTTGCGCTTGTCCTGTCTGGTCACGGCTGGCTGCAGAATCGCCCCCATCGCTACTTGCGGGAACACATAGAAGTCCGGCAACGCCTCAATGAGACGCCCAAAGAACTCTTTTTCGTTGTTGGTCAGGATCGGCTTCTTCAAATACTCCGGCGCGCCTTTTGAACGTTGCGCCATCAGGCGCATCATCACCATGAATACGGCGATTATCAGAACCACAAAGACCACAAATAAGACTGTCGACATCAATTTCTCCCTTTCACTTGATAAAGATCCGCATGGCTGTCATGGCCACCCAGCCATACATCAGCAGCGCCAGAATGTACTCTCGGAAGTCGCCAGTGCACAACTTCAGCGGCGAGACGAACCGTCTTTTGCTGGGCCACAACAGCGGCACACCAGAGTTGGTCAGCCAATCGCCAAGCAGGTGCGAAAGATACCCGACCGCGATTCCAACCAGCACCGGTACCGCGATGCCTTCATGCCAATTGACCCGCTGAAACACCCACCACAGAAGGCCGGATAAGGCTACGACCGCGATCAAACTGTGCGTGATGCCTCGATGCCCGAAAATCGCCGATATTGGCAAGGAAAGCGGCAGGACGCGGCTTCCAAATGCGCTCTTCGGGTGATCGATGTCGGGTAGATAGCTCCCGGCCACGCCGCCAGACAGGACCAGCAGCGTTTGAATCGGTCCTGCGTGAAGATATTGGGCGACCAGTAGCGCAGAGGTGGCACCGGCAGCGGCATGGGTGAAGGCCATCATGATCTCAAATCCGCTTCTGCAGGTTACTCAGCCAGATCCAGCTTGCAACACCCATGGCCAGGATGGCCACCGGGGCAAATACGGCGGGAATCGGCGTCGGAAGGACCATCCATACCGCCACAAAGACGAGATTGGCGTTCGAGATGACCACGCCCATTCTGTGCTTCATCGGGGACTGCGATGAGAACCTGTGCATGCTGATCTCTCTCACGCCCCAGCCGTCCATCGAGAGCGCCATCACGAACGGCATCAGCGCAAAGAAGTACAGCAGCAGCATGTAGGCGCGGTAGGTGATGAGAGAGAACCACAGCCAGGTGACGATGACGCGCTCCTGCGCCCATCTTTTGACCGGCACCGGCAGTGATTCGGTGCCTTTGATCACGGAGGTCGAGTCTTTGATGATGTCCATGCTGCCGGATATGGACTGGGTGTAGATCCATCGGTCGGCATCCACACCGCCCATGCGCATCGAGAATTCGCGTTCGGACTGGAGTGAGCCCATCAGGTACTCCGGTGTCACCAGCGCCCACACGGCCAGCCCCCCCAGTATCGAAATAAACGCGAGGGTCGTTCCAAAGCTGCTCCTGTTCTTTTTTTCGGCCATCGTGTCTATTCCTTGTCCTGAAGTATCTTGATCTTGCCTTTGATGATCCGGCCACCCGATAGCTTCGCGAAGAAATGCAGCGGAGCGAGTTCGCCCAGAGTCGCGGGAGGAACGATGGGAGCCTCTTCTTCCATGACGGATTCTTGATAAGAGGATTTGTATTCGTCCTGAAGGTGCGCATCGGCACCGTGCCCGTAGCGCAAGCTAATGGATCTGTACTTGAACTTCGGCAGGCTGTCTGTGATGTACTTCTGCGTGTCGCCATCGGTCACGCGGAAGCAGATCAGGTTGTTGATGTTGCCCAGCACCTGTTTGGCCTTGTCCGCATCGCCAAGACGCGCCGGGAGGTCGGCAAAGGTCTGCATCGCCAAGGTGACACGGAAAAGTGCGCCACCGCCCTTGTTCATGAGCTGGATGGTGGGCTGGTTGATGACTTCAGCCGCTTCGTCGATGAACAGGTTCACCGGACGGATGGAGTCGATGCCGTAGTTGTATCGGTCACCGGCCACTGCGGTCAGGTCGGCCAACATGATGGAGCCGATGGCGCTCCCGACCGTTCCATCAGCCAAGCTATCCAGTCCGAGGTAGAGAACTTGGTTGTTGTTGATGATTTTGGCCATGTCGGTCGATTGCCGCTTGCCGCCCATTTCGGAGGTGGGTGACAGAAGATCCGCCAGCGGGTCGGAGGTGAGCATGGACAGGATCGGGATGAGCGAGGCGACCATCTTCTGGAAGTGGTCCCGGTTGTGCTCGAAGGTGGATATCAGGCCGTCCAAGTCAGATGACTGGGCTTCGTGGATGACAATCTGCTTGTAGAAGTCGATATAGGCTTCCAGAACCCGGTCTTTGTGCTTTTTGATGAATCCGCTCGATCTCGATTCCCAATCGGCCACGTGGTCAATGAAGTGGTGACGCAGGGTGTTGAGCACAAGGTTGTCCGCACCGCCCTCGATGTAGAGTTTGAGGTGCGCAAGATTCGGGCTGACGCCGGTGGCCACCAGTCCGTTTACGATGTCGTTGAGCACTTTCCAGCCGAATGCGGCGAACGGGTCAGCTCCGGTTTCGGATGGGATCAGGGCAGCAACACGGCTGGCCAGCTCTGTGC
>NZ_JBTSFG010000023.1:0-2997 GCF_054604835.1 Sideroxydans sp. | reverse complement strand
TAGAACAGTGGCTTGCTTCTCCTGCATCCTCCAGCATGATTGCACTCGACTTCGACCCCGATACCGTGCTTGTTCCGTTCATACCGAGCCAACTCTTGCGTGGTCACACCAAAGCTTTCCGCAATGGCGCGTCTTGACGCATCGATGTCATCAATATTGCTCACCGGGATCTCTACCAACCCTTCATCCCACATCGCATTCACGACTCGATGACCATCCTCCCTCGCCTCCAGAGAATGGAGGGCGTACCACAGCACGCGCCCATCCCCCACGATGACATCCAACTTCCCTGCGAAGGCAAGCAGGCGCACTATCGCGTTCTCCGCCTCACTAAACAGCCGCCCCATTTCAGCTGCTTTGCTTGGAATCTTTGTGATGTCGATGCTGGCCGTCTCGGTTTCCACTCGATTTCTCATCAATCCTCCCAATCGTATGCTTCCTCAATCTCTTTTCCATCGGCATCAAGGACCAGCCGCCACTCGTTGTCCCATACGTGTTCTCTCCCTCCCAAACCATCTATGCAGAATTGAGCAAATTCGAGATATGAGTCACTGAGATACAGGGTCAGATTGTCTTTTGCCTCCGGCTCGCGTGGCTTGTCATGATGGATGAGTGAGAAGATGCGCCCTTCGAACTTGTATAGCCGACTGCTGATGTTAAAAGTCGGCGCATGCAGGGCCTCACCAATACCGTGAACATAAGCGTCCGCGCGATCCACTGTCCGGTGCTCACTGATGCGCAACCATCCTGTGTCAGCTGGTGTGTTTCGAGTATGAACGGGCTCTGACGCTATTAACTTCCATCCACGCTCGTAAGGAGCATCCTTTGACAGGGAGTATCGGGTTGCCTGGTAATCGTGCGAGGCATCTGGCTGCCCTTTTGCATCGTGGCCTTCGCAGAGAAGCGTTTGCCGATAGATCGTTGGCCAATTGAAATCGTACTTTTCGCACCTGATAACAGGCACCTCTTCTGAAAGCGAGGCTTGAGTGACCCGGTTGCTGTTGAACACTTGCACTTCAATCAGAAGCCGCTCGACCTCATTCTGATATTGCTGGCTCATCGTTCTGTAGTTTTTTGAGCTATCTGGCAGCATCCAGGCATCCAATGAACGCTTGGAGATTTTCAGCAGGTCTGCAAACTCACTACGACCAATCCCCAACGTCTGAATGGCGTGGCGAAGCAGCTTCTGTTGGGTCGGGCGGGTAATCGTCGTTTTAATAAAGTCCAGTATGTCCGTCATTTGCGCATATACCTTTTGTCGTGATGGCGCCAATATATACACATAAGGTATACTTTGCAAGTGCTCTGGTTTCAGTTTTTTTCGCCCAACAACTGAATGGCATCAGCACACCAATTGATATAGAATTAACCATCAATTGATATTTAAGGGGGTCTTATGACTACATCCATAGCTACCCGCAAGCGTGCGGAAGGCTTTGGTAAATGGAAGGCAGCATTGGCCGTCGCCAATGTTGGGATTCGCATTCAGATCGTTCGCGCTGGAGCAGCCCCTTCCATCATGGTTACGGCCAGTGAGCACTTTGGCATGCCACGAGCTCGCTTCGCAAAATTGATTGGGATGTCCCCGGCGACCGCTGAGCGCAAGATCAAGTCTGGAAGCCTATTGGGGCAAACCGAGACTGAACGATTGAGTCGCATCGCGCTGATCGAAAATGAAGCCGAGAAGGTCTTTGGTACGTCAGACATGGCGCGAGATTGGTTGACCAAGATGAATGCCTCGCTTGGTAGCTCACCGCTGTCGATGCTGGACACCGAAATGGGCGCTGATGAAGTGCGCAAGATGTTGTCCGCCATTGCCTATGGTGGCGTTGTCTAATGCAGGCGTGGAGGATTGCCAAGCGAGCCTACGCGCTTGACCGCCAAGGGACGGGTGCGCGCTTGACCGGTGGACGTTGGAACTCGCCCGGCGTTGCTGCCATATACGCCGGCATGACCCCGGAGATCGCCGCCTTGGAAAAACTTGTCCACACATCAGACCTCCTTCCGCAGGATCTGGTGCTGTCCGTCATCGAGCTACCGAGCGACGAGCGATTTTACCTTCGCCTCACAGTAGCTGATTTGCCCGATGGTTGGGATGCACTTCCAAGCTCGACTACCGCGGCCTCCCTTGGCGATACATTCTTGCTTGCATCCACACATCTTGGGCTTATCGTGCCATCGGCCATCATGCCTGAAGCCTTGAATATCGTTCTCAACCCAAACCATCCGGAATTCAATAGCGTTACGTTCGGCATTGTTCGCCCATTCGAATTCGATTCGCGGTTGGGCAGATAAGTCGGTATTGTGCAGTGCTTTGGGCTTACAACCACTGCCGCAGAGCAAAGTACCCCAATCCCACGCAAATGATCGCAGGCAGCGCAACCAGCCAGTCCTGACGTGATGGCAAGCTTGCATAGATGACTGTGCTGGCCACCCAGATGTGTGCCAGATACCAGCCGCCCTGCGCATCTGAATGTGATACGGCATACCATATCCCCAGCGGAAGCAACGCAACGGGTGCAAGCGTGATCGGAATGCGCGTCACGATATCTGGCGACACTTTCACCGAACCCAACGTCCAGCTGCCCCCTTCACGCTTCGGGATGAGCCTCGGGAAGGATGGTCGTGCTCCCAGCACAAAAGCAACAAGCCAGTGACTCAGCTCGTGCGCAACGGTGCCTGGCAACGAAAACAGACTGAACGCCCACATGCCCAGCCGAGGTGCAATGGTGTATTGGGTCACCAGCATGCCCCCGATCAGCCAGTGAGTGGCTGTCGGGAGTGCTACGAATTGGTCGACTATCCGCACTTCCTCAGCTCGGCATAGAGCACGCGCTCGTTCCAGAGCAGTTCGGCCAGCTCTCTGGATTTCCCGATCGGGCCGGTTGTCTTGCAGCCGCGGCATTCCACCGCCCAGCCATCTAAATCAGCCTCGATGATTTCCGTGTGCTCGCTTGCACAGAACGGACACGGTGCAATCATGGTTTTCTCCCTTGT
>NZ_JBTSFG010000022.1:0-3007 GCF_054604835.1 Sideroxydans sp. | reverse complement strand
TCTACGGTTTCAAACTCAAATGCCACGGCGTTATATCAATGCCCCACTGGATATTCTCTGTCCAGCAATGGCAGTTTATGCACAAGGTCTGTTGCCGCTACGTTCAGTTACATCTGCCCTGCCAACACAACTCCATTTGGCACTGGTGTCAACACGATGTGCGGCCAGCCGCCCGTCATTACCAGCACCATCGACAACGGGTGCGCCGTTCAGGAGGCCGCTGCACTATGATAATCCGTTCCCTGCTATTCACCCTGTTGGTGCTGGCAAGCCATGCATCTATCGCCGCCTCTTGCGTCAAAACCGGTTCCGTCTGCGTTGATGCGACTCCATGCAAGAAGATCAGCGGGGTTGATGTCTGCCTTACCGATCCGGCCATCAATGCGACATGCTGGAAATACACCGACACCTACAACTGTCTGGATAAGGCTGCCGTCGATTACTGTGCAGCGATCAGCACCATGCCTGGATGTCAGCAGGTTTCTTCCGTTTGCTCATCCCCATCAAGTTCCGGTTGCTTGCGCTGGACGAACACCTATCGGTGTGGCGGAAGCGCCGCTCCACCAGCCAACACTGTAAAGCTGGACACGACTTACACAATCGTCACAGATACCATTAACACCTCGGCATGCGATTCCGTTTCGTCGAATCCATCATGCCAGCTTGCATCCCATGTGTGCACAGAGCCTGCTGAAACCAGAGTCATCAATGGGCTTGCCGTATACAAGGACTGTTGGGCATGGCAAGACAGTTTTTCCTGTCTCGGTGCCGTGCAATCAGATTGTGCCGCGCTTGATGCAAAGGGTTGCACCTATAGCTCGTCCACCTGTCTCAGTCCGGCTGGCGCTACAGGCGCTAACTGCATGCTGCAAGAAAAGACTTATAGCTGCCCATCCGGAGGCTCAACAACAGTTCTGGATTGTGGCTCCCAGCAATACTGCACCGGTGGAAATTGCTTTGACACCGGCCATGTGCCAGATGGTGATTTCGCGCTTGCTGTGGCCTCACAGGAAGTTGGAAGACAAGCTGCAACCTACATCGATGCCAACCAGAAGATTTTCAGTGGCAACGCTGAAAGTTGCGACCAAGACAGCTTGTCTCGCTGCTGCGATCCCAAAGGCGGGGCTGTGAAGAATTCCAGCATCGGCGGAAGAATCCTTACTACAGCAGGTGGTCAGGCGATTTCCGCAGGAAGCTCTTATATGTACGACGTCATGTCAAGTGCCTATGACTCCATGCGCGGGATGGAAGCAATGTCGGCAGCTGCGACGACCGGAGCTGCTGCAGGCGGATATTCAATGGGGGCTTATGGCCTGACCATGACCTATTCTTCGTCGGCTGGATTTTCATTTGCGTTCGATCCAACAACTTTTGCGGTTGCTGTCGCTGTCCTGGTTATCGTGGAAGTGACCTCCTGTCCACAAGATGAAAAAGAGCTGGCACAGAAGAACGGCGCTGGCCTATGCCGCCATTACAGTTCTAATTGCAATGGCTTCTTCTGCACTTCAGTTACCAGACGCTATTGCTGCTTCAATTCCAAGCTGGCAAAGATCATCAACACTGCCGCTGTCACCCAGCTCGGAAGGGCAAATTCTGACTGCTCTGGCCTAACCATGGATGAGTTCGGGCGGATGGATTTTTCAGCGATCGACATGAGCGAGTTCACGGCTGAGATCATGGCTACCGCCACGCTGCCATCTACCGGAGCAATCAACACCGACGTGAACAACAGCGTGCAACAGAAGCTGCTCAATTACTACACGAGAGGGAAGCAATAGCCCAAATTGCGCTTGCCCAATAGACCCATTGGGTCTATTATCGAAGCACCTGCAATGAGCAGATTCCATCACAAGAAAGGGAAGAAAATGAAGATCAAATTGGTAGCTGTTGCTGTTGCGATGTTCCTGTCGATCAGTGGGGCGAGCGCGGAGATTTCGACCAAGGTATTTAGCGTCAAGGGGGATGCGTTCAAGCTCCCCAGCGGGACAGAGTGTTTTGTTAAAGAGCGCGGCCTGCTATTTGATGGTGCTGAATCTTCCGTCAGCGGGCTGTTCGAAGAAGCCGGACTGGCTGTCTCCAAAGAGAAGAAATCTGATTGCGTGCTTGTCGTCGGGGCGTCGATCTCTGTCCAACATAAAAACAACCCAACTTCCACCGTTGTGTCCAAGCTCGTAAATGAAAACGATGTCATGGAAGAAGTGAATAACTTTGCCGAGACTGATACGCAGGATGATCCCAAGAGTGTATTGGGGGAAACGACGGGTGCTTCTGTTGGGGCAACATTTGGTTTGGCTGGGGCTGCCGTGGGAACAATGGTTGGATCAATCGCAGATTCCCGCCCATCAAAATTCATTTCATGCGATGCCGCAGGCATTCGGGTTGGGGTGGAATACAAAGATGCACAAGGCAAAAAGGCTGTGATGGAAATTCAGGTTATCGCCAAAGCAGAGCCGTTTGACCGTCCGATCAGCGTACTCCGTGCCGCAGTAAAGCGCGTCGTAGTCGAGATTCAAACCCAGCCTGAAGCAGCAACCAACGCCAGCGCATCAGCACCGGCTGAAATCCCACCCCAGGAGGTTCACTGATGAAAACGAGGCTACTCTTCCTTGCTTGTTTGGCCATGATGGCCAGCGCCTCCCAGGCATCCGAAAGCTACAGTGTCAAAGGTCTGATGTTGCAGGCGCTCCACTCGCCTGATGGTGTGGCCTCGGGCATCGTGGAAGGTGAAGTAGCCAACAAGATCCATGAAACCACCGGTTCATACGACCCGTTGCGCGGCGAAGTGTCCACGATACAGCGCCACAAGGAGGAAGGTTGTAGCCGCCTTTCGGTAAAACTGATCCAACCGAATACACCGACGAAGGAAGGTCCCAAGACCGACTTTGCCCTGAACTATGAGCTGGATCTGTGCAAGAACGGCATGCCACCAAGCAGTCCGGCTCACTGACGGTAGGTACCTATGCTGAATTTCACGATGGAGCAGTTCATTCTGGTGGTGATCGGAGTC
>NZ_JBTSFG010000021.1:0-4114 GCF_054604835.1 Sideroxydans sp. | reverse complement strand
AATCGGTTGTTTTTTCTAACTTTTAAAGAACTTTTTTCTTCTTTCCTTCACCACCGTGGCAGCGAAGAGGTGCGCATTATAGAGACTAAATTATTTCCGTCAACCTAATTTTGCACCAGCAATCTTTAACTGTTTGGTTGCGGGGGCAGGATTTGAACGTTATCTAACACCCAAACGCTACCGCCTCGCTTAACCTCACTGCCGTAACAGCGAGCCGCGCATTATATATACGCTGAATTAATTTACAACCCTTCTCGACTAAAATAGCCAAATACACCGCTAGATTCAGTCCTTTCCACCTAAACAACGGACTGTTAATCCGCAGGTCCCTGGTTCGAGTCCAGGTCGGGGAGCCAAATAAAATAAGGCCAACAGCAATGTTGGCCTTTCTCATTTTGGTCCGCAATTCTGACCTTGGTCCGCAATTCCTCAAAATTGTTAGGTTCGGAGGTGGCTTACTTCACCCAACAATTCATCCTAAATTCAAGTGCAATTCAGATACATCTCTGACCATTAATTTCGCCCTTCTGGGGCAGGTGTTCGGCCATAAGAGACGCTGGGGAATTGCTGAGAAGGCTGCTTGAGAATTCTAAAGGGTGGTCCGCTTCATGCCTGACAGCGGACGTTCAAAACCAAGTGCTTGATAGTGATCGACCGTCGCTTGCTTAACCCATAGCGGACGCATTTGTAAGCGCAATTCAAGCGAGATACCGCCCCGTTCTTTTCAAGAAATTATCTGGGGATGAATGTGACAGCAATTTCATCTTGAGGCACAAAGTTGAACTGAGTAAATTCAATAGTGGTTGAATCAATTCGCTTCGGCTTTCCAGGGAAGCACAAAGAAACAATTTGACCAGGGAAACTTTTGTGAATTTGCAACTTGAAGTTCCGTATTGGGCCCTTCCAGTTGCGGCCTGTGCCTAATATATATTCGACTTCATCGTGCGAGATTGGATAGTCAGGATTTGTTGGAGAACGCTTTGCAAGAGCTCGACTAGTAGGCTTATCTATGCAAAATTCTTTAGGGTCTCCAGTCCCATATCCACTACCAACAAACGGGCTGTATTCATGTACAACTACAATCTCCTTGTTGGCTGGAAACATTTGTTCCCAATAGGCGGTCTCTTTGACTTGCCAATAGCCCCCAGCTTCTATTTTGTTCTTTATTGCCTGCTTCTGAGTTTCTGAAAGGGAGTGCCTGCAAGGTGTGTTATCACTCCAAGCTCTCGTGGCATTTTCATCCCATACATTTAAGCAAGAAAACATAGGATCAAAGATTTGGTCATCGGATAGTCCAATCTTTCGGAATTCATCCGTTGCATCAACACTATCAATCAGGAACGCTCTGTTCTTGCTCACCTTCACTGGAAGGCCATTCACAAATACTTCAAACGAGTCCAGTGGTCTTTGATTCGTTCTCGTTCCGTCCAATTGTCTACTTGAATCAAAGGCGGGCATCGGAAATGCAACGACTGTCTTGATACCCACATTTCCTGTATTTAGATAGCGATATGTGACCCTGATTTTCGATGTCGATATCTCCAATACTTCCGAAAGCATTTCAATCTTGTCGGTTGTTAGAAGTTCAAGGCCACCAACACCCACTCGAGCTATCGAATCATTGGCATTAGCACCAATTAGAAATAGCATTGAAATACAACATGAAAGTATTTGCATCAGTCGTTTCATCATATATACCCACGTTGTGCGTTATCAAAATTTAACTGCAACCAGTTTTCCATCAAAACCAAGCCTTTACCGGCCAAAATATTTCTGATGTTTGATTTGGAAAAAGGAGCTTACTGACTCTTGTTGGCCGGTCTTTGCCTGTGCCAAATCGGTCGTTCCAACTTCAGATTCTCATCCATTAGCAGCCGCAGGTCTTTCGGTAAAACCCTTTGGGTACTGTCTTATAACGTTCAGTACATATTCGGCGATTTCATCGGGGAGAAAATGCCTCACCTGTGAAAATTCCGAATGTACTTGTTTGGCATCGAAGAGCCCGTCCGCAATTAAAATTGGGGTTCCCTTATGCTTTCCAGGAATCTGTTCTCCGTCGTCAACCGCCATGTGCTGAAATCCAGCCGTATTACTCCATCTTAATGATCGCTTTTTAGCATTTTTGTCGTAGCACAGCTCAAAACCAAGGAATGTTTCGTCATCAGATAGCCAAACAATGAGATCAAATTCGCTTGAGGAAAACCAACGTCTCTTTGCATCGCCTGGTATTTGACGAACATTGATAAGTTCTTTCATGAGCGCCTATTCCTCCAATCTGCCGAGCGTATGTATACGACTATTTCTGGCCGATCTCGAACCGTGTACTCCTGGACGGCAAACGACTGTTCTTGAATTCGAAGTCAACATTCTATGGGGCATCGTGCTTCAAAATTCCCGACCGGGCAACTACTAAGAATATATAGACCGTATCTATACCTCACTCCCCTCAGCCAGATAATCATTCGAATTCAATCCCATCTTGATTCCGATCCGTCCAGACGCGCACAGTGGTGATCCTTCTTCAAAAGGAGATCATCATGGAACCGAATACCGTAATTCAACATCATGAGCCCTGGAACAAAGGGAAACTGACCGGCCAGAAAGCACCCCTCAGGTTGAGAGATATCTGGGCGATCAGAGTCTGGCTGCAATTGAGCAGTAAACCCCGCAATCTCGCACTGTTCAATTTGGCCATCGACAGCAAGCTTCGCGCATGCGATCTCGTTAAACTGAAAGTACGAGACATATCCCACGGCGAGCATGTTGCATCACGGGCAACCGTCATGCAACAGAAGACCCAAAGACCGGTGCAGTTCGAAATCACCGAACAAACCAGAGATGCGCTGCTCAAGTGGATAGCTACTGCGAATCTGAAACCGGAGGATTATCTATTTCAAAGTCGCATCGGCAGTTCACATCATCTGTCTACACGGCAATATGCGCGGATCGTGCATAGGTGGGTTGAGCATATCGGGCTGGACACCACCTGTTATGGCACACACACCATGCGACGAACCAAGCCGACACTCATCTACAAGCGGACAAAGAACTTGAGGGCAGTCCAGTTGCTTCTTGGACATTCCAAGATTGAGAGCACCGTGCGCTATCTGGGCATCGAAGTGGACGATGCTCTGGAGATGGCGGAACAGACTGAAGTTTGACCATTCTGCAATGGATAGCGGTCATCAGTGTGACCGCTATCCAAACGGTCAGAAAAAGGGGTTGATGATGGTAGCACTCGGTGCTACCATTTGCCATGACCAAAAAGTCTCCAATCACAGTTCGAGCATTCAAGACGGCGTGGTTTGCCAAAGAAGCTCGTAAGGCGAAGATATCCGATGGGGATCTGTGTCGAGCCATTCGGCAAGTCATTCAAGGACAGGCAGATGATCTTGGTGGTGGGGTGTTCAAGAAACGTCTGAACGATAACATGCACCGATCGATCATTCTGGCCAAGGCTGGTAAGCATTGGATATATGCCTACCTCTTTGCGAAGAAGGACCGAGAGAACATTACGCCAAATGAATTGACAGCCTTCAAGAAATTGGCGAAAGACTATGCAAGTGCCGGGGAAGACAAGATTGCCGCACTGTTGAGAGACGAAGAATTACTGGAGATATGCCATGACGACTAAAACTACTACAGCAAAACCCAAGAGCGATGCCTTCGCAGCCATCCACAGTGCAGCCCAAGGATTGCACCGTGCGGGCGCAATCACCAAAACAACGCTGCGTGAATACGACGCGCTCTGCCTGGATTCGGTCCCGGAATTCAATGCCAAGGACATCAAACGCATTCGTGAGCATGCTCACGTCAGCCAGCCCGTATTTGCGCGCTACTTGAATACCAGCGAGTCCACAGTCCAAAAGTGGGAAACTGGCCAGAAGCGCCCAAGCGGAATGGCGCTTCGGTTACTGAGTGTGGTTGAAAAGCACGGTTTGGAAGTGCTCGTCTGATTATTGCCGATTGATGGTCGCTTCCAAGCAGTTGGAGGGTGTCCAGAATTTTGTGTAAACGGGATTCCATTACTGCTGCGGCATCCTGTCATCAAACTGGATAGAAAACCGGTTTAGCGCCGCCTTCCAATCCCGGATTGGCATCGTCCATTTCTTGC
>NZ_JBTSFG010000020.1:0-4676 GCF_054604835.1 Sideroxydans sp. | reverse complement strand
ATATCCAGTGGGGCACTGATATAGAGAAGTGGCTCCTGTGTTGGCGGTCGTTGAGCACGTCGTCCCATTTTGGGTATAGCCCGGAGGACATGTGTCCTCACGAGCACCACTGGTTGTAAGAGTGCGTGTGCATAGTGGGACTGTATCGACATACCAAGCACCAGAAGGGCTGTACGCAGGTGTTGCTGTCGGGCAGTAGTAGGCAAGTTTCTTTTTGCACATTGCCCGTGTAAACGATCCCCCATCCTGACATTCTGCTGTTGTCCGGTTGCGCGATAGTCGCGGAACCGTTTCGATCCTGGTGCATAGCGTCCCATCTGAGGTATAGCCTGCCGGGCAGCTATAGGTTGACGTGGTGTTCGTAGTAACGGTCTTGCTGCAAGTCGAACCATTGAGTGCGTAACCTGCAGGGCATGAATAGCTTGTGCTGGCAGGTACCGAATTCGAGCAGGTTGAACCGCTCAGCGTGTAACCTGCCGGACAATAATCATTCGTGGTTGCAGTCTGTGTGGCTTGTATCGAGCAAGTCGAACCATTCAGTGTGTAACCTGCCGGGCATGAATAGCTTGTGCTGGCAGTTACTGTGCTTACGCATGAATCTCCGGATAGTGTGTATCCGTCTGGACATTGACCAGCCGTAATTGGAACTGTGCACTGCACGGGGGATGGGCCATTATTAGCAACCGTCCATGTTCCAGATGGGCTATAAGCAGGAAGCGCTGGTGGACACCAATATATTCTTGTGTCCCGGCACATTGCCCGAGTAAACGATCCACCATCAAGACATTCTGAGTTTGTTTTATTGCGCCACAAAGGCGCTATTGAGGTCTGGTTCACAGCAGTAGCCGGAATCGGACTTGACTGCGTTACAGTCACATTCAGAGTCTTGTCGCACGTCTGCGGCAGGTAAGTATCAGTCGTTTTGTCGCACTGGTAGTTGGTGAACTCATCCACCAATACCACGCGCCCCATGGTGCATTGCTGATCGCTGGCCCCAAACCATTCCTGGCATAGCTCGGTAGTAGGCAACGACCCTGTGGCCTTGTTCACGCAGCCTGTAAAACTACCAGTTGCATTTGGGTCGGTTATGCCTTGAGCTTCGATAGCTCTTGAGGAGGCAAACATGCTTGCTGGCAGCGAGAACTGCGGCCTGTTCGACGGGTTGTTCACCATGAGATTGATCGCCTCGCAGTTTTGCCGCAAGAACGGATCTGGATTCGGTGTGCCAGTCTGGCAATCCGCCACTTTGGTTTGCCCGGCCGAAACCGTATTGCCATTACCGCCTTGGAACAGAGCACTCTCCGGCGCAGCACCGTTGGCGTTGTAGTAGGTGGGATTGAACTGATTCACGGTTGAAGAAACGCCACCGCTGGACAAGTTCGAGACAGCATTTGCCTGGGCAGACGCCGCCAACGCTTGCGCATCTGCGAAGGCTTGCTGCGCCGGAGTAAGCGGGGCGGCTGAAGCGAAAGTCGCAACCCCCAATGTCATCATGCCAAACAAAAAGCGATAACGCTTCATTGGATCCCCCTTGTGATTCTGCGATTGAATGCTTGTGCGGCTGAAGCAAACTTCGGCGAGGTTCGCTCAATCAGATCGAGTGCATAATCTTGGCCAACGTCGCCGGTCACCTTGACGTACTGAGTAGCTTGAGCACACCCGTTGTCCAACCCCTCACTTGCGGTGGGGAGCGCGATCACCAGCGCCGGTACAGCAGACACTTTGAACTGGGTGAATGCAGGAGGATTGACGCTGACCTCGACACGATGATTTCCGATGAGTTTGGCGACGTACTTGGACATCTCCATCAACTTGTCGCCCTTGAAACCTCGGAATACGATGTGCGCACCGGTCCTTTCAGATTGTTCAACGACGCGCTGCAAGCTTTCTGGCGGCATCGAGAATGAAACGAACACCATCAGCTCATGTGTGGCAGCTTTGATAGGCACCATCACAGGCGGTTTGCTGAACTGCTGAGCCAGATCTGACGGTGAAACGGTGGTTGATGGCTGCGGTAGCGCGTCGAGCTTGGCTGCCTCCGGTCGCCGATGCTGGGCAAACTGCGCATTCAGCTCCCTCAATACTCTGTTCGACTTTTCCAGAGGGGTTTCTGTAGGCTCATTCGCTGTGGCCAATGGCACCACTGCGAGTGAGAGCAACAAGACGAGTAGGGGATTCACACGGTTGCAGGACATCAGAACGCCCCCTGACAGCAATTGCGCTTGCGGAAGATCATGTATGCGAAGTCTTCTCCGACACCGGGGATCTCCTTGCCAGCTCCCCACAAGATCGAGGTGCGTCCAAGCGGCTGGCAGCATTTACCATCGATCTTGTTTTGTGCTACGGGGAAGTGCATCTGGTATTTGTAGTTCGTCTTGTCCATCAGCATCTGCGGGTAATAGCCACACAACCCCTCGTCGCCATCCGCCGCCCACATCAGACCTTCACGGTGCATTTTGGCAATCAATCGCGAAGTGATCAGGCTGGATGCCTGGACGCCACCGATATGCGTGGCAACGTGGCCGTTCAATGGGTACATGGAACCCTGACAGCCCGCGCACCAGAACAGCGAATTGCTGCCAAACCCGGCCGTCGCAGCGGCACAGTCAGCACCACAGGCCAGCCGTGCGACCAGATTGCCAAACAGGAACGAATCCGGATTGAGGATGGTGGTCATCTCATCGTCATTCCAGAGTGGGTCGAGTTCGGTCATGTAGGCAAGGTCGAACACATTCTGTTCAAGACAGGGGCTGTCCAACACAGCACCCAAGACCACCATCACAGGATCGACATACCAGTGAGCCTGATAGAACGAGCTGGTGCCGGAGTGATCCTTCTTGGTTTGCGTTCCATGAGGCGCATTGAAGCCGGGGTCCATCTCAATGCCTCCCATCGCGCTCAAACAGAAAGGCTTTCTCACCACGTCGACGTGACGCACCGGCTCCCAGAAACTCACCTTGATGCCGGTATTGAGGCCGCAGGCGCATATCGGGGAGCCACCCGGATCCGGCGTGTCCTCTTGTCCGGTTGAAACAGGTAGCGACAAACCGCCAGCACCAAACTTCATCGGAAAAGAACAGCTCCAGCAGATATCCGTGACGAGGTTCGGGAACTTGCCTTGGCAGGTCAGGTTCGCTGCATTCGCATTCAGTGTGCATGCCACCATGGCCAGCGCACCGATCATCAACTTAATAGCGGAGTTCATCGATTCTCAACCTCTTTCCTTCCTGACGGACAATAGCGGGCACCTGAGCGATGGAGAATCGCTTGATCAGCTTCCCGCCTTGATCGAAATACACGGAGGACTTCCATTTGCGCATCAAAGCCATCGGTTCACCGGCGACCAGCACCACCTTTACCGGCCTATCAGATGTGGACACGATCTTCTTGGTGAATTCGAGCTGCTTCTCATCGCGGCCGTCCACGAAGAGCAGGTAGGTATTCCAGCCAACATAGTCGAGTGGATTGACCCGAGTGCCGCGCGGGTAGATGATTTTTCCAGTCGCGTCCACGATGTCTTTCTCAGTCACAATGGTGGGGTCGTAGTAGTGCGTGCTGGCCGTGTCTGTAGATTTGAATCCGGTAAGCGGACGCGGATGCTCGATACTGTTAACGACCTTGTTCTTGTAGTCCTCCTGGTACTTGGCCAACTCCCCCGACTGCTCCATATGCTTGAGCTTTGATGTGATCAGTTCGAGTGCGTCGCGCTCTACGATTTCGTAGGTCGGCCCGACGACACCGAGATCATCTGCTCCGGCACCAGAGGACACAGGAAGAAGCGCAGCCAGCAGCACCGCCGAAATGATCTTTCGCCTCATTTGTCAGCTTCCATAACAAGCCAATCCAGTTCGAATGGGATATCCAGACACAAGCGGCCTCTCAGGGCAGGCGCAATGCTTTTGATGGTTTCCATCACCTTGCCCAGCGAGTCACCTTCTGCCGCCAGCCAAGGGATGGCAGGTGCCGTGGCGTACCAGAAACCGTTGTCGTACTGACCAACGATCACGTCGATCACTTCCGCGTTATTCACTTTTAACAATGGACTTGCCTTTATGTTGTTGGCGAACCTTACTGAACAGCGGCGGCTTGGTATGTGAAGAACTTGCCTCCCCGACCGCGACGCTTGTGGGTGAGTTGACCTTCTTCTTCGATGCGCGCTTTCTCGACTTCTTTGCAGGCTGCTCGGGTTGCCCAGAATCCGAAATCTGGAAGACATCCTCGAAACTCGAAGTGGTAGCGGGAGGCGATGAATCCTTCGCATGCGAGATCGCTTCGTTCAAGCCGCGTGCGATGCTTTCAAAAGCTTTGCTGCCGGACGCACCGAACAAATGACCGACAACAGGGCTCAACTTGATTGAATGTGCGACACCATCCGCAAACTCGGCATTACCCACCTTGGCGACATCGCTTGCGGGGATCAGCCAACCAAGCTCGGTCAGTTCGTCCAGAATCTGCTTGCCGGTGAAGCCGTATCCGGAAAACGTTTCCGGCCACTTGAGATAAATGGTTCCATCGGCTTGTTTGACCCCGAAGCTCTCAAAGGCTTTCTTGCCGCTCTTGAATTCGCCGATCAAGACGCGCAGCAGTTCTCCCATTGCGCCGTCCAGAGCTTCCAAGGCAAGCGGCTCCTGGGCTGGAATTGGCTCGGATGGTGGAGAGGGAAGTTCCTGAGCCGG
>NZ_JBTSFG010000019.1:0-4717 GCF_054604835.1 Sideroxydans sp. | reverse complement strand
GCGCCTTTTGAGTTTCAGTGTAATAGATGCGTGGTCGTTGTTTCATCTGCAACACTCCTTTCGCTTTCGCTAAGTTTAGTGTGTTGCGTCGACGGATTGAATCCGCAACCCAAAGCCGTCATTGGAAAACCGTGGTCTGTCCCCTATTATTCTTCTATTAGGCTAAATGGTGTCTAGTGTTTCAGGGACGATTCACTGCCATCATTTGCCATGATCAGAAAATGGCAGAAAGTGATAAAACGCCATTACTAAAATTATAGGCGTGGCTGCCGTCGCAGCTAAAATAGTGACAATTGACTCGACACCGAGAATTTTAACTAACAAACTTCCTAAAGCTAATATAAGGTAAAACATTGCGAAGCCAAATTTATCCGAGTCATATACCTTTGAAATTATGTGCCCACATGCTTCGCATCTTATGTTCCTTTCCCTTTTTTCCCTAACTCCATAGCTCAACACAGTCCAAGCTGATATAGGGGCATTGCAAACTGGACACCTTCTATACTTGAACAACACGTGCGCTCCTCCCGCGAGGTATATTTGCATTTCGAATAGAACTAGCGCTGGCCATTATTGCTCCCGCCACACCCCATAGAAGCCTTGGTACGTCCCGGGTTTCATAGACGCTTAACGTTGCCAGTTTGAGGCGGCAGCTTCTAACTCTACCGGACTCACGCCGCCAAGGTAAGTGTGGCGAAGCTTCCGGTTATAAAACACCTCGATGTAATCGAACACATCCTGCTTAGCCTCCCTCAGCTAGGCATACAGACTGTGCGTTGTGACGCCCAACCTCCGTGACACCTCTGCCGCCGGGTAGCCACGATTCACGGGGTCAGGTCTTGCCTTTTGCCCCCAATCCATCTTTTTGGTTAAAGGGGCCAGGCTCGAATTGTTCGAATTGTTTTCCGGTATCGCCACCGCGCCAGCCATCACTCCCAACGTACCTGCCAAAACTGCAATGCTTCCCATCATCCATCTCATGCTGCCCCCTTGATGAGTCATTGCGCACAGACTAGCAAACGTCCGCTTGTGGCCGGGATTTGCCCGTTTGCATTTGCAAACGCCAATGACCGCAACACAGCTAGAACCGGCCTCATCATAACAACTCTTCATACAGAACTAATTGAACAACTGGTGTCAGCGTCTTCGCCTTATGCGCATTCTCCGCGCCAGCGAGGATGAATATGCCAGAACCTTTCGGATAAACCACAACCCGACCTTTAAAGTCGATCTCAAGTGTTCCTTCCAAAACGTAACCTAGATGACCTTTTTCACACCATTCTGGTTCTACGAACTCATCGGTGAATTCTACAAGGCGAATTTGCTTACCACCTTGCTGATAGATTTTGGAGCGGGCTCCAAGCATAGTGCTCTGCCACTTGATTGAATCGAAGTTAATAGTGTCGGGTTGCATGAATTCCTTTGGCCAATACTTCTGGTACTAATAGCCCAGATTGGAGGATATTTACGTAAGACTACTTGTGGCCGACTTGTGACTGCTTGTCGCTGCTGGCATGCATGTCTGCTCTGCGCGCTTGGAAGCAGTCATCCCTATGACCGAATCCTGCAATATATAAGCTGACAGCACAACGAAAAAAAATATATAGGCCATACATAGATACTTTGGCATATTGACCCTGCTGTGATGGCGAGATAGGGTGCGGGCACCTATCCATCAACTATCATTTCGATGCGCCCCCTTTAATTCAGAGAGGTTTTATGCGCAGACTTATCACCTTCATTGCATTTTCAGTAATTTCGCTCGCAGTATTGGCCGAGGAGCCTTGCGCGCCTGACTTTGCTACTTTTTTATCTAAGTTCGAGCATGAACAAGAGTTTCAAAAACTGAACACGCATTTCCCGCTTTCGGCCTCTTATGTTGATGGCTCTGCAGATCCTGAGCCATCAACGGTTGAATACATCATCAACAGCGCGACAGATCCAAATTATTCACGGGCAAAGTACCCTAGCAAGCAAATGCAGGCAGCAACGCCATTCAAAATGAAAGTAACTTCCATGCAAGGCGGTCATTTGGTGCAATTCACCAAACCAGATACTGACTATTCATTTGTTTTTCGTTTTGAAAAGACAACCACATGTTGGCAGCTCGTAAAATTTGATGACTATTCTCTGTGAGACGCTTTCTCACTGGCTGTAATGTGGAAACCAGGGACGAACGAGGAATGAAAAATGAGAGTCCGCAGTTGGTGGGGGGGGACGGACATTGATGTTAGTGAAGCTAAACGGGTAAAGTGCGGCCATTAAGAGACGCTCGCTATCATTGAGCACATGAGCTACCTGAGGGGATTTATGAAATTGCACTTACTACTATTTTCCATTCTTTTGTACTCAGGAGCTGGGGAAGCAGCCAGCTTGGAAAAGTTGTTTGAAAATGTGGCAACTTGCCAGTTTGATAAGTTTTATTACGATGAGCCCACCAGAAATCGACCTCATTCATACTTCATTGAGAGGTCACTCAAACCTTATAAGGAAGAAAATGGGCTGTATTTTTTCCACGTAAAGGATTCGATGTTTGGGCTTCCTGTCGTGGAACTTGTTGTTCCAGGAACCCAGGACCTCCACGGAGTGATATTCGACGTGCCATTAGCCAAGGCCAGGAAAGCTATTACATCAAAGTTTGGCACAGCTTTTAGAGAGTCCCAGAAATCAAGAGATGGCAAAGCACCTGTGCTGGCTTCTGATCAGAATGACATTAACCGTTCCGTCTTCTATTGTGTCGAGGGCGAAGGTGGCTAATGAACAATTTTGGTTAAACCAGGGACTGATGTCTAAATGAAAATCGGATGTCTGAAATTACTTGGGAGCGCTCGAAGCTAAAATATTGGCAGGACTTAGATCGGCCAATAGCGGGCGTCATGAACCGCTTTCCCCTACTTTAAGATGGAGTAGCAAAAGGTAGTTTGTTGCGAATCGAAGTATCAATCTTGGTCCTTTCAACGCGCTTGGAGAGTACAAATGAGGAAATTTCACGTTCATGCCTTGTTCTCACTTACCATATTTATGTTCTCGTCTTCTGCGTTTGCGGAACAGCGAATCGACATAGTTCAAATCATGGGGCAATTCGTCCAAGCTAGTTATGCTGCAAGCAGGTGTGCAAAGCCAGACCAAGATACGCTTTCCCACTTCCTCAATAACTTTAAGATTGTGTCAATACGCGCGACAGAAGAACTTAAGAAGCGGAGTCCAGACCAAACAGAGCAGCAAATTATCAACGCTCTAAAACAGCGGACAAATTCAGTAGAGAGGGCAATTGATGAGGTCATTCGGACGAAAAGTTGTAGCGACCCTCGCATTCAAGACCTTCTCAAGCGCTTTGAGATTCAGGCAAACCTTAAGCTGTAATTTTCAATTCAACTGCCACTCAACTGTGTATTAGCTTCTGGGGAACCAGTGTTGGGGAGTGAACAATTTCAAAGAATATCGAAAGGTTTCAACTTTGCATCAAAACCCTAGGATTCTTGTTGTCGGTGGAGGCGCAAGCGGCTTAGCCCTTGCACTTGCATGTGCTCACAAAGGCATAAGCGTTCGCATTATCGATAAGCGACCAGCGCGAACATTGATTCAAAAAGCTACGGGTGTCGCACAAGGCGTATGGAATCAACTTGCGCCATATGGAATAACCGCTGCAGTTATAAATGATGCTCATCCTATGAGAAATTTTGTTTTCCATGATGATGATCATCTCGTAGCCAATGTATCCGTACCTTTGGTTAATGGCGAGCCGCCTGCCCATCTATATCCACAAGCTAACTTGGAAGCCGCTATGGAGAAGGCGCTACTTTCCTTTGGAGTGTCTGTTGAGTACGGAACTGCTTTCAAGTCTGTTGAGCAAACCAGCGAGCAAGCTCGCGTAACGCTAGTTCATCAGAATAGTGAATTGGAAGTGACTGAGGTCGACTGGCTCATCGGTGCAGATGGAATCCAAAGCGAAGTCCGTGCATCCATTGGCATGTTGTTTGTTGGAAGAGACTATCCAGAGCAATGGTCTGTGGCTGAGATTTCTACAAAGCAATGGCCCGAAAATATTCAGGCACAACTTTTCCTCAGGTCAGATGGCGTAGGGTTGTTCCTATCGCAGCCTTCTATCGGTGTGATACAGGGGATACTAAATAGTGCAAATGTAGCTCATGAGATGAAGGAGCGTTTTAACGATGCAACAATTCACTATGAGCGGCTATTTAAGGTGTCATTGAAACGTGTCCTAACCCCCAGAATGGGGAGAGTATGGATCATCGGCGATGCAGCTCATGTCCAGTCGCCAGTAGGTGGGCAAGGGTTGAATCTGGCGATATGGGACGGGATTACGCTGGGTAAGGCTCTTTCGAGCGGCGACCTTGGAGTTGAACGCAAGTTAATTCTCCGTGCGAAGCGGGTACTTTTCTTTACTGACTTCGATTATCTAATGCTCGCCACACGCTCAAGAATCGTTCGTAAATTACGAAATATGTATTGGTCTTTCTCTGCCAAGAATCCGTTCATTGCGCACTGGTTCTTTCGGCTTATTTCCGGTGTCTGGTAGATTTATTACTACAATTCTTAGAGAGTGTAGAGCGAATGACCGCAACGGGTTGCGGATTCAATCCGTCGACGCAACAAGTTGGTTAAATCGTTCAGCCGGTGTTTGATAGTTTAGCGTCTTCCTTGGTCGTTCATTTAGCCTCCTCGCCACGCCATTTAGCTGAGTTTGCGTGTATCC
>NZ_JBTSFG010000018.1:0-4840 GCF_054604835.1 Sideroxydans sp. | reverse complement strand
CAGCAAGAAATGGACGATGCCAATCCGGGATTGGAAGGCGGCGCTAAACCGGTTTTCTATCCAGTTTGATGACAGGATGCCGCAGCAGTAATGGAATCCCGTTTACACAAAATTCTGGACACCCTCATTGAAATCAGCGATCGATTCATAACTCGCGACCTCTAACGTTAAATTAAGGGGCGCGCTTCAGCGCGTCCCGCTTGAATGAAAGGTTAGGTGATTTACATGGGAACATGTTTAACCCAGCGACAGCCAATGTACCCAAGCATTACACCAACCAGCAGGAGTAACGCGTACAACTCGGATGAGCCTTGAGCGATTGCGGCAACAACAAGACCAACTGCGCCACCAACAATAATGCGATGAAGTGCGCCAACCTTTGGGCGGCGTTCATCATCGACAAACCCAAGATAAAACATACCTACCGCAACGACAAATGCACCAGCCACGAGCCTCACAGATACTGGCTCACACCAACTACCCGAGAGAAAGTGAAATGCTGTGAAGAGCGCGGCAAGAACAATTGCGAGAGTTAGCTCAAACCAAAGCATAGATTACCTAACAGTTATTAGACGGACGCACCGGTCCGTATTATTAGAAATAGTGAGTCGCGCAAATTTTCGATAACTATTTGATTCATCAGCGACCTAATTAAATCGCCTGTCCGCATATGCATTAATAGTACGGACAGAACCGATGCCTGCTTCTGGCCGATCCAAGCCCTAGGAATATCTTACTTTCGAGCGTCCGTTCCCAATTGAATTTCAGGCATTCGATTCTCATTTAGACCTCAGTCCCTTTTGTACTATCGCCACTCAATCTTGTCCAATGCGGGCTGATATTTAAATAAAACCTTCTCTTCAACCTCTGGTAAATCAGGATGAGATGCGTAAGCTTGAATATATTTCCCAACTCTTGGCAGTCTATATCTCACCAAAGTATGAGCGACCCTAGACAATTCTGCTGGTGATTTAAATGCCCCAGAAATTTGCACACCATTTGACTCATAAAGATTGGCAATGGTCGCATTTGAGAGGGGAGGAAATATTATGTCTTTTACACCAAACCATTCGTTCTTAGAGCAGGCGAATGCTGCAACGTTCTGGACGCTAACTCCATCCATTGTCACCACAATAACGGGGCTTTTATCCATGGCTCTAAATAGCACCACCTTAATTTGAGAAATAATCGTCTCATTTTGAAGTCCTAAAAATCCATTCTTAACATCGAGGATATCAATGGCTTGCTCTCGATCCTCTTTGGTCTCCAGCGGCCCTTTAATATCGTCGAAAATTGTTAGCCTGGAATAGGGAATAGATAAGAAATAATCTTTTATATTTTTTTCAGGCGAGCAAATGTCGGCTAGAGCTGAAATAGGAACAATAGAAATAAGTACTATTGCTATTTTCATAGGAACTGAAGGTGGCAACTTCGAACTTATCTTGTGATTGTTATTCATTGAAAGCCGTTATCTAGACTGTAAGATTCGTCCAACTTATCCCGCCATTGCAGCGGGGTCAATATGCCAAATGGCCTATACACGGCCTATATACCGAATGACTGCTACTGGCCGCATTTAAGTCCCGCGAATATCTTACCTTCGAGCGTCCGCTCCCAAGTGAATTTTAGACACTCGATTCTCATTTAGACATCAGTCCTTGGTTAACCCATAAGAGACATAGCTATTTCTCGATAACGGACGCTCAACGTGAAGGTAAGGGACTGCGCTAAAGCGCAGTCCCAGCGCAGCGAAGCGGAGCGAACTTGACCGCAGGGTTAGGACTCATTGTGAAACACGCCTAAGTGGGCCAAAACATGCGTTTAGAGAACGATCTTGGCATATGAGCATTTCGTCTTTTTCTGGATGAAAAATAATATAGATCGTCACCTCATCACCAACGGGTGTTCCCCCGGGCTCGCCATCACAGCCTGTGCGACCATTACTCCTTGTTACTACATCTGTCATGCGGTAAAACCCATTCAAATCTGGCTTATCCGTTATTGTGAAACGGCTCTCCCCGACTTCTTCACCGCTGGTCACTACGGAAGTGTTGTCTGTTTGGTAGTTGTACACCTCTGTGCAGTTGTTCTTTGCATAGGTCCATGCCCACTTCCCATACAACGGATGCTGCACCGATGAATTGACGTTAGCAGCAGGGCTGACACAACCAGCAAGAACGGCACAAGCAATCGTCAAAGAAACTATTCGCTTCATGAATCCTCCATATGAGACCTAACGAATTAACGGGCGCCAACAGCGGGCGAAGCCTGCTGTTGTGCGTCCCTGTTGAATGATTTGTTATGCGCTGCCACCCACCACCAAGCAAGCGATGCCGGTATGGATGCTACTGACGCGCAAAGTGTTACCGCGAGGCCACCAAGGGTTGCCGAAGTCCATGAAAACAACCCAACGATGCTACCGATAACAATTGCTGGTGTAACGAGGACGGCAACAAGGCCGCCAGCTAGTGCGAATGCCCCGAAAGAGAAGCGAAATGGTGTGCGCAAACCTTTGGATAGAAGATATCCACCGGAGCCCCATATGATGGGAACAGAAATGGCGAAAATAAGTGGCGCCACCACTACACCTCTTTGCCAAGAATCATTCGGGTCTGCTTCCGTTGGAACAAACAACGCAAGCAAAAACGGCGCAAAGAAAAGCGCAGAGGCCAAGATGCTTGCGATAGCTTCACGAACGAGCATGTTTGTGCGCATAACGTTTCCCATAAGCCGCGCAGTTTTTTCGCGTCGGCTTGATGGGGTTGTTAGCTCTTTTGGTGTTCTCTAAGTTGTTTGTAAACATTCTTAGCATTTTCTATTAACTCAAACTTTGGCGTAGTAGAGCCACCCATACCTGGGAATCCACCACCCATAAACATGGACATCATTTGATTTTCCTGTCCGAAGATAATTGAACCATAACCATTTGCCTTTTCAGACAAAGAAACATCACTCATTGTTTTTAGATTTAGGCTTTTTACACTCTTGCTGAATACACCCGAAACAATAATTGCTCTTTGGTCTGTAAGACCATAGAAAGTTTTTTCCCTTTTCTTTGAGTCATATATAAACCGACCAAAGATCATATAAAGACCAATAACAACAAAAGGGATCCCAAAGAGAGGAAATAATAGGGCAAAGCCATCTGGAGCGTTTTGCGCCTTCGGAGCCATAGTAAGCGCCATATACTCCCAAAATATAGCGAAGCCTCCCCACAGCAAACTAAATGGAACCATAAACACATCCGTGCCTTTAAATATTGTTCCTTGCTTTGGCATTCCAGCCCATATAAGCCTCTCTCCAGAATCAAGCTCTTTTTGGATTATTGTTTGTGCATCGTAATTCATAGGCTTCCTTTTAGAGCTAACAGTTATTAGACGGACGCACCGGTCCGTATTATTAATAATTGAGAGGCGCGTAAATTTTTGATAACTATTTGATTCATCGATGACCTAATTAAAGCGCCTGTCCGCATATGCATTAATAGTACAGACAGCGCCGATGTCCGTTTCTGGCCGACTTGTGACTGCTTGTCTTTGCGGGCATGTACGTCTGCCCTGCGCTCGGAAGCGGTCATCCCTAAAACCGAATCCTGCAATATATAAACTGACAGCACAACGAAAAAGAATATATAGGCCAAATGGCATATTGTCCTTTGACGTGCTGTGTTGTAGCGTGCGTCCCATGTTTAAGCAAAGCAGTCGTTTGCCAATGGAATGGCCGAAGGACCTAGGTCGGCCAGCAAGCGACAGTCAGAGTTGAAAATTCAAAGCCAGATAGCTGACGTTCGTCATGGGCGGGGTGTGTACAAACCTGTCATTGCAATCCGCCGGAAAATTCAGATTGCAATGCAATCACTCTTTAAGTATATTGCTATCAATGATTACAAAAGGAGTCTCCATCATGGCTACCAATCTTGTTGTTCGCAATGTGGAAGAGGATGTCGCCTTGGCTTTAAAACAGCGGGCTGCATCTCATGGAAGAAGTGCTGAAGCTGAACATCGTGAGATTCTAAAATCAGTTCTCCAGCGCCCGAGGCGTCGTTCCGTTGCAGAAGTTTTGTTGTCCATGCCAAACGTTGGTGAAGATGCCGACTTCAATTTTCGTAATATATAGAATTCTGTATGTACTTGGTCGACACCAACGTCATCAGTGAGGCGCGCAAGGGGACGAAAGCTAATCCCGGCGTGAGAAGGTTCTTCAAGGAAACGGATGCGGCTGAGATTTATGTGTCCGCTCAAACAATCGGAGAAATTCGGCGCGGCTTAGAAAACATCCGCCATCGCGGAGATATCCCGCAAACTAAAAAGCTTGAGAAATGGCTTGAAGTGATCGTTGGTGATTACGCGGATAAAATTTTATCTTTTGATGAAGAGTGCGCACAAGTGTGGGGACGGTTAATGTCGCCTCATCCTCAGCATCCCATTGATAAACAGATAGCAGCAATTGCATTGATTCACGATTTAACCGTCATCACACGCAACGTGGATGATTTTCGCGGAACTGGAGTGGAAACAGTAAATCCATTTGACGAGTAACCGTTGAAGAAAAATACACAGCCACATAGCGGTCAATCACCACAGACGGCAATGGGTTAGGAAGCGTCACCCGCGAAACATCAAATCTGTGTCCATGAACGGCCGTTGCTGGGAGTGAAGCAGACATCGCTTCTGCCCGATCTGACAGCCATTTCAGCAATTCCCCACTGTCTCTTATGGCCTGCGGATTCAATCCGTCGACGCAACACACTAAACTTAGCGAAAGCGAAAGGAGTGTTGCAGATGAAACAACGACCACGCATCTATTACACTGAAACTCAAAAGGCGCTGATGTGGGACCG
>NZ_JBTSFG010000017.1:0-5959 GCF_054604835.1 Sideroxydans sp. | reverse complement strand
CACACGTCATCTGAGTTGCTGCGAGGGGTATGGGTGCCCCGGACAGCAACACTGCTGCGCGTTCCCCTTTTCAAGTTCGTCTCAAGCTCGCCGAGCGGGAAACAACCGCAAGCCTACAACAAATCGTCGCATTGGGTTTTGGTTGCGACTCCATCAGAGGAGTCGCGATGAGGCAAAGAACCATCAGTGATGATTTCTGGCGCGATTCCCAAATCTGGGGATTGAGCCAAGAAGATACAGCTACGCTGCTGTATCTGCTCACCAGCCCATCTTCCAACATCATCGGTTGCTATCGCGTGGTCTGGCGGATCGCGGCCGCAGAGATGGGCTGGACTGCCGATCAAATGCTCGTTGTGATCAAGCGCCTCCAGGAGAAAGGCCTCATCGAATACACAGATTCAGGTTGGGTCTGGGTGAAGATCTGGTGGAAGCATAACTCAGTCGCAGTTGCCCTAAGTCCAAAGTCCAAGTTGATCAGCCATGCGCGGAAACAATTTGCCGACATCCCAAGGGATTGGCTGGTGGCCTTTGGAAAGAGCTTGGAAGCGATGGGGATCAACACCCAAGAAATCGGGTATCCATCCCCCATCAAGACAGCACCGGATGCCCCATCCAATGCCCCATCCAATGCCCCATCAGATGCCCCATCGGTAAACGTGCAAACCCATCAACAGATGGGTTCTGATGCCCCATCGCATGCCGCACCTGATGCCCCAGAGGATGGGGCCGAGGGTAACAGGTATCTTGTATCTGGTAACACCACCACCACAAGCTCCTCCTCCGGAGAAACCAAACCCGTGGTGGTGGTGGATGATTTGATTTTTCCACCCCAAACCCCTCAAGCCGAGCGTGACTCGATCCAAGCGGTGCTGGTCAGCACCGGGGTGGGGGAGGAGTTTTGGCAACAACTGGTCGACGAGTTGATCGGTGCACGGAAGCACAGGGCAATCAGCAACCCAGCAGGCTACATCCGCGGAATGGCCGAGCGTGCGATGAGCGGCACTTTCACCCCAGAGAGGGGAATCAGTGTGGTGCAGGCGCGGGAAGAGGCTGCCGCTCAGGCAAGTCACGACGAGGCGCAAAACAAGGCGTTTCTGAACGGACAACGCCCAACAGACGAGGTACTGAGCCGCCTGCCAGCTCGCCAAAGCGCTTTCTTGGAAAAGATGACGGGAGGACAAGCTAAATGAGCACCACAAATTCCTTGCAAAAGGACATCGTGACGCTGAATCGGCGATTCCTGCTGGTTGTCCAGCAAATGGCCAATGCAAAACACCCGCTCCTGAGCCCCTGCGTTCCTGGCTGGCTGATGCAGAAGGTACGCAACATGACGCTTGAGGAGATCGATGCTCTCGCGGAAGACATGATTGCTCCTTGCTTCCACCTGAATCTACACGAGGGGCACTTCGATCAGATGAAAGAGCTCCCCCAAGGGGCTCGTCGTAAGGCGTACATGGCCAATGTGGTTGCTTCCAGCTCGGTAACCCATGCTTAACGAAACCATCGCCCAAACGCAGTCCTATGCCGCGACCCTGATCAGGGACGGGATGCGCATTGCTCTTGTGCATTCCATCACCGGCATCGCACGGGGCCAGCTGCTCGATTTGCGCAAGTCCATCCATGGAGATGATGCGCCGATGCAGGGCCGGATGCCGAATGACACCATGGCCTACATCAAGAGCGGTCAATCGCCGGTAGCGCTTGCCACAGTGGTGGCGGTGTACTTTGGCGCGGAGAGGAAGCTCCGGTCTCCGGTTGAGGCATTTATGGATGCTTGGGCAGTCGCAAAGCTGTTCGCCGATGGGGCAACTCCGATAGACATCAATGCGGCCTGGTATGCAGTGCGCGATGTCAAATCAGGCTGGGTCTCATGGGGCTTCTGCAGGAACTGCAAGGCCGGGTATCTACTCGACACCAAGCAAACGAAAAAGACCGACAACTGCCCTTACTGCGGGATGCAAAAACAGAAGCAGCACGAGGAGGCCCAGTGAGCACGAATCACATTATGAGCGGGCTGCTTTTCTTCTTGATGCTTGCCTGCTGTGCGCTCGCTTTCGCTGGTGAGTCCAAATGCTTCGGGCAGGCTGCTGCACGTTATGGTGTACCAGAGAATCTGTTGCGAGCTATCTCCCATGTGGAGTCTCGCGGAAATCCTTCTGCACGGAACACGAACAAGAATGGCTCAACAGATCTCGGGCACATGCAGATCAATTCCTACTGGCTACCGAGACTGGCCAAGTACGGCATTACCAAATCCCAGTTGTTGAACGCATGCACCAACACGCACGTTGGCGCTTGGATCTTGGCGAACAACATTTCACGCATGGGCTACAGGTGGGAAGCCGTCGGTGCGTACAACTCGAAGAATCCGGCAAGGGCTGCTAGCTACACAAGGAAGGTCGCGGCCGCATTGCATGCACAAACCAGAAATACAGGGGATCGCAGGTGAACACACGGCACGTATTAATTCCATTGCTTGTCCTCGCCCTCGCAGGCTGCGCCAGCAACCTGGAGAACATCTCTCAAGAGCGATGGGAAGCAAACATCGGGTATTTGGACGGGAGGTTCAAAGTGTGCCGCGAAAACTGCCCAGTACCAACGCCAAAAGAAATTGACGACTCAATTCCCTTGGAGGTCCTGGTATCCGAGATGGTGAAGAAATCCAGATTGGCACCTGCGCCAGTGCCAGCGCTTCCGCCAGTATCGCTGCAGGAAACTCCGAAAGCCCATGAAGAGATCGCAGAGCAGCAGTACGAGATTCATTTTGACTTTGGCATGAGTCAGCCGAACGCCGACGGTGAAAGCGAACTTCTAAAATTCGAGGAAAGCATTCGCGGCTTGAACAACATGAAGATCGAGCTGATTGGCAGAACTGATGACATTGGAACCAGCAAATTCAATCGGAGTCTTGCCAGAAAACGTGCCCTGAATATTGCCGCATGGATCAAAGCACGCGGCATCAAGGCCCAGATCGCACTTTCCACCAAAGCCGAGTGTTGCCGTGCGGCGCCGTATGACAGGCGTGAGCCGGCCTTCAAGGAAAAAAGAAGGGTAACGATTATTTCTCGGCAGATAGGGGAGGGGCAAATGAATAAGTGACTAGCGCTCCCCTAAAACAACTTTCTAACTACACAAGGAATGAAAAGATGAAATCGCAACAACTCAATAAACAACTTCTCCTGGCGCTGGCCATGCTCGTTCCGTTCTCCGCATTCGCGGGTACGACTGGTGCTGAGTTCTTGGCGCTCTACAACTGGGTCATGGGTATCGCCGGCGGCTATGCAGCACGTGCAATCTCGATCGCAGCAATTGTGGTTGGTGCCCTCATGTCGCTGGGTCGCGGCAGCCCGATGCCGATTCTCTCCGGTATTGGATTCGCTGTGTTCCTGGCGTACCTGCCGGGCGTGGTCAACGGCCTGCTGACCGCAACGATCTAACTGCCCTCGAACACCACCAGATTAACAGTCTGGTGGTCGAGACAAATCTGAAAAGGAGAACAGCAATGCTGTCTAACAAGGACTACATCAAAAACCTCATCATCGCGGGCGTATTCATCGCGCTCGGGATTCTTCTGCCCGGTTCGACGATAACCGACCAAGCCGCATTCACTGCAAACATCACTGGCATCTCTACGGGGATCGGCATCGGCTGGCTCATCAAGACGGTCTTCGAGCAAAAGCCGGCAAAGCCTGAAAAGCTGGAAGCATAGGAGGCTCGGCGATATGGAACCTGGTTACATCCCCCGAACACTCGACCAGCAAGAGAAGTTCTTTTTTTGGGAAGCTGACCAATTCATTCTCGCCGTGCTGATTATCGGGCTTGGCGTGTCGCTGGGGATGATGCTGTCCGGGATCATCGGTGGAGGTCTGGTGGCATACGCCTATGGGCGGTTGAAGTCAGGGAAACACCCCAAGTTCGCCGCCCACCTCATGTACTGGTGGCTGCCAAGCGCCGTTTCTCCCAAGACTCAGATAACGCCTCCATCTGACTGTCGTTATTACTTAGGCTAACCATGACACCTCAACACATCGCTTCGACGCACAAAAAAAAGGCGGCCGAGATCTCGTTTCTCCGGCTTGTTGTTGGAGGACTGCTCGTCCTTTCCATCATGGAGGGCTTTCTGATCTCGCGAACACTGGGGACGGAAAAAACCATCATCACACCACCGCACATCGAGAGGAGCTTCTGGGTGTCTGCAGATGGTGTATCGAAAAGCTACCTGGAGCAGATGGCCTATTGGTATGCAGGGTTGGCGCTGTCTGCAACCAAATCAACTGGCGAATACCAGAAGAAGCTATTTCTGCAATACGCAAGTCCGCAGAAATCAGGACAGCTTGCGGCTGAAATGACGGCACGGCTGGAGTTCATGGAAAAGAATTCTGCATCGACGCTGTTCACTGTGCGAGCAGTCAAGGCGGATGAAAAGCTCATGCGCGTTGCCATATATGGCGACCTTGAGACATACGTGCAGGACAAAAGGATATCCATCAAGCAAGTGATTTATGTGATCGCCTTCCAGAATCTGAATGGAAGAATTTTTGTTACTGAGTTCAAGGAAACAAATGAAAAAGACATTTTTGGTATCGGCGCTACTCCTCAATAGCCTACAGCTTCAAGCGGCACAGATTGTGTTCCAAGGGTCGCCGACGGACGCTACGACCGCAGTGATCTCCCGACACGAGCCGAATCTGATTACCGTCGATGGCCGGAAAATCCGGCGTATCCATGGCGCGGAAGGTTTGTTCACCATCACGCCCGAGCCAGACACCGGATCAGCATGGCTCAAGCCGACATCCGACAAGCCGATGATGAGCGCGTATGTCACTGACGAAGACGGACAGCATTACAAGCTGCTACTGAAAGTCGAGGACATTCCGGCTGAAACGATCATCGTTCGCGGCAGAGGTCTGAGAGGTTCAGCCATCCCTCCGAGCGGAAAGAACGAACCGAGGAACGACGACATCATCAATGCCACCGTTGCCTTGTTCAATGGCCATGGCGATCGCAAGAGCGAGGTCATCCCACTATGGAAAGGCACGCGATTCGAGCTCGTGCGGATCATCGATCTGCGCGGTTTGCGCGGTGAAGCCTATGTTCTGACCAACACATCCGACAAGCGAATCGTCATGGATGAGCGTGAGTTCTATCGTACTGGAGTGCAGTCGGTGACAGTTGAGAAGCTGACGCTGGAGGCCGGACAGTCAACTCGCGTCATCGTCATCAGCGAGGCCGAATAATGTCAATTTCCGAGAAGCTGGCCAGCATGAGCCCCAAGAATCGGCAGTATCTGCTATTGGGCGGCGCTGCTTCGGCCATATTGTTCCTTTCGTTCTTGTCGGCATCCTTGATGGGTGATCCTGCGCCTCAAGTGGCCACGTCCACCAGTCAGCAGGATGCCGAACCAACCAACATCGCGACACCCGGAGCGGCCGCCAATCCAAAGGATATCTGGATGGAGCAGTCATCGGCGCAAATGCAGCAAATGAATGAGGTCATCAAAGGGCTGAAGGAGCAGATGGCCACCATGGAATCGTCAAAGCCCGAAGCTGGCGCGACCACGGAATCTCTGTTGCCGCCGCTGCCACCACTGGTTCAGCCACCGCAGCCCCAAGCGACATCCATGCCCGAGATTGAACCGATTCACCAAGAGCCACCACGCGAGCCTGGGATTGCTTCCTTCGAAGTAAGCCAAGCGCCGGTGCAGACCAAGGAAGACACACAAGACACGAACATGGGTTACATCCCTGCCGGAACATTCGTTCGTGTCGCGCTGCTGGGCGGACTGGATGCCCCGACTGGCGGGCAGGCGCAGAACAATCCCCATCCCATCCTGATGCGTGCACAGGACAACGCCTTTCTGCCGAACAGGTATCGGTTTGAGGTCAAGGAATGCTTCGTATTGGCATCGGCCTATGGCGACATCAGCTCGGAACGCGCGATCGCACGGCTCGAAAACATC
>NZ_JBTSFG010000016.1:0-9922 GCF_054604835.1 Sideroxydans sp. | reverse complement strand
CGAACGGCTCGGCGCGCATCATCCTTAACGAAGTCACCAGCACCAACCGCAGCCAGCTCAACGGTTACACCGAAGTAGCGGGCCAGCGCGCCGAAGTCATCATCGCCAACCCCAACGGCATCACCTGCAACGGCTGCGGCTTCATCAACACCAGTCGCGGCGTATTGACCACCGGCACGCCGGTCATGGGAGCAGGCGGCAGTCTGGACGCCTATCGCGTCACCGGTGGCGACATCCAGATCGGCGCATCCGGCCTGAACGGCAGCAATCTCGATCAACTCGACCTCATCAGCCGCAGCCTCAAAGTCAACGGCGAAATCTGGGCCAACAACCTCAACGCCATCACGGGACTCAACCAGGTCAACCATACCGACCTGGGCGTTCAACTCATCACCGGCGATGCCAATAAACCCACCGTAGGCATTGACGTCGCCCTGTTGGGTGGCATGTATGCGAATAAGATCCACCTCGTCGGCACGGAAGCCGGGGTAGGGGTCAGCAGCGCAGGCGCACTGGCGGCGCAAGCGGGCGACTTCTCACTGGATACTCAAGGTCAAATCACCCTCACAGGTAAAACCACTTCCAGTGGCAACCTCTCCCTCAATAGTGCGGCAGGCATCAGCAACACTGGCACACTCGACAGTCGCCAGAACGTACAGATAACAGCCGCAGGCGCTATTGCCAACAGCGGTGCACTCACCGCGCAGAACAACCTCACCCTGAATGCCGCCACGCTCAACAGCAGTGGCACACTGGGTGCCGGCATTAATGGCAACGGCAACGCCAGCCAGCCCGGTAACATCACCATTTCCACGCAAAATCAAGCCACCGCCACCGGCACCAACATCGCAGGCGGCCAGATTGCAATCAACGGAAGCGCCATCAACCTTGGCGGCAGCTTCACCAGTGCCCAGCAAGACATCAATCTCACTGCCGGCGCAGGCAATATTGACCTGAACAACGCCCAAACCCAATCGCTGGCAGGCAACGTCAACCTCACTGCCAATGGCACGATCAGCAATGACAACGGCCTGCTGCTCGGCACACAAGTTACAGCTACCGGAACTCAACTAAGCAACCAGTACGGCCAAATCGGCACACAACGAATCGTCATGAGCGGCAACCTGCTGGACAACAGCAACGGCCTTATTCAAGCCAATCAGCTCGACTTCACCCTGGGTAATCTGACCAACCGCAATGGGGGCATCCGCCAAACCGGCTCACAGCCGCTCACCGCAATCATCATCGGCAACGCGCTGGACAACACCGGCGGCTGGATACAAAGCGACAGTGACGATTTCACGCTAGGGGCAAACACGCTCACCAATGACAACGCCGGGCAAATCGTCCATACAGGGCAAGGCACTCTTATTGTCAATGCCACAGGCGCGCTCAGCAACACCGGCGGCCTCATCAGCAGCCAAGGCAACGCCTCGATAGGCGCAGGCAGCCTAAACAACCAAGGTGGCGTCATCAGCGTTACGGGCAACGGCGACATCATCAGCCAAAGCACCCTGGACAACAGCGCCAGCGGCTACATCGGTGCCACCGCCCTCACACTGACTGCAAGCAACGGTGCCGTAAATAACACCGGCGGCATGATTGAAGCCGTCACCGGCCTGACGTTGGATGCCCAAAGCCTGACCAACAGCGGCGGAGCCATCAAAGTCCTCAGCGTAGCGGACGCACAAAACACCCCCACGCTCCTTAAAATCACCGCCACGCAAGACATCATCAACAATGCCCTGAACGGCGTAAGCGGCTTCATCGGCAGCAACGGCGAGCTCGCCATCAGCAGTGCCGCGCTGAACAACAACGGCGGCAAGCTCTATTCCAACAAGAATCTTGTGCTGACCACCAGCGCCGCCCTGAGCAACCAAAGCGGCTTCATCCAGACCGACAGCGACCTGAGCGTGACCGCCACAGGCGCACTCAACAACCAAAGCGGCACCCTCGAAGCCAACGGCGCAAGCAGCCTGTTCAGCCTCACTGCTGCCAGCATCGACAACACCTTTGGCGGGCGCATCGCCAATTCAGGCACTGGGCTTACCACCATCAACGGTGGGAGCCGGATCGACAACGAAGGCACGCTGGGCGGTAGAGGAGATTTGACCCTCAGCGCAGGCCTGTTGAATAACACAACAAGCAATGCTTGGATTCAGTCTGGCGGCACGCTGAACCTGAACGTCAGCGGCACACTCAACAACGATGCTGGCGCCATCTACGCCGCGCAAGCGCTGCAGCTCAACCAGACTTCCGCCAATGTGAACAACACCAATGGTGGCGAAATCAGCAGTAGTGGCAACAGCACTATCAATGTCGCCACGGTCAACAACGCAGGCGGGAATATCCTTGCCGGAAACAGCCTCAGTCTTACAGCCAATAGCTACACCGGTGCAGGACTTGTGGCAGCAGGCAATAGTAATACGATCACCCTGCAAGGCGATTTCACCTATGGGAGCGGCAATGTATTTGCTTCGGATGGCGACATGGCAATCGCTGTGACCGGCACGCTGACGAATACGGTAGTCATGCAGGCACTTGGCACATTGACCATCAAGGCAGCCAATATTAATAACCAGGCCGCCGGTCATTTCAATTCAAACCGAACCGACCTGCAGGCTACGAATGGCGCCATCACCAACTACGGCACGATCGAAGGCAATACCGTCCTCACCTCCAGCCAAACCCTGAACAATTACGCCACCATCATCGGCGACATCGTCGCGCTGACAGTGGGCGACACGCTGCTTAACTCGGGAGGCAATGCGTTGCTGGCCTCAACAACACAGATGAATCTGTGGGTAAACAATCTGCTGCACAACACCGATGGTGCCGAGATATTCAGCATGGGTGATTTGAATATTGCGAAGGATGGCACGCAGGATGGGGCAGGGAACTTCACGAATCTGACGAGCAGGGTATGGAACGAAGGGAACTCGTTGAGCAAGAGTTCGCTGATCGAGGCTTGGGGGAATATCAATATCGGGGCGGTCAACATCGATAACCTCAGGCAAGTAGGCGTGGTGAGCATGCCTGCACAAACGGGCATCACTACGCTTACAACTCCTAGAGACTATTCAGCATTGGTAGGCGATGGAACCGGCAGGTCTGGCTCAATGAGCCTTCCAACTGGGGGAAACATTTTTACGGTAAATAGCAATCCTGCACCCATGCAGGCTGGATTTTTTGCTCAAGATATCGCAGGTATAGACACTGTAAATAGGTCGTTTTCGGTTCCTGGTGGTGATCCAATCAGTGGTTCGTCAACTGTATATTATGAAAATATGTCGCCAACGACAGTGGCAGCGACTGAATATATTGGAACTACACAGGATGCTAATGGGTGGAATGTTTCGTATACGCAAGTCATCAAAGATTCTGATGTCTTGTATGCAACCTATGACCCTGTTGCTTCAATACCGTATATGGTCGTACTTAAGAACGGTACTTCATTTCAATTTAATGCTTTGTCTCGCCAAGGCCAATATTACGACGTCAGTTATTACCCAGGCTATGACCCAATTGTAAATCTTGACCCAACACAGCTGAATTTCAGTCCGGCTCCTTCGCTGAAATATTTTGAAACTTCACGCAAAACTACTACATCAACTGTCACCGAACAATTCGCTGCAGGGCAATTCAAAGAGGCGCGAATCAACTCAAAAGGGGATATAAATTTCAACCTTTCAGGCGTGTTAACAAATCAAAACAGCAATATCAGTGCAATAAACAATATCATTATTTCGGGTGTAAAGACGGCTCCGGTGGCTGGTGGGAAACCTGTGACCCATTCTCAGGTAATCAATGCTGCAACACGACTCAATCGTGTTGTTACTACAGATGTAACTTCAAGTTTGGGTGGGTGGAATCCTTGTGGTGGCAGTATTATTGGTACAGGTGGCGGCTGGTGTTGGGTCACAACAACAACCATCACCCCACCTCAAACTAATTCACAAGTAATTAACCCTGGTAATAGCGCAATTACCGCCGGTGGCACAATAAGTACCCATGTCGGGAAATCCGTCAATCAGGCAACCGGCAGCGGCACCACCATTGCCGGCTCGACACTGGCGAACGCTTCGGTGACTACACAAGTCGAGCCGTCCACTGTCGCTGTAATACCGCGCCATACATCCGGCAACATTGCCCCAACCTCCAACATCACCCTCCCCACCAACGGCCTGTACAGCATCCGCCCCCAGCCAGACCAGCAATATCTGGTCGTGACCGATCCGCGCTTTGCCAACTACAAAGAGTTCATCTCCAGCGATTACATGCTGAATCGGCTCACGCTGGACCCAACGCTTACCCAAAAGAGACTGGGTGACGGATTCTATGAACAACGCTTGATCAATGAACAAATCCTCGACCAGACCGGACGCAATGTCATCGGTCAGTACACCAGCGCGGAAGAACAGATCAAAGTGCTCATGGATGCCGGTGTGGCCGCCGCACAAGCACTGCAACTCACCCCCGGCATCAGCCTGTCGGCCGAACAAGTCGCCAGCCTGCAACATGATATCGTCTGGATGGAAGTCAATCGCGTCACCCTGGCCGATGGCAACAGCGTAGAAGTACTGGTGCCCAAGCTATATCTCACCCAACTGCACAAGAACGACCTGAGTCCGGACGGTGCATTGATGGCCGCATCACTGATCGACATCAATGCAGAAGAAGGCATCAGCAACACCGGCAAAATCCAAAGCACCATCGCCACCCGCTTGCAAGGCAAAGACATCTTCAATCAAGGCACCCTCAGCAGCGCGGGTGACATGATGCTCAAAGCCGACAATGACATTACCAACAAATCCGGCACCATCAGCGCCAACAACCTCTGGCTGGATGCAGGTCGCGACCTGATCAACACCACCGCCACGCAAACCGTTAGCGTTGGCAACGCCAGCCTGGGTGCGAGCAACACCCTCATTGGGTCAACCGGCACCATCAGCGCCAGTAACAACCTCAGCATGAAATCCGGCCGTGATCTCACCATCACTGGTGCGCTCGTTCAAGCAGGTGGAGATGCCAGACTGAGCGCGGGCCGCAATCTGTATATGAATACGCTGACAGCAGAAGCAAGCAGCGATACACACATGGGTAGCTTTGAATACAGCACACGCCAGATCACTAATCTGGCCAGCACCATCCGTACTGGCGGCAGCCTCAGCATGAAGTCGGCTGCTGACATGCAGCTCACCTCGGCCCAGCTCGACATCGGCCAGAATGCCCTGATTGCCGCCGATGGAAATCTCTCCGTTACAGCTGCCAAAGACAGCGCCAAACTTGATAATTCAGTTGATGGTGGACGGAATAGAGGCTCCATCCGCACCTACGACGAAACCGTAGTCGGCAGCAGCATCAATGCCAACGGCAACATCACCCTGCGCGCAGGAAGTTTTGCCAACACTGGCAATGCGCGTGGTGGAATCGAACGTAACGGAGATCCCGCCCAAGTTGGCACGGGCAAGGTAGCGACCGAGCAGCATGACGATGCAGAACATATTGAGTCCTCTCAGGAGCGAATCGCTTCGAACAACGGCTCGGAAGTCATGCTGCAACCGCAAATCACAGAAAACCGTCAACTTTCAATCGGCCTTGTTGAGCAAAAAGGCCTCGTCGTGGGGATTGAGCCGCAAATAGAAGGCAAGCCGAACATGACAGTAGATGAACCCGGCCAGCCATACGAGAACAAACCCGTTGCCGAGACCAAACAGGCCGCAGTCACAGAAACTATCACCCAACCCGCCCCGCAATCCGGCGGCAACCTCACTCTGCAAAGCGTAGCCATCAACAGCACGGGCGGGCAGGTCAACCTGATCGCAGCAAACGACGTCAACATTGGCATCACTGAAGAAATGCACGACTACTTCAGCGCATCTCACACATCGTCGAGTGGCTTCCTATCTAAGAGCAGCACAACCACCCGCAACGAAAACCACCAAACCCTCGCAGTAGGCAGCGACATAAGTGGAGAAAGCGTGCTCGTCAAAGCAGGCAATGCCGCCGACAAGACAGGCAACATCAACGTCATTGGCGGCAGCATCGTCGGCACCAACGACGTCACCTTGGATGCGGGCAATGACCTTGCCATCAAAGCCGCCACCAGCACCAGTACCAGCAGCCGCTACAGCCGCACCACAGAAAGTGGCCTCATGAGCAACGGCGGACTGAGCATCTCCATTGGCAGCCGCGAGACCACCGAAAAAGCCGACAGCGTAAACAGCCTGCAAAGTCAGAACCGCAGCATGGTCGGCTCGCTGAATGGCAACCTCAATCTCAAGGCGGGCAACAAAGCGCTCATCTCCGGCAGCGACATCCTGGCGGGCAATGACATGAACATTGCCGCCATGGACATCACCATCAACAGCGGACTGGACGACAGCACCAACACCCAAAGCCGCGACACCAAGCAAAGCGGGCTCACCTTGGCGATCACCAGCAACGTCACCGACGCGGCACAAACCGCCCAGCAAATGAAAGATGCAGGCAGCAAGAGCAAAGACCCGCGCATCAAAGCCATGGCTGCCGCAGCGGCCGCACTGGCGGCACAGAACGCCGCCAGCCAAGGCGCATCGGCCAGCGTGAGTCTTACCTATGGCAGCAGCCAAAGCCACAGCGACAGCACCCAGACCAGCCAGCAGCGCAGCGGCAGCACCCTCAAAGCAGGTGGCAACCTCAACCTGATCGCCACCGGCGGCGGGGAAAACTCCAACATCACCATCCAGGGCAGCGACATCAGTGCCGGGCAAGACACCAACCTCACTGCCGACAACAAGATCAACTTGCTGGCCGACAAGAACATCAACGACCAAGTCAGCCACAACAGCAGTAGCAGCAGCGGCGCAGGCGTTGGCATCACCGTCGGCAGCGGCGGTGGATCGTTCGGCATCACCGCCAACGCCAGCATGGCCCGGGGCAACATCGACGGCACCGACACCACCTACACCAACACCCACGTCACCGCAGGCCGCGCCCTCAACATCAAATCCGGCGGCGACACCAATATGATCGGTGCCACCGCCAGCGGCAAACAAATCACCGCCGACATCGGCGGCGACCTCAACATACAAAGCCTGCAAGACACCAGCACCTACGACACCAAACAACAAAGCGCCAGCATCAGCGGCACCTACGGCGCTGGGGTCAGCGCCAACCTCAGCCTCAACCAAAGCACGATCAACGGCACCTTCGCCAGTGTGCAAGAACAAAGCGGCCTCATGGCCGGCGACGGCGGCTTCCAGATCGCCGTCAAAGGCAACACCGACCTCAAAGGAGCCGTGATCGAAAGCAGCCAAGCCGCCGTGGACGCGGGCAACAACAGCCTGGCCACCGCCACGCTCACCACCAGCGATATCGACAACAAATCCGAATACAAAGCGCAAAGCATCAGCGTCGGTGCCGGCACCGGCGGCGTCTCCGCGCCGATGGCCCTGCAAGCCGCCGACAAAGACACCAGCACCACCCGCAGCGGCATCAGCGGTGGCGCAGTCAAGATCACCGACGCCGCAAAACAAAAGCAACTTACCGGTCAGGACGCAGAGACCACCGTCGCCAGCCTCAACCGCGACGTCGTCACCGGCCAGGACACAAGCGGCGCGATCAACAACAACCTGGACGTAGACCAAGTGCAAGGCGCGATGGCCGTCACCCAAGCCTTCGTGCAACAGGCCAACACTTTCATGGCCGACATGGCCACCAAGAGCGAGCGCCTCAAAGCAGCCGGAGACGCCAAACAAACCGCCGCCGACAATGAAAAAGACCCCGCCCGGAAAGCCCAACTGCAGGCCGAAGCAAACGACCTGCACCAGCAGTCGCAAGACAGCGCCGCCAGCAGCGCCGAGTGGGCACCGGGCAGCACCAAACGGCAGATTCTCACCGCGATCACCGCAGCCGCAGGCGGCAACGTCACCGGCGGCACCTCGCAACTGGTACAAGGTGCAGCGGTGAACTACATCCAGAGCCTGGGCGCGACGGAAGTGAAGAAGATCGCCGACAGCCTTAAGAAGGATGGACAAGAAAGCCCTGAAAGCGAAAGCATACGCGCAGCCCTGCACGGCATCGTCGCCTGTGCAGGCGCAAGTGCCCAAGGCAGCGACTGCAGTAGCGGCGCATTGGGTGCCAGTGCTGGCTCTGCTATCAACAGCATCCTGCAAGGCGACACGAGCAAGATGACGGCGATGGAGAAGGAGAATAGGAAGAACCTGGTTGCGACGTTGGTGGCGGGGATTGCTGCGGCGGGTGGGGCGGACATCGCTACGGCGACCAGTGCGGCGACGTTTGAGACGGAGAATAACCGCCTGCTAAACCAGAAGGAAACGAACAAGATCGCAGAATTGGCAAAGAACGATCCGGCCAAAGAACAACGTCTGACAGATGCGGCATGCTTCAAGGTTCATTGCTCAGCCCAATACCCGGAAGGCAGCCAAGAACGTCAATATTACGAATCGGTCGAAGCGAGGGGGCAATACAACACAACTGAACTTCAACAGCTGCAAGATTCACAAGTCAGCGATGCTGAGTTGTTCAGCTATGGCACGGGCGACAGATTTGCAGACGTAGGAACCAGAGCAATCGGAAATGCAACCAAAGTGGGCGAACAAGTCGCCGGTCTGGGCAAAGGCATCGCCAATGGTGCCAAAGAAACTGTTTTGGAAACTGGGGCTATTGCCTACGATGCGATGCAGGTTGCGACCAGCGTTGATGAAACAGGTCAGGCACAGACGCAGGTTGATCCTGTTAGCAACCTTGGTCAGGCAATAGAAAAAGATGGCGTAGTGAACACAGCCATCAACGCGCCTATTAATGCAATGCGTGGACTTAACGATGCAGTGCGCTCTGCGGGGCAAGGTGATCTTGAGCCACTAGGCGAAATTGCAGGTGGTGTTGCAGTGCCAGTGGCGGTGGGGAAACTGTTGCCAACAACTACTAGCTATGTTACGGCCTATCGGGTAGAGGGTATACCCAATCAGCGGCTGTCCATAGATGATGGAGGTAATGTATCGCTTGTTCCAGGAAATAACAGCACAATCTGGTTAAATTTTGGTGAGACAAATCGGGCAGTTGATTACTTTTCTCGAAAAGTTTCGCAGGACTTACCTGGGGCACAATTGAAGTCGTTTGAAATAGAATCGGCATTCCTTCAGCAAGTACAGAATAGTGCAGTTCCCGAGCAGTTTGCACGTCAATTTCCGAATAACCCAATTATCAGCGCCGATCCTTTTCCTAATCAATTTGGCATTCGACAAACTCAATTCCAACAGCTGTTAGATTCAATCCAACAAGGAACTGGAACAAATGGTAACTAAAACTGAAAAAGAAAGAATTTGTGAGCGAACCGGCCTCGCTATTTTACCGACGCCATCTTGGGAGTTTGAAGTAGATGTGGGTAGCCAAACTGCAGAGTTTGAGGGGCGAATACGAAGTGTTGTTGCTGAAATTGCCAAGCATCAGCCGCATCAATGGCCTGCGGATGATTATTGGAAGGCAGAGCTTCCCTCTTGGCTTGTTGAATCCATGCCTGAGCTTTCACAGGAGGATTGTGTGAAACTTATGAATGCAACTCCACGTGATAAGTGGAGCACTTTGCCTTGGCAATTCGACTCATGGTTGGATGCAATTCGAGAGCGTGGATGGGAGTGGTGGGGATACGAGTTTATCGGGCAAAAGATGCGAATAGTCCTTTACATAACAAGTATTCCTCCACGAGTGGAAGCCTTTAAACAAATATTGCAGGCTGCTGGTGCTAGGGGAATTCATCAATCGGAAAAAATCAATGAATCAAAATAGCAAGTCCGGGGGTGTAAAAGATTTTGTGTAAACGGTCATAAGGCAGGAAACTGCCATCACATTGAAAGGAGTGGAAATGACCGTATTACAGAAGAAGCCTTCGCCGGAGCTGATTGACCAATTGATGGCGGGC
>NZ_JBTSFG010000015.1:0-9966 GCF_054604835.1 Sideroxydans sp. | reverse complement strand
GCCGGTTTTGTTTTCAGAGAGGAGCCGGGCTGCGCGCATGGAAAGCACGCTGGTCTTGCCCGATCCTGGACAAGCCAGAATCGAGCAATGTCCCTCGGCTGTGATGGCGCGAGATTGATATTGGTTGAGTTCGATCAAGCAACGACAGCTTCAGCAGGTTGAGCTGCGGCGGCAGCCTTCTTCGTGCGCTTCGGCTTTTCAGGGGGCGAGACCTCATCCCCATCGACGCCAGAAGAGTTATCGCCCAAGCCAGCTTCTACATCCTGTTCGTGTTCGGCATCGTCGGCAGACTTGTTGTGAGCCTTGAATGCGCGGTTTGTGATGCTGCCGATTTCGGCGGATACGCTGATAACTTTTCTGCGCCACTTGCGTTCCATGCTGGATTTCACGTCATCTGCAATGAAACCGGCGAACCATGCCGAGTGGACGAGGCAGATCAATTCATCCAGCTCTATGATGAGCTGCAGATACTGGCCAGCTTTGTTACAGGTAAGTTTCGCTGATTTCTGATTCACACTGGTGTATTTGAGTCTGCCCATCTCGATGCCATTATCCTCGGCGATCTTCTTGATTTGAGCAGCTTCCTTGCGCAGCTCCGCCAGGGCATTGTTGATCAAGTGATCGACGGCTCCTTTCACGGCCATCATGTCGCTTTGATTCTTAACAATGGCGGGTAGTACCGTACTCAGCTGGCGCAGCGAAACAGCACACTCATCGAATGCGGTATCAAAAGCCAGTTGGGCGGGAGTCGTGTTTAACGACAAAGTTCTGAGCATGAATGGGTTGCTGAACTGGATCTTGCGTTTTGCAGCCTGACTCTCTGCTTTCTTTGCCACCTTCTTTTCTGCCACTTTCTCAGCCATGGTCGTCGTTCCTTATAAATGAATGGGATGGGTATTGCGATCCTGACTTTGCCGTAGCTCCTCAAGAAAATCCGCGAATTGCGGTTCAAATTTGGACCGTATTTCAAGGATTTTTATGGGGCATCTCCAGATAATCGCCACACGCTCCACAGGCGCACTACAGCACGCAAAGGAAGCACGAAGGCGCATCAAGAATCACTCCAGCCGCTTTGCAGACGTGTTGATGATGAGGTGGTTGTTAAGGCAAGACGTTCTATAGGACGCCTGTGGGTAGGCTGGAATTTCACTACACACAAGGAGAATGCTGTGCAAATTGTCGGACTGGATATTGGTTACTCGAATTTGAAGGTGGCATTCGGCGAGGTCGGCAAGGAACCGGCGCTTGTAAGTCGTCCGGCTGGTGCCGCCCCCGCTGAACATATCGGTCAACGCATCATGTCGTCCGGCGCAGACGACCCCCTGCGCGTTCTGGTGGATGGCAAGGAATACGTGGCCGGTTGCAGTCATGATCGCCTTGAGAACTGGGCGCGCGAACTGCACAAGGATTACACCTCCACCGATTCCTACCGCGCTCTCTTCAATGCCGGTCTGCTGCTGTCCGGGATGTCGGAGATCGACCGCGTGGTGACGGGTCTCCCCACCAGCCAATACTTCGATGACGGGCTGCGCAAACACCTGGTCAAGACGATGAAGGGGGAGCATCAAGTCACCCCCAAGAAAAAGATCGTCGTCAAGGACGTGAAGATCGTGCCTCAGCCGCTGGGTGGATTCGTGGACTACCTCAACCACCTCGCAGATCCTTCCGAGATCGAGGATGCCTCGGTTCTGGTCATCGATCCGGGCTTCTTCTCTGTGGACTGGGTGCTGCTGGTCAATGGCGAGTTCAAGCGCGGCTCGTCCGGTACCAGCCTCGATGCCACCTCGGTCATCCTGGACGAAGCCAGCGCACTGATCGGCAAGGATTACGGGAGCGGGCCGGGCCGAAGCAAGATGGAAAACGCCGTGCGCTCCGGTCGGAACACAGTATCCGTGCACGGCACTCGCGTGGACATCGGCCCCTATCTGGCCGCTGCCTCGGCAACGGTTGGACATATCGTCAGTGCCCAGCTGCAAGCTTCGTTGCGCAAAGAAGAATCCGCAGTCGATGCCATCGTGATGGTCGGCGGCGGCGCACCTTTGTTCGAGACCGCCATCAAGGAAGCATTCAATAAAACGCCCCTGACGATTGCCACAGATTCCGTATTCGCCAACGCACGCGGCTTCTGGCACGGCGGAGCAGCGTAATGGCTGGTGAATGCCGGGAGGTGTTATGAGGATAACCATCAACTATTTCGAGGGATACCCGGAGCTGGAGGCAGAGCTGGCCCAGCATTCGCCACGTGCTCGCGCAGAGCGGTTGCGATTCCTTGCCGCAATGGGTTTGGCCTTCATGAAGGATGGCCGATTCCATGCGCCAGCGGCTCCGGCATCCGGACAGCCGGCGACACCAGCTCCCCAGTCTTCCCAGCCAGCAACCGGAAACCCGGCAAGCAGCACCGCCAAGTCCATCGCTCGAAACGTTTTCAGGCAGGCGGAAGAATGACGAAACTCACAACCTGGTCAGGTCGGCAGATCGACTTCGTGGATCCGTCGCCGGACGATGTTCACATTGTCGATATCGCCACCGCACTCTCGCGCGAATGCAGGTATGCAGGTCACGCCTCGCATTTCTACTCAGTCGCGCAGCACTCCGTGTTGTGCAGTCGCATCGTGTTGCCGGAGCTGGCCATCGAGGCGCTGCTGCACGATGCGGCCGAAGCCTACATCAAGGACATTCCGACCCCACTGAAGCGCCAGTTGCCTGACTACAAGGAGATTGAAGCGCGATTCGATTGGGCGATCCGCGTGCACTTCGGTCTGCCGGAGAGCCCCAGCCCGGCCGTCAAAGAGGCCGACAACATCCTACTGGTGACTGAAGTGCGCGATCTGTTCCCGGCCGGGCGCGTGCTGCACAAAGTGCCTGTTGCTGCCAAGCCGATGAATGGACGAATCTGGCCGCTGGCGCCGGAGACTGCCAAGGACCAGTTCATGGATCGTTTCCATTTTCTACAACGTTGAGCCACGCCCCAAAGGAAATGTTTCCGCAAATGGATATTAGCAATCCCTATCTTGCCGGCCTTGATCTGGCCAAGCAGCACCACGGCACAAGCGGTCAATCAGCAATGGTGAAGTGCATCCTGTCGCTGTACAACAGCCGGAACTCTTTCTCGATCAGCGAGATATTGGCACCGCTCGACGACAAGTATTCGGCGGCGGTCTTTGCCATGCTTCACGAGTACGCGCGCTACGGCGAAACCGAGGAATTGCGGATCGCTGGCCGTTGGTGCGTCGAGAACTTCCCGCGCATGATCGAACTCGCCGACGCCATGAGCAACGCGGCCGGAGAGGTGCGTTATCGCTGGGATCGGGAGCATGAAGCAGAAATGCGCCGCTTGTATCCAGATGGCTAGCGGGAAGTCAGAAATCATGAGCGAGAAGACCGCAGTGATGTCGCGTGCCCTATCTCATGAATGGGTGTCGCTGGAACAGTTGGGGGAGGCAATACGGAAGTGTTCTGCAGCACATCCCGAGTACACGGCACAACGGTTGTTGCATCCGGACGCGGAAAGACTCTGCGAGGCGCTGGCCGGGATGAATTATCGGAAATTGAATGCGGTGAGGCGTGACGTGTTCCAAGGCGAACATCTGGAAGCGCTGAAGAGGTGGGTTGAATGATCGAGTTGATTGAATGGGCAGGGTGCATCATCGGACTGTGCGGCGCAGCATTGCTGGCCACCAATTCTCGCCATTCGGCATGGGGATGGGTGCTATTCATCCTGTCGAATGTGGCTTGGATAGCATACGGCCTGTTGACGCATGCCAATGGGTTGGTGGTCCAGCAGCTCGGCTTCACGGTCACAAGCCTGATGGGTATTTGGAAGTGGCTGGTCGTTCCGCGCCTCACGCTCAAATCTATCCACAAAAATGGTGGATAAGATTGTGAACAAGGCCTTCTCTCACCACGAGTACGCGGGTGATCGAGGTGCTGCTCAATCCGTGAGCAGCAATCTCGTGCAGCGAAAGATCGGACGGCATCACATCGCATTTTTCAGGGCAAGCCTGCAGGGACTCGATATCGGCGACATGGCCGACAAGTATCTTGAGACCGGCATGGATCTTCGTCGCGCCAAGTCAACGCTGGTATGGATTCTGGACACGCTGCGCCAGGCCGCATTGCGCCATGGCAAGCATCGGGAAGCCCACCTGATCCGTCTGCGCGTGGCGATCATAGGGCCTGTCGAGGCTGCGACCAAGATCCCATCGCTGGAGAATTTTCGGGCCGAATTCGACCCGAACGGTTTCTACACGGAAAAGGAACTGATCCAAGCCTACCTCGAAGCACATCCCCAGTCGGTCGATACGCAGGCACAGAAGCGTCAGCGCCTGATCAACCGGCAACTGGAAGCCCTGAAATGGATCGAACCACTGATCGCTGCCGACCCGGTGCGCGATGACTGGGTGGCTGCATGGTTCGACGAAACGATCTCGAAGCGGCTGCTGCTGGCCAAGATGGCTACGCTGGGTGAGCTCATGGATCGCATTGCCAATGCCGGATACCGCTGGTGGGTCGGTGTGCCGAGATTGGGGGAGAAGGGTGCCGCGCGCATCGTGGCGTGGCTGTGTGGCTATGAAGCCTCTCTGGGGGCGCTTCCAGAGCAATCGCTTGTGCCCTTGCGGAGTATGTCGACCAACGTGCTCATTCAAAGGCGGCAGACCTGCACAGGGATTGTTCCGCTCGAATCGTTTGCTGCGCCGGCAGACCTCGATGGACAGAACGGGTCGAACCGCTATCCGGGTGCACCTCGCATCGATGCCACCAACGATTACCAGGCCATCTTTGCGTGGCTGGCCACGAAGTCCGGTAATACGAACACGCAGCGCGCATATCAGAAGGAAGCCGAACGGATGCTGCTATGGGCAGTGTTGGAGCGCAGCAAGGCGCTATCCAGCCTGTCGGTCGATGACTGCGCCGCTTACCGGGACTGGCTATCCATGCTCGGCCGCACAGAAGATGCACAGTGGCCCTTCCGTATTGCGCAAGCATCGTGGCTAGGGGAGAAGGGCATTGCTCGCCACAAACAGGGCTGGAAGCCGTTTGATGGGGCGCTGTCGGCGCGCAGCGTGAAATATGCGATCACCGTGGTCAGCGGGTTGTATGAGTGGCTGGTGCGCGTGCATTACTGCGCATTCAATCCGTGGGTCGGGGTGTCGAAGACGCTGCAGGCCAATGCCGACGAACCGGCGCCAGAGGTTGAGTTCATGCGCGCCTTCTCTGTCGGCCAATGGGAACACCTGATGGCGTATCTGGCTGGCCAGCCGATTAGCAAACAAAATGAGAGGCTGAAGTTCATCCTCCCGTTTGCTTATGCCACCGGTATGCGCATCTCGGAGCTGGTGGACGCGACTATTGGCCGTATTTACACCATGCCGCTCACCGATGGCGTGGGGGTAAGGTGGATGCTCAAGGTTCTGGGGAAGGGCAACAAGTGGCGTCCTGTGCCGATCCCATCGGACACCATCGATGCGCTGAAAATCTACTTTGAGCATCGTGGGCTGAATCCGGACATCCTAAGCAATCCACCCGAGACGCCGCTCATCGCAAGCTTGACCAGCACTGAGGGGGTAACGACCAGCGCACTATCCAAGTCGCTGGCTGGGTTCTTTGAGGACGTGGCCAGAAAACTCAAGGAAGAAGGGCGGAACATCGAGGCGAAAGCATTTGAGCAAGCGACTGTTCATTGGATGCGCCATACCTGTGGCAGCCATCTGGCGCTGAACGGTGTGCCGCTGAACGTCATTCAGCGATTGCTGGGCCATACCAGCCTGCAAACGACCAGCATCTATACCGATGCCTCCGATGAGAACATGTGGCGTGCCGTGGAGAGCGCAGGGCACAGCAAGAGGGCAGCGTGATACTCCGCTTCGAGAGCAATCAGCGCGGATACCAGGTCGAGCTGAGCGAAGATCTGTTTGGGGCCTTCATCTTGCGCCGGCGCTGGTATGGCCTGAGCAATCGTAGAGGCGGGGCGAAACAGCAAGTATTCCTCAACGAGTCCGATGCCTTGGAAGAGATTCGCCGCATTATGCGCACCCGCGAAAGGCATGGGTACAGGCGCAGATGATTTTTTGCGCATCATTCAGGCTGGAGAATCTGCGGAGTGCGAGATGCACTGGCACTGCTGTTTGTCCAAATGGCATATGAGCATCCCAACAGGAATTTCACCCATTTGGTGGCTGGTTGCATGGGCGCCCTCAGCGGACAGGTATCTGACAACCCTTAACAGAAGTGGCAATTCGAAGTATCTAGATATTTCGGTATATTGACCATCTGGCAGGTGCAGGTTAGGCTGCCCATAATCAGCCGGACAAAACAAATATCCTTATCGAACAAACATGTGGTTGACAAACATATTGACAGGTAACAATTTCAGCAGTTAGACTTGGTTCAACTCGGCTATGCCGATATCGATGTCGGTTAATTCTGACGTCAAATACCACGAAAGTGGACCACGGCCACCATCAGGTGGCCGTTCTCTTTTCAAAGGATTGAAATGTATTTGTGTTATGTCGATGAATCCGGCGATTCACAAGCAATTCTTCATGCAACTCATTTTGCTCAACCATTGTTAGTCATAAGCGGTTTGCTAATAAAGGCTCAGCACATACCCCAGATTACAGTCGATTTTACGGGGCTTAAGCGCAGGTATTACCCAAGTGCATTTGCGAACGTAACTCACAGACTGGACGTTCTACTTCATGAAATTAAGGGGTCGGATTTACGGACTGAGATTCGTGATAACCCGCTAAGCTCAAAAATTGTTGAACATCATTTTCGGTTTTTAGACGATATGTTGGCAATTCTGAAAAAATATGACGCCAAAATAGTTTCACGTATTTGGATAAAGCAGTTCAATGTTCCAATCTGCGATAAATCTGTTTACAGCATCACAATGCAGAATATTTGCGCCAGATTTCAGGAGTACTTAACGCAAAAAGGCGATCACAGCGGAATGCTCATTGCCGATTTTCGGGATCCCAAGAAGAATTCATATGTCTCCCATTCAGTATTTACCCAGAAACATAAATCTGCCGGTGACTCTTATCCGCTTATTCAAGAGATTCCAACTTTCGGAATAAGTAACAATCACGCATGTTTGCAAATGGCGGATTTACTCTGTTCATCGCTCCTTGCCCCAATGGCGGCTCACAAATTGCTGAATGGGATTGTGAACAACGCCCATACTCATTCACACTATGCCGCGATTCATGCAAGGTATAAAAAGCGGCTTAATTCGATGCAGTACCATTGCACAGTTAATGGAACCAAAAATTGGGGTGTTACTATTGCGAATCCACATAAAACTGGAAATTATTTGTTCGCATAATCAGCTCCACCATCACAGCTATTTACCTGTGTTGAGCCCGTAGCGGGGGCTCGAATTACTTTCCAAGCCTAATATCCAGAACGGATCGAGAGCACGCAGTCGAGTTTCGTGAAAGCCGCCGTTCGGGATGATTCCCGCACCTATGGCCGGTGACGATTCCATACCCGCCTTAGGCCCATCTGGATTCCACCGGCAGCTCCTCGCCGAATTGCAGACTAAGGGCCGTTAGCCTAAATTTTCCGCATCGTGCTGAATCTGAATTGATTACGAATCCAACCAAGTTTTGCTCAAAAGAGAATCACCTCGGGGCAAGCCCAGTCAGCCAAGTATTGCACATAACAGCGCATGATTTTCACGGTGCGTAAGGTGTCCATCCAGCCTCGGATTGCAAATAGCCGTTGCATGTTATTGACCAGAGTTGGAAAGCCATCTTTTCTCGAAAGCGTCAGTAGCTACCGGATGTCCAAAATGATAACCTTGCGCAAGTCGGCATCCAAGCGACAAAAGGACTTCAGCCTGTTTGGGGTTTTCTACGCCTTCAGCGAGCGTTTCCAGCCCCATACTCTTGCCCATAGCGATAATCGTGCTGACAATTGAGTAATCGTTGTGGTCGTTCAGCATGTCGCGAACAAAGGAAATATCGATTTTCAGCTTGTTCACGGGGAATCGCTTGAGATAGGCTAGCGAAGAATAGCCGGTGCCGAAGTCGTCGATGGATAATGCGAAGCCTGCAGATGCCAGTGCATGCGTGATCTCGACAGCGCGCTCCGGGTCGCGCATCATGCCACTTTCGGTTAACTCAAGCTCGATTGCTGAAGGGGATACGGCAGCTTCACGTGCGATCCGCAATACCCGGTCAATGAAGTCATCATCCTCGAACTGCTTAGCCGCGACATTGACTGCTACTTTTCCAGGTATTGGGCGTCCACATTCCTGCCATCGCCGTACTTGGCAACATGTCTCATGTAGCGCCCATTCTCCCAAATTTGAGATCAAACCTCGCTCTTCGGCAACCGGAATAAAGATCGATGGGCTGACAACTCCCCACTCATCGTCATGCCATCTCGCCAGTGCTTCTGCGCCGACGAGCTTGCCATCTTGCAAACGCACCTGCGGTTGGTAGTGGAGTTGAAGTTTTCCAGCGGCGAGCGCACTTTCGAGGCGTTGTGCGATGGCAAGTTTTCTGGCGAGGTCTTCGCCCATTTCGGCACGGTAGAAGCGGTGGCCACTGCCGCTGCCCTTGGCGAGATACATTGCAATATCGGCATGCTTGAGCAATTCCTCTGAAGTGCGGCCATCTTCTGGAAAGATGGCGATTCCGATACTGGTTGTAATCATGAAGCTATGGCCGTTGATGGAGATGGGCTCGGCAAGTGCACGTGCTATGCGTTCGGCAATATGGGTTGCCGCTTCGCCCGAGTCGGATGCGATAATCACAAACTCGTCTCCGGACAACCGCGCAAGCGTTTCGTCTCCCCGCATTGCCTGACTGTAGCGGTGCGCGACTTCAGTAAGCATGAGATCTCCGGCGTCGTGCCCAAGGGTGTCGTTGATTTCCTTGAACCTGTCCAAATCAAGGAATAACAAGGAAAGTCGCTGGCCGCGTCGCTCGGCTGCGGAGAGCTCGTGTTTAAGGCGATCCATGAACAGTGCGCGGTTGGGCAATCCAGTCAAAGGGTCATAAAAGGCCAGATGTTCAATCTTCGTGTCGGCGGCCTTGCGCTCTGTAATGTCCTGAACAGTGCCGATCGCTCTGAGTGAGTTTCCATCAGCATCAATTTCGAATTCGGCTCGCTCTTCTACCCAGCGTTCAGTATTGCCAGCAATGATGCGATGTTGAATCTGGAAGGCATCACCCTTTTGCGCGGCCTTCCAGGCTACTTCTACCGTTTCACGATCATCCGGATGGACGCAAGCGAGGAAGGTTTCAAAACTGACAAGCTCATTTTGCGGCAACCCAAAAATTCGATAGACCTCGGGCGACCACGATAGCGTCCCCTCCCTGAAATCGAGCCGCCAGCTTCCGATGTGTGCAACCTCCTGCGCGCGTAGCAGCGTGGCTTCGCTCTCCTGGAGCGCCTGCTGCAATTGAATTTGTTCTGTGATGTCTTCTACAATCATGAGCAAACGGGCTTCTTCTTCTTCTTCTTCCGCAAGATGAATGCCAGAGATGGTAACGCGCACAAGATTGCGCGTAGATTCTCCTACCAGCCCCATGTCGAGCAGCAGATCGCGCTGCGTCATGCCGGATTCCCGAACCTCGCAGAGCTTGGTATCGAGCCCATGGGCAGCCACGATGGAAAGTAGGGATAGCCCTTGAATATCGGCATCACGCAAACCGAATCGCTTGAGAAATGCGCAATTTGCAGAAAGCACGGTGAAGTCTGAGGTTAGAACGCACAACCCGTCCGGAATGGCGGAGAACACCAGTTCTGCATATTCTTTGAGCGCCAGAATCGCCCGCCGGTCGGCGTGGATATAAGTGTCTATGGCAAGCCCCATGTCCAGTAGCACAACTTTGAGTAGTGACTGTAGTGCGGCAATGAATTTTTCGTGATTCCCCTCTAGTCTTTGCCATATTTCAGGCATGAGGTCGACGAGATACTTGGCATAGGCACCCAAATACCATTGGGATTCCA
>NZ_JBTSFG010000014.1:0-11728 GCF_054604835.1 Sideroxydans sp. | reverse complement strand
GCCCGCCATCAATTGGTCAATCAGCTCCGGCGAAGGCTTCTTCTGTAATACGGTCATTTCCACTCCTTTCAATGTGATGGCAGTTTCCTGCCTTATGACCGTTTACACAAAATCTTTTACACCCCCATCGTTCTTGCTCTCGAGCCTGCTGACAGTCTGCGCAGAACGGCGCACCTGGATCAGATTCCAACCTAGCAACGGCGATCTCATCACCGCATTCGCAACACTTTCCAAAACCAACTTTCGCAATACGTGCCAGTGCCGCCATGAGGCGCTGCTTTTGCCTCTGCAACGTGGCGAGCTGACTGCTCGCCATCGCCTGTTGTTGCATGGCATCCATGCGTGACAGCCTACCGACGCTGCTCTGGTCCAGCATCACCGTGCCCGCGTTGGCAGTCGCCTCGGCGATTGCGGCTTCGGTCTCCGCCAGCCGGGTTTCGATCAGGGTGCGAAAACTGGCCAGCTGCTGCGGGGTCATGGGCGGTCAGCGCAGCAGCAGGATGGGGATGTTGACCGAGCCCAGCATGGCGTTGGTCTTGCAGCCGAACAGCCAGCTGCGTAGCGGCGAGTGTCCGTAAGCGCCCATGATCAGCAGGTCGATGCCTTGTTCCTGGATGGTCTGCGCGACCACCGTCTGCGGCTCGCCGGGGATCAGGTGCGGGATCACTTCGAAACCGGCCGCCGCCAGTGTCGTCTTCGCCCATTCCATCTGTTTCGGTGCATCCAGACTGGCCTTGCCGGATATCAGCACATGGATGGGCAGGCCGCGCAACAGCGGGCTGCTCGCCACCATTTCGATACCCTTGCGGGCCAGGCTGCTGTCGTCGTAGGCGAACAGCACGCGTGTTGGCGCGCTGAAGCCTTGCGTGATGGACAGGATGGGTTTGTGCAGCGCGCGCACCACGCTCTCCACGTTGCGCCCCACTTTCTGTGCGGCATCTCCGCTCGATTCGCCGCGACGCCCCCATACGAACAGCTGCACCTCGGGTTCCTGCTCAACCGCCGTCTCTTCCAGCGTGCCGTATCGCTGCTTCATGTCGGGCGATGGCACACCCGCCGCGACAGCGCGTTCGCGCAGGCGGTTGAGGAAGAGGCGGCCTTTTTCGTGCGCGGCTTTCGATTCGGCGGCGTCCTGGTCGCTGAGCTTGGTCAGCAGATTGTCCTGCGAGCCGATGCCGATGGCACCGCTGTGGTCATCGCCGGAGCCGACCTCGGGATGGCGGGTGATGATATGCAGGAATTTCAGCGGCGCATCCAGGCGCTTCGCGGCCCAGACCGCGCAATCCGCCACACAGTCGGCGATACGCGATTGATCGACGCAGGCCATTACCTTGTTTTCATTTTTCATGGTTGTCTCCTCTCAATGGCCAGTCAACATGTCTTCGGCACCGTCCTTGTCGTGCACGGCGAATTTGTCCACCATGGTGGCACTGGCCTCGTTCAAGCCGACTACCTCGACCTCGGTGCCTTCGCGGCGGAATTTGATCACCACCTTGTCCAGCGCGCTGACGGCGGTGACATCCCAGAAGTGGGCGCGGCTCAGGTCGATGCGGACTTTCTCGATCACTTCCTTGTAGTCGAAGGAAGCGGCGAAACGGTCGGCGGAGGCGAAGAACACCTGGCCGATCACCTGATAGCTGCGCATACGGCCTTCATCTTCTGCCTGCGATCTGACGCGCATGAGCAGGCCCACCTTGTGCGCGAAGAAGAAGCCGGACAGCAGCACGCCGGCCAGCACGCCTTGCGCCAGGTCATGAGTGCTGACCGTCACCGCCACGGTGGCCAGCATCACCACGCTGTAGCTTTTCGGATGGCTGCGCAGGTCGCGAATGGAAGTCCAACTGAAGGTGCCGATGGACACCATGATCATCACCGCCACCAGCGCGGCCATCGGGATCTGCGACACCCAGTCGCCGATGAACACCACCATCAGCAGCAGGAACACGCCTGCCGCCAGTGTGGAAAGACGCCCGCGACCGCCCGACTTCACGTTGATCACCGATTGGCCGATCATCGCGCAGCCCGCCATGCCGCCGACGCAGCCGGAAGCGATGTTGGCGATGCCCTGGCCGACGCATTCGCGGTTCTTGTTGCTGGAGGTGTCGGTCAGGTCATCGACGATGGAAGCGGTCATCATGGATTCCAGCAGGCCGACCACGGCCAGCGTGGCCGACACCGGCAAGATGATGGCCAGCGTCTCCCAGTTCAGCGGCACCTCGGGCAGCAGGAACACCGGCAGGCTATCCGGCAACTGCCCCATGTCGCCCACGTTGCGAATGTCGATGCCGAAGTAGATGGCGACGGCGGTCAGCACCACGATGGCGACCAGCGGAGAAGGCACGGCTTTTGTGATGTACGGAAAGAGATAGATGATTCCCAGTCCGGCCGCCACCATCCAGTACACCGCTACGGGCACATCGATCAGTTCAGGCAATTGCGCCATGAAGATCAGGATGGCCAGCGCGTTGACGAAGCCGATGACCACCGCGCGCCCGACGAAGCGCATCAGCGAACCAAGCTGCAGCCAGCCTGCGGCGATCTGTAACACGCCGGTCAGGATGGTGGCCGCCAGCAGGTATTGCAGGCCGTGTTCTTTCACCAGCATCACCATCACTAGCGCCATTGCGCCGGTGGCGGCGGAGATCATGCCGGGCCGTCCGCCGGTGAAGGCGATGATCGTGGCGATGCAGAACGATGCGTACAGTCCGACCTTGGGATCGACCCCCGCGATGATGGAAAAGGCGATGGCCTCGGGGATCAGCGCCAGCGCGACCACGAGACCGGCGAGCAGGTCGTTCTTGGTATTGGAAAGCCAGTCTTGGTGTAAAGATTTCATCATGGTGTCATTCCATAGTGTTTGTCCGCGCTACTGCGGACGGTTGAGACAAAAGCAAACAGTGCCCCGCCCAATAGAGATGCAACTAGGTCCGGCACGAGGCCGTGATCGGGGGAACAAGGAGGTCGGCGCAACCCTATCTAGCACGCGAGGAATCTTCAGGATTGGCGACAATGCAGATTTACAAGGGAGTGCTCCGTTCGGTCTTCAGATATGCTTGAGAGGGCGTGCATTCTAGCGCAATCGATAGATTGAAGAAACCCAGCACTCATGGGAAGCGTGCGCGCGGATCAAAGGTTTCCCAAATTTCAGAAATTGGGCCAACGATTAAATTTTGAATCGCAAATCGAGTGGTTGGAAGGAATTTCAGCTCTTCTTCATATTGATCGAATGGCCGTTAAGAGCTGATAGCAGAAGTGGCGTAACTCTTAACTGAATTTCCGCTTAGGCCGAGCAAGCGACAGACAGCAGTTCGGCCTAAGCGGCCGGAAGAGCCAACATGACTAAAACCCGCTCCACACCTTAATCTGCCATCAACGGAATACACAAATTCTAGGACAGGCTCTGCTCCGGTCACTATTCAGCCGCTCGATATCCAGCAGACGGAAAATCCATAATCAGATACCCGATTTGTATTGCTTTCATTGAGATTTTCCTTAATATGCCAATAATGCAATAAGCAAGGAAAATATAAATGAGAACAATGAGCAACCAGCAGCGACTCTTCCATGTTGAGTCTTCGCAGCTTCTTGAAGCTTGGCGGCAAGCAAGGGCTGCGGCCATGAATTTTCGTGGCGGCATGAAGTGGGTGAAGAGTGGGGGGTACGAATATCTTATCCGGCTTACGGACTCAAAGGGGAATGGGAAGTCGCTAGGCAAACGCAGCTCCGACACCGAAGAGATCCACAGACTGTTCGTCGAAGGACGGACTGCCGCAATTGAGCGCTACGATGCACTTTCGGCTAGGCTGAAGGAGCAGTCCAAGCTCAATAAGGCGGTGGGGCTTGGCAGGCTTCCTCGCGCCGTGGCAATCATTCTGTCTGCCTTGGATGATCGGGCTGCGGCACTGGATTTCAGGGTGGTAGGGACGCACGCCCTGTTCGCGTATGAGGCGATGGCCGGCGTATTCTGCACGCAAGAACTGCTCGCGTCTGGCGATGTGGATTTGTTGTACGACCCGAGGAAGAAGATTTCACTTGTTATATCCAAACTGGATGGGAGGGGGTTGCTCGGATTGCTCCAAAGCGTCGATAAAACCTTCGCACCAATCACAAGCGGCGGGTTCCGAGCTGTCAATAACGACGGCTTCATGGTTGACCTAATTACACCGGTGCAGGATATGAGGGGTGAGCGAGTATCGTTTGCCAATGGAGATCTGGTCGCATCTGAAGTGCCTGGGTTGCAGTGGTTATGCAATGCGCCTGCCGTCCAGTCGACTGTAATTGCTGAATCAGGTGTTCCGCTGATTATCAACGTCCCTGATCCGCGCGCCTTCGCGATTCACAAGGCTTGGCTTTCAAACCAGCCTGACCGCGACCCCGTGAAGAAACCGCGTGATGCCGCCCAAGCGGGCATGATGCTGGATATGCTTCGGCAATATCTGCCGCTATTCCCACTTGAGCAGGAACATCTGCGCTATTTTCCCAAAGAGTTGATCGATAACTTTGCTGACGTGGCCGATGTATCTGATATTGAGTTACCGGCATTGCGTATGTAGTGGATGCGGCTAGATGAAGTTTCCGGTCCCGGTTAGGTGAGCACTAAATTGCATATAGGGTGACGCAAATGTGGAAGCAGTAGTGTTTATTTGACCAGTCTAAAATAGCCGCGGCTATCTCCGATGAATATTGTGATTCTAGATTCGCGAAATTGGACCAGGTGTTTGCTGGGTTCGTATACAAAAATTATGGAGTTCAATCAAACACGCAGCCTTGACGATGCTTGGCACTTCCTTGACCGCAGTCCATTCCATACCGGACCTTGAAACATCAAGGTACCACCGACAGCTATGGCCGAACTGCTGTCCTAGCAGGTCCTCGGCCAAAGCAGTCAATTTGTTGTTTGAATTACTTCGGCTACTTTCTGCCGAGATACGGACTGTTTATCCGCAGGTCCCTAATGCGGCCTTTTTGTTTACGTTTTTAGACACTCATCGTAGACGTATCTAAGATGGGGCCCAGAAACCGGCTCCAAAGTAGCCCTCCACTGATTCTCCCGCTCGACATAAAAACCACTCCACAACTGGCTCGATTCAGCCTCATCAAGACCGACCCGGAATCCAAGAATTCCAGACTCAAACCGGCAACATTATTTTTTGCTAATCAACGATAGAGAAGCACAACGGCGGGCGATGCCGGTGGCACAGGATATATAGGCCAAATTCCTGCTTGCATAAATTCGTTCGACCACTAGAATTAGCCAAAATCAATGCGTTGGACCACTAGATATTGTGGTTTATTGAAGGAGAAAGGAAATGATTAGAAGGTGAGTCCTGCCGATAGTGGCCGATACGGCGGGACATGAAACAACGGCTCGAACTGGGTGCCTTTGGTCGGGAAGCCAGATTCGAGCCGCTAGGCCAGTGAACATTGATCGTTAACCGGCATGCGAATGGTGCGTCAAATTGACTGAACCGTCAACATGCCATGCGAATAGGAGTAATCATCATGGCAGGAAAACCTCAAGACCGCATGGTCTATCAACGCGAAGACGGAAAGTGGGCCAACAAGCGAAACGACGCAAGCCGACCTTCCAGCACTCACAACACCCAGAAAGAAGCAATCAACACCGCAAGGGATATGCTTGGCAACCAAGGCGGGGGAGAGCTGACTATCAAAGGTGTGGACAACAAGATTCGCGCGAAGGACACCATTTCACCAGGTAAGGATCCTTTCCCTCCACGCGGATAATGCAGCAAAGGCCGGCCACGCCGGCCTCTCCTTAGCGCCACTTCAATAAAGGGACAACATGCCAGACATTCAATCAGCCATTACTACATTTAAGGCAATCAAGGACGAAGAGTCTCTCCGCGATTTCATCTCAAAATATTCATTCACGGATGCTGGTGAGCACCAAAACCAGCAGGTTATCAATCATGTCAAAGGATCCATTCATGGGATCGATGTCATCCTCACTCGCAGATGGTATGACCGGTGCAAAACTTTTAGCATCCAGCCTGACGGGAACGAGGTAGTGCTGAAAATCACAGGAATGCCTGATGTGTCAGTCAAATTCATTGACGATCACTGCTGAATATCTAGAACAGACCACCTAGCTCAGTGTCCGGATCAATCTGGACTGAAGCCTTTTCCAATAAGGACGATTGAAGGCCGCTATATGTACATGCTGTACTGTGATGAGAGCAATCTTGAAGAGAAGGACAACGATTTTTTTGTATATGGCGGCCTAGTCATTAATGGCGAAGCAGCCCAGTCACTGTCGTTAGCAATCGACTCTATTCGTCGGACTTTCAAGGTTCCACAAAGATTTGTTCTTAAATTCAACCCTGGTCCGGAGCACTTGAGCCACCAAGATTTCATTGCCCTAAAACAGGCTATAGTGGAGGCGGCAATTGCTCATGAATGCATCTTTCTTGCTTCGATGATTCTACATAATGTCGCCACGAGCCCAGCTGAGGCAAGACGTAATGAAATTAACCGCATTTGCTACCACTATGATTGCTTCCTGAGTCGCCCGCAATCTCATGGCCTAGTCTTAATCGATCGTTTTGAAGATAAAAAAATTGATGGACACCTACGTGATAAATTTACCACAGGTATTACCGGTCTACCGTATTCCAAGGAACTCCGTCTTGAACGTATCGTTGGCTTTCACTATTCGGCCATTGGTCAGTCTCATTTTGGCAGCATCATTGATATTGTATTAGGCTCATTCCGCTTCGCGGTCAATGCCTTTACGCGCCACGATGAAGAAAAGATCGAGTCCGCGAACCACTTATTAACAATATTATCTCCTCTGTTTTTAAGAGAAGGCTCAGATGACGCAGTTTCAGAAATTAGCCTTTTCTTCAGCCCTAAAACCATCAAGTCAGTGAAATATCGCAATATGTACTCTGCGTTGGCATCCTTCTTATCAGATAACGGGATAAAGGCAGCCCAGAAAATTACTAATGAGCGCACATACTGAGCAGCTAATCAGGTATTCCAGCTACCAGTGTAATTCTTTTATCATCTGCTGCATTCCAGCGGTAGCCAGCTACCACAAACGTAGAGTCTGCTTTGGGCCGCTAAATTGTCCAATTTCTATGCTCACTGATTTGGCCACTTTGGCCGAAATTTCGCCTTTAATAGAGAGCCAACTGGTAATTAGATTCGAAGGGTATCCGGATTTTCCGGTGGGTGGTTCTTGCTGTTGACGTGAGAAGCGTTGTGAAATATTCTACCTACTACAAAAGTAGTAATGGAGATTGACATGGGTATGCCTGTAAGAATTGAAGATGACCTGTACCAGCAAGCGAAGGCCGCCTCGCATGGAGAATGTCGCACTATTGCGGGACAGTTGGAGTTTTGGGCTAAGGTTGGGAAGGCGGCATTAGATAATCCAGATCTTCCTATCGAGTTTGTAAGCGAACTGTTGGTGGCGAAAAAAGAAGACCGTAATAGCCTTTCCTCTTTCACACCAGGTCAATTCCGTGCCTGAAGTTCAGGTTCTACAGACGAATGTCTTTGCTCGTGCATATAAGAAGCTGCACGCCAACCAAAAAGATGCTGTTGATACTGCGGTAGCTTCGATTGTTCAGAACCCCGGCCTCGGCGAGGAAAAGAAAGGTGACCTTGCGGGCGTATTCGTATTCAAGTTTGATTGCGTGAACCAACTTTTCCTTCTTGCCTATGAGTTTGATCCGTCAACGCGAGTTCTTCTTCTGGTTGGCACTCACGAAAACTTCTATCGCAATCTCAAAAGGTGATGGCGAACATGAAAAAAACTGAAAACGGAAGTCAACACATAACACCTGCTAACGGGAATGTTTTCCTCGACCTTGGGTTCGAACCGGAAGAAGCTGCAAGACTATTGGCAGAAACCGACAAGGAAATAATGGCCAAGCGTGCCAGCGCGGTATTGCAAAGACCGGAATCTACCAGCCCAGATGACCAACCGGATGCATGAGTCATCACGACATTTCTAAAGTCTCACCCACCGGAAAATCCGGATACCCGATTCGAAAAGTGCCATTACCTATAATTATAGTTATAGGTAATGCGATTCGCTCGATTGGTGCATTGCTGTTCGATTTGTTCGAAAATGAAAGGCGGAGAGCCAAATAATTTGAATGAGAGCGATGAAGATACAGACACCTCAACAACTGAAGGCTGAGATGCAGGCCGTGGCGCGAGGCGAGATTCTTCCGCAGCCCGATGCCTGCCAAGATTCGTGCGCTCCAGGGTTCATTCAGGATGAGTGCGCTTCTGGAAAGGAAGCCCGTCGCAGCGAGTTTGCCAAAGCAGTAGAGCGGGGTGATGCAAAGTCCAGTGATGCCTCCATGTTCCGAGGCTTGAAGTCTGGGGTGAAGTTCATGAACGAGGGGTTTTAATCAACGCCGGTAAACGAGACCGGCCAGTTCTTCTATTTGATCTGCGTTTACGGATTCCTGATCAACTTCCCGATTCTGGCATAACGCCAGCATTTCCAAGACGCTCTGATTGTCAGACGAGGATGGCATTTCAGCCTGCCCTAGTTTGCCAACTGCTTTGACATAAGGGTGTGAGGAGTCTTGCGCCGCAATTGCTTCAACCATAGGCCTGTACAATGAATCGCCCCCGATTCACTAGACAAAGGTGTTACCAAAGGGCCTACAAGTAGGCACTTTTTTCACAAATATTGGCTCGGGTTTATTGGGTCGAGCAAAAAAGTCGCTACAAGTAGGCACTTTTTACAGAAACCATTGATTGAGATGAGAGGAATTTTAAGAAAAGTCGCTACAAGTAGGCACTTTTTTGCTTTAGATTGATTCTCGTGAGGGATGGCTGTTTAAAAAGTCGCTACAAGTAGGCACTTTTATATCTTGGATTGATTATCGACAAAGCCAATAAGTTATAGGAACAGCCATTCTGGAGCCTTCCTGTGCGCTCATAAACCGTTCGATTCTGGTGGTTCCAGTCCACTCAAAAAGAGAATTCAGCTACAGAGAGTGATGCCGAAACCCAGCAAACACAGAGGCTATATCGGAGAATCCAAAAGAGATGTGCCGGATAATGGCATTTGAAAATAATTGACACTGCCAGTGCGAATGTGATTCAATCGCCTCACTCTCACTTCGGTGACTGTCTGGGTGGCTCCAGTGAAAAGCTGCATTTCTCTATAGATGCGATTCGCAAGAATCAGATGAGTGGGAATTTCAAACTTAGTAGCAGAGCGGCTAGTCCCCGCGAAGAATCGAGTAAGCACACAGCGATACTCACCCGTTCCGTGTATGCGGAACAGTCTTCAACAGACGCATGGAGCAATCCGTCGTTTGTTATCGCCCGAGTCCGGGCAAGACATTCAAAGCAATTCAATCAACTGTTAGTAGAGTTTCAAGTAACCCCGCGCGGGCGCACTGATACCCAGAGTCACAGACACGAAGCCGCGAGGCGATCGAGTTAGTGGCTGGTGGTTTTGTGATGCGTGGTGTCAGAGCTGTCTGTCTTTCTGCCTAGTCTTTGGCTAGGAGAACAGAAGTAAGGGTGTGAAAGAAATATCGAGCGCGTTAGAGCGGATTTAGCTGGATGTCACAAAAGGACAAGATGTTCGCATTACACATACCCCTCCTTTCTTTACCGGAAAGTGTTGTGGTTCAGGCGCAGAGCAGTAGCTCGCAATTGGACACAGGGGAAAAGACGGTTCCGAGAGGATAGTTCACTGGTGGTAGGTGGATGAAGAGTATGCCGGATGTGTGATCTAAAAGATTCATTCAAATATTGGGAGTGCCGTAGAAGGCACGATAGAGACAGGTCAAGAGACCTGAGCGACGAGAGTTGCTATTTACGTTGGGGCCGAAATGCCTCGCTTAATTGCTTACCCGATGAGACTCACGAAATACCCAGCGGCTTGAAAGACCGCAGAGACCAAGATACTCAAACCGACCTGACGGAATCAGGGACACAGCGAAGTGGATAAATCGCAGACCCCAGTGACTAGACTGGCTTGCAGCAAAAAGCAAAGACGCAGAACAGTAGGGTTCAAAGAGCGGATTCTTATGGCTTCAATAACTCGCCGAAACGAGTTATTGAAGCCAATTCTTTATTCGTGCGCGAGCTCTTTCATGGCTGCTTTTGCAAGAAATCCACTTCTTGTTTCTCTGTGCGCGGCGGTATATTCATCAATTCGGTGCAACAAGAAACGAGGGAAGCTGATGTTTACACGCTCTGGGGTTGGATCGAGCATATTCTCGTCCACATCTACTAATAGCCATGTAGCGCCAGCAAATTCATCTTTGCCGATTAGATCATCAATAGTGGACGGCTGAATATCTACTTTTTCACCCAATTCAAGCAGGGTCTCAATATGGCTCTTGATAGCCTCTTTGGTATTGATTACAGCCTCGTTGATAGAATCGCCCCAAGAATGGCAGCCCGGAATATCCGGGACTGTCACGCCGAAGACGCTACCATCTTCTTTGTGAATTGCGACTGGTACATACATTAGATATCTCCCGTTGATATGCAAATTAATTACGCATCCGGCAAAAAACCGGGCTACTTGAGCCCGGCTTGCTTTTTGATGCTGTTTACAGTTCCGTTCGGCAAGTCCTTTTTGGGGTGGGGCACTGTTACAAGTCCTGGCTTTGACGGGTGTTTGAAGTGGTGGTGACTACCTTTAACCCTTACTAGTTGCCATCCATCGTCTTCCAGCATCTGGATTAGTTTCGAGGAATTCATGTTTCTCCTTTCATCTTCCCTGACGCCGTGTGTAATTCTACACAAAAAATCGCCAGTGGCAACATTTTGTGTAGTTTTGTGTAAATTTGTCGGGCTGCAGCATCAATGTACGGGTGCATTACTCGTTCATGCTGATGTAGGTATGCCGCGCATCCATGGTTTTCACATGAAGCGTACTAGCGACTCCAATATTTTGGGGCGCGCAGGCTTGATATATGAAGTTATTTCAGTATTTGCCTACACAGAGTGATCCAGAAAGCCAGCAACCACGGGGTTTTGATCGGAGATTCCAAAACAGATGTGCAGCATAATGGCGTTTGAAAAATTAACGGCATAAGTAAGATGGTTATTCAAGGCGACAGAGAAGCCTGGTCAGTCCTGACGGACAGCATGATTGGATAATTAGCAGCCCCCCCTTACTAGACTGGCATATTTGGCAGTACAGGACGCAATGCCTATCGCTACACCTGGATGTTATTTCGGGGGAAATTTGGTGCTTGAGGATCAGAGGTAATCAACTGGAGCCTTTGGGGGAGTTGCCGTTTATCGACGTACTCTTGAGTAGCGTGGAAGTCCTTTGAAAGTCTTGATTCCAGTTGGTTTGTGATGGGGGGGCTTATTGGAGGACTTTCAAGATTTTGGTGGGTGGAAAAGGGTGGACGACAAGCGCTTCCTTAGGCGCAGAAGAGGGCAGGGCGATGAACAGTCGGTAAAAGAGTCATTTTGCGGAAACTTCGGAGCAGCCTAGGTGGCGGCACTTCGGCCATAAGAGACGCTGGGGAATTGCTGAGAAGGCTGCTTGAGCATTCTAAAGGGTGGTCCGCTTCACTCCTGACAGCGGACGTTCAAAACTAAGAACTTGATGGTGATCGACCGTCGCTTGCTAACTGCGGATTCAATCCGTCGACGCAACAAGTTGGTTAAATCGTTCAGCCGGTGTTTGATAGTTTAGCGTCTTCCTTGGTCGTTCATTTAGCCTCCTCGCCACGCCATTTAGCTGAGTTTGCGTGTATCC
>NZ_JBTSFG010000013.1:0-13977 GCF_054604835.1 Sideroxydans sp. | reverse complement strand
GCAAGAAATGGACGATGCCAATCCGGGATTGGAAGGCGGCGCTAAACCGGTTTTCTATCCAGTTTGATGACAGGATGCCGCAGCAGTAATGGAATCCCGTTTACACAAAATTCTGGACACCCTCCAAGTGTCTGCTTCTGGCCGAATTTGCGCCGATTACTTATCGTAAACACTTGGACAGCGAACGACTGTTCCTGTAATTCATAACGGTCATTCTATCCCCATGAGCCAATAAAAAGCCACGGCAACAACATAGCTGCACGTGGCTTGTGTGACTTGAGCCCTGTTCAAGCAGAGTGCAATTCTTCTCTGATGATGCGTCGTACAACATCCTCGGTAATTGGAGTGCTGTTTGTGGCAACCTGCTTGAGTGCCTCATTGATCAAGGTCTGATAACCCCGACCCTCGGTCTCAGCACGAAATCGGAACGTTTCAAGAATACTATCGTCAAGAAACATCGTTACTCGTGTCTTGCCTTTTGCCGCTGCAGATTGAAGTTTTGCCAAATGTGGAACATCTTTGGCACGTTTGGCCTTTGTGAAGTCGTATTCAGCTTTCATATTGCCTCCGTTCATTTTTTGTTGCCATTCGCGCTGAAATCAGTCTAATCAATTCCCCGCGTAGCGTGTAACACACTGTCAAAAGGTGCCCTGTTGTCGACATCCCAACCAACAGGAATCTTGCCTCATCTGTGGCATCCTCATCTTCCTGCACCAGCGCCATCGGATCCAATAGCGCTGTTGCAGCATCATCAAAAGACACGCCATGTTTTTTCAGATTTGAGGCGGCTTTCTTTTGGTCAAATTCAATGCTCATGATTGATTATACATATAATGTGCATACATTATCAATGCCCTCCATTTTCTATGTTGCTGGATACATCGTTGTATGGAATTGCAGCAACGCCCCGCTTGAACCGAAGATATCCAAGAAGCTCAAACCTCAGTCTGCTCAGCCATCTCCAAGGCATCATCCACCTCGATGCCCAGATAGCGCACAGTGCTCTCTATCTTGGAATGTCCGAGAAGCAACTGAACCGCCCTCAGGTTCTTCGTTCGCTTATAGATGAGTGTCGGCTTGGTTCGTCTCATGGTGTGTGTACCGTAACAGGTGGTGTCCAGTCCGATATGCTCAACCCATCCATGCACGATCCTCGCGTACTGCCTTGTAGATAGATGAGGTGAATCGCTGATGCGACTTTGGAACAGAAAATCATCCAACCGTAGCTTCTCCGAAGCAATCCACTTGCCAACAGAATCTTTAGTTTGATCGGTAATCTCAAATTGGACCGGTCGTTGTGTCTTCTGTTGCATCACGGTGGCACGTGATGCGATGTGTTCTCCGTGGGATATGTCCCGTACCTTCAGTTTGACGAGATCACAAGCACGTAGCTTGCTGTCGATGGCTAGGTTGAAAAGTGCAGGCTGTTCGAACGGGCACCCGTTATCTGTTGCCGCAATACAGCGTGAGCTGGCCGACGTTCCCGACCGCCGCCCATATATGGTTGCTGCTGTTTGGGATGTTGCCGTTCTTCTTCTTTGGTTTCTGATGACCACCTTCCCGTGCTGGATGGCAGGAAACGAGATCCCGTCGCAGCGCTACGTGCCGACCTTCGACCTGCGCCACCGCATGCCGCTGCCGCAGGACGTGCTCATCTCCCAGGTCTGAAACGGCGGTTTGTTACGGAACTGTAATAAACAATTCACGGGCGCGAAATATTCACTCCGCAATATGGCTGCATCATATATCTAGACATCTACCCGTCATGAGCTTGTACGCCATCGAGCGCGACACCGGAATCACCCTGTATGCACAGATCGCCGAAGTGCTCGAGCGCGAATACGTGCGTCAGGGCTCGCCCGGCGACCGACTGCCCGCGGAAGGTGAGCTGGCGGCACGTTTCGGTGTGAACCGTCACACCCTGCGCCGTGCCGTGGACGAACTGATCTTCGAAGGACTGCTGGAACGCCAGCACGGCGTAGGCATCTTCATCACCGACCGGCTGCTGGACTACAAGCTGGGCAGCGGTACGCGCTTCACCCAGACACTGGGCGAGATCGGTATCGCCACCGACTCGCGCGTGGTGCGCAAGATGGTCGCCCCGGCTTCCGCCGGTGTGGCGCGCAATCTGAACATCGCCGCCGACGAAGAAGTGCTGTGGATAGAGACATTGCGCATCGCCGACGGCATGCCCTTTTGCGTGATCTCGCACTTCCTGCCGCTGCATCCCTACCGCGAACTGCTGGAGGACTATCAAACCGGTTCGCTGCATGCGGTGCTGAACCACCATTGCGGTGCGTTGCGCCGCACCGAGAGTCTGGTCACCGCCGTGCTGCCGCAAGGAGATGATGCCAAGTTGCTCGGCATCACCCAGCACCGGCCCGTGCTGCGGGTCAAGAGTCTGAACGTGCTCGAAAGCGATGCATCGCCGGTTGAGTACGCCATTACACGGTTCCGGGCCGACCGGATCCAACTGTGCATCACCCCTTGAGCTGTTCCCACCCTACCGTTGAAACCAAACAGGAGTTCCAGACATGCAATGCAATAAATTCATCCTCTCCGCACTGATCGGCGCTTCGCTGATCGGTACAGCCGGTGTTGCCAACGCACGCGATCTGGTGATGGGCCTGATCCCCGCAGAGAACAACGAAGAGATGATCAAGACCTTCGAGCCGATGCGCGCCTACATGGAAAAGAAGCTGCACCGGAAAGTGAAGCTGTATACCGCCACCGACTACGCGGGCGTGGTGGAGGCCATGCGCAAGAAGCGTGTCGACATCGCCTGGTTCGGTCCGCTGTCCTACTACCTGGCCGAGATGGAAGCCGGTGCCGAGGCGTTTGCCGTCGGCATGCGCGAAGGCAGCGATTCTCCCACCTATAAGAGCTTGATCATCGCCCCGTGCGACAGCGGCATCAAGAGCATCACCGATCTGAAAGGCAAGAGCGTCGCCTTCGTGAACCCGGCCTCCACTTCCGGCGGCCTGATGCCGACCTACATGGTGAAGCATGCCACCGGCCTGATGCCGGAGCAGTTCTTCGGCAAGTTCACCTACTCCGGTTCGCACGACGCGGCCGAGCTGGCTGTGAAGAACAAGACCGTCGATGCCGCTGCCGACAACGACATCACCTACACCAAGATGCTGGAGAAGGGTCTGATCACCAAGGAAAGCAACTGCATCGTCGCCGAGTCCACCCCGCTGCCGGGTTCCCCGCTGGTATATCGCGGCGATCTGGACAAGAAACTGAAGGCAGAGATCAAGGACGTGATCCTGAACGCGCACAAGGACATCCCGGTCACCGGCTACGGCAAGATCAGCCACTACGTTTCCGTGACACCGGCCGACTACCAGTCCATCCGCGACATGGTTAAAGAGCTGGGCATCAAGAAAGAGCAACTGAAGTAATCGCAACACGGCGGTCGGCTGCATGGGCAGTCGGCCGTTTTTTCATCACCGGAGGTTATATGAGCAAGATCATCATCAAGGACGTCGCAAAGCGCTACGCCAACGGATTCGAAGCGCTGAAAGGCGTGAGTGCCGAGATTCCTGCGGGGTCGTTCACCGTCATCCTCGGCCCGTCCGGCGCGGGGAAATCCACTCTGCTCAGAACAATCAACGGTCTGGAGACGCCGACCTCGGGCTCGGTACAGATCGCTGAACAACAGGTGTCACAGACGACGTTGCGCGAAGTCCGCTCGCATGTCGGTATGGTGTTCCAGCATTTCAACCTAGTCGACCGGCTGTCGGTCATGACCAATGTACTCACCGGCAGACTGTCGCACCGCTCCTGGTTGGGCAGTCTGCTGTATCTGTTTCAGCGTAGCGACATGGATATCGCGCACGATGCGCTGATCCGTGTCGGTCTCACCGACAAGGCATGGAACCGCGCGGACCGTCTGTCTGGCGGCCAGCAACAGCGCGTTGGCATCGCCCGCGCACTGGCACAACAACCGCGCGTCATTCTTGCCGACGAACCGGTCGCCAGCCTGGACCCGGTGACCAGCGAAGAGATCATGGGTCTGCTGCGCGAGATCTGCACACGCGACGGCATCACCGTCGTGGTCAACCTGCACCAGGTCGAACTGGCCAAACGTTTCGCCGACCGCGTGATCGGTCTGAACGGCGGCGTCCTAGTCTATGACGGCGCAGCCAGCGGTCTGGACCGCGCCACCCTCGCACGCATCTATAACCGCAACGGAGACCAAGTCGATGAGCAGCTCGAGACTATGCTGGCCTACGCCTAACGGCCTGCCAGCATTCGGCCTCTCCGCCGTGCTGGTGGTGTGTGTGACGCTGCTGCTGATCAGCGCATCGGCGGTCGAGTTCGACCTCGTGCGTTTGATCACAGCCGTGCCGCGCATCATCGATTTCTGCAGCAATCTGATGGTGATGCCGGACATGGAATATCTGCCCACGTTGGGCATGAACATGTTGCAGACCATCGAGATGACTTTCCTCGCCACCAGCATCGCGCTGGTCATCAGCTTGCCGTTGGGCGTGATGGCTGCTGCCAATGCCAGCCCGCATCCGGCCGTGTTCCATGCCACGCGCAATCTGCTCACGCTGATGCGTGCGTTGCCCGAGCTGGTGTGGGCGCTGGTGTTCGTGTCGGCGGTGGGTCTTGGCCCTTTGCCCGGCGTGATGGCACTGTCTTTCGTCACAGTCGGTTTCATGGGCAAGTTCTTCGCCGAGAGCATCGAAGTGGTGGATGCGCGCCAGATCGAAGGCGTGGCCGCGCACGGTGCAAGTTGGTTGCAACTGCGCACCTTCGGCATCTTCCCGCAGGTGTTCCCTGACTTCGTCGGCACTGTCATGTACATCCTCGATCACAACCTGCGCGCCGCCGCCATCCTCGGTCTGGTCGGTGCGGGCGGCATCGGTTACGACCTGGTGATGGCGATGCGCATGTTCGACTACAACCGTCTGTTGCCCATCGCGCTGTCCATCTATGTGGTGGTCACCGTGCTGGATCGCCTGTCCGACAAATTCCGCAGGAGATTGATCTGATGTCCAACATCGCAGCAATACGTCCTCCATTGCCCAAGAAGCCGTTCAACCCGACGCCGGTATGGCTGTCGGGCTGGTTGGCACTGCTGTGGGTGATCATCTATGACTTGGAGCTGTCATTCGAAACGCTGGCCTACGGTGCACAAGACATCGTCGAATACTTCAGCCGCTACAGCACGCCGGATTTTTCAGACTTGTCTAGATATCTAGAGCTGCTGATGCAAACGCTGGCCACCGCGCTGTGGGGCAGTGCGCTGGCCGTTGTCGTGGCGGTGCTGTTGTCGCCCTTGGCATCACGCAATCTGACACCGAATGCCACTGTCTACCGTATCGCCCGCGAAACATTGAACTTCATGCGCGCCATGCCCGACCTGTTGCTGGCGCTGATCTTCGTCGCGTCTCTGGGGCTGGGGCCACTGCCCGGTGCACTGGCGCTCGGCATCCACACCGCGGGCTTCCTCGGCAAGTTCTTCTCCGAAAGTCTGGAGCGCGTCGACGCCGGCATCTACGAAGCTGTCTCCGCCACCGGCGCATCGCGTTTGCAGTTGGTGATGTATTCCGGTTGGCCGTCCATCCTGCGCGAGGCGCTGGGCTACACCTTGTACATCTTCGACCGCAACGTGCGTATGGCGGCCGTGCTCGGATTGGTCGGCGCTGGAGGCATCGGACTCGCCTTGCACGACACCCTGCGCATGTTCAATTACGACGAATCAGCCGCGCTGATCATCGTCATTCTCATCACGATTCTGATCATCGACTACCTGTCCACCTGGCTAAGAGGAAAACTGAATTGATGCCTATCGCAAGAAAAGAATGGGCGGCCGCCTTGTGCGCGCTGCCTGCCAGTGAAGTGAAACATCTGGCGAACGTGTTGTCGGGTGAATTGGAAGTGCGCGATGTCGCCTTGCCGCACGCCGGTCTGGGTCTGCTCAACCTGCGCGACGGTGCGTTCGAAGAATCGTATTTCATCGGCGAGATCCCGGTGGCGCGCGCCGAAGTGACCGTACGTAGCGCGGCGGGTGATGAAGAGCGAGGCGGTGCGCTGATCGTGGATGACCGTGCGCAGCTCGCGCGTTCCATCGCCATCCTCGATGCGGTGATGGCCGGCAAGTTACCGGGCAGCGTACCGGCCATGACGTTGGTGCAGCGCGGCATGGAAGTGCGCCAGCAGAAGAACAAGGAACGCAAAAAACAACTGGCCGCGACCCGCGTGGATTTCGCGCTGCTGGAACAAGAGGACGATGAAAATGACGCATGACATGACGCTGCAAGACCTGGATATCTGGCACCCGGCACGACAGCAGCAACTGTTCCGCAGCCTGCTGGATGCGTTCAGTTTTCCCGGCCGCATCCAGACCAGCCCGCTGAGTACTGAACCTTGGCTGGCATTGCTGAGCGTGCTGGTGGACGGGCAGACCACACTCTCCGATCCGCAGGACATGGTGGACGAATTCATCTGGCCAAAACTGGAAGCGCTGCGCGTGCCATCGGAGCTGGCCGCATTCGTCTTGCTGGACGGTAGCCGTGCACCTGAGTTAGTGCCCAGCCTCGGCACACTGGAAGAGCCGGAAGGCGGCGCAACCCTGTTGCTGCGCGTCGCGTCTTTGCATGACGACGCGTCCGGTGCACTGCGCATGCGACTGAGCGGCCCCGGCATCCGTGAAGCGGTCAGCATCAGCGTGGACGGATTGCATCAAGACTGGATAGCCGCACGCAACGACTGGGTGAGCAGCTTCCCGCTCGGCGTGGAGCTGGTGCTGTGCAATGCAAAACATTTCGTCGCGCTGCCGCGCACCACGAAGATCGAACTGGGAGGTGCAGCATGAGTTACGTCGCGATCAAGGGCGGCAAGGCCGCCATCGATGGTGCAGCAGCAAACACCGATTACCTGCGCTGCAAAGGCTCGCTGCAAGAGCCGCTGACACTGGCGATGATAGAAGAGCAGCTGCGCTTGCTCACTTCGCGCGTAGTGTCGGAAGGCGGTCTGTACCACCCGCGTTTGGCTGCGCTCGCACTCAAACAATTCCAGGGCGACACACTGGAAGCGGCATTCGCCTTGCGCGCCTATCGCTCCACCAAACCGCGTCTGCTCGAGACGCCGGTGCAGGACACGGCGAACATGCGCTGCATCCGTCGCATTTCGTCCGCGTTCAAAGAAGTACCGGGCGGCCAGTATCTGGGCGCGACGTATGACTATGCATTGCGTCTGCTACAGCTTGATCTCGCCAACGAAGACCCGGAGGCGTTCAAAGCGGTCGCGCAAAGTTTCCTGCAAGACACGCTGGATAGCGAAGTGCCAGACAACTTTCCAAAGGTGATCGACGCACTGCGCGCCGAAGGTCTGCTGCCGCCGGTCGCACCGAGTCGTGCTGCTGCCTTCGACATCACGCGCGACCCGCTGGTTTTCCCGGTGCCGCGCTCTGCTGCACTGGCCACCATGGCGCGCGCCGAGACGGGCGGGCTGCTGGCGATGGCGTATTCCAACATGCGCGGTTACGGCGACGTACACCCCACGGTGGCGGAACTGCGTGTCGGCTATCTGCCGGTGATGTTGCCGCATCCGGTGACGGGCGAGCTGATGGAGGCGGGCGAAGTGCTGGTCACCGAATGTGAAGTGGTGGCGATGTACGAAGGCAGCAGCGGCGACGAGCTGCCCACCTTCACGCTCGGTTACGGCGCGTGCTTCGGTCACAACGAAGTGAAGGCGATCAGCATGGCGATTCTGGACCGTGCATTGCAAAAAGGCATGCAAGACGGCCCCACCAATCCTTCCGAGGATCCGGAGTTCGTGTTGTTGCATGTGGACGGTGTGGACTCGATGGGCTTCGCCTCGCACTACAAGATGCCGCACTACGTGACCTTCCAGTCCGACATGGACAGGTTGCGCACCACGCAACAGAAGATGAAAGAGCAAGACACGGAGGAGACAGCATGAACGCTCATTACGAATTGCCGCTGGAAGACGCGGGCTATTCCTTCGGCTTCCTCGACGAGTACGCCAAAAAAGAAGTGCGCCGCTGTATTTTGAAAGCGATCTCCATCCCTGGCTATCAGACACCTTATGCCTCGCGCGAGATGCCGATGGGGCGCGGTTTCGGAACCGGCGGTCTGCAACTCACGCTGTCGCTGATCGGCGAAGACGATACTTTGAAAGTGATCGACCAGGGTTCGGACGATTCTGTGAACGCGGTGAACCTGCGCCAGTTCGTGCAGCTCACCTGTCCCGGTGTCGAAGTCACCGAGAAGACGCAGGAAGCCACGCTGATCCAGTCGCGTCACCGCATCCCCGAGAAGATGCTCACCGAGCAACAGATACTGGTGCTGCAAGTGCCGTATCCCGATGCGCTGGTGGTGGTCGAGCCTTCCGAGGCGCGACGCAAAGTCATGCACGGTGAAGCGGACTACTCGCGCCTGCTGGTCAAGTTGTATGAGGACGTGGTGCGTTTCGACGAGATCACCATTTCGCACCGCTACCCCACCCGCATCAACGGCCACTACGTGATCGACCCGTCGCCCATCCCGCGCTGGGACGTGCCGCGTCTGCATCTGTCGCCCGCGCTGGTGCTGCTCGGCGCCGGTCGCGAGAAGAAGATCTACGCCGTGCCGCCGTACACCGTGGCCGAGCCGCTGGTGTTCGACGACATCGCCTTCCGCGTGGAAGATTTCCGCGACGCGAACGGTATGCGCATCGCCTGCCGCTGTTGTGGCTCGACCGTGAGTTTCCTCGACGAACTCATCGACGACGCAGGCAACGTCACCCACCAGTGTTCCGACTCGGCGTATTGCGAAGAACAACAGGAAACCATCAGCGCGAGGAAGCCAGCATGAGCAACAAAATATTGTCCGTGCGCGGTTTGTCGCGCATCCACGGTGAACCCTGTCCGCTGTGCATCAGCAGCACCGGGCCGGAACACGACACCAACATCTGTCCGCATTGCGGCTGCGTGGTCGCCGCGCACGATGTGAACTTCGACCTGTATCGCGGCGAGATACTCGGCATCATCGGCGAATCCGGCAGCGGCAAGTCGAGCACGGTGAAGATGCTGTATTTCGATGACATGCCGACTGCGGGCAGTGCCACCTTCCATGACGGCGAGGCGCAGCACGACATGTTCGCCCTCAATGCCGCGCAGCAACGCAGCATGCGCAACAAGCGATTCGGCATGGTGTATCAGAACCCGCATCTTGGCCTGAACTTCCAGATATCGGCGGGCGGCAACATCGCCGAGCGTCTGCTGATGAGCGACCTGAAGCACTACGGCGAGATACGCACCCGTGCCGGTGACCTGCTGGCGCGCACCGAAGTGGCCCGCGCACGCATGGACAAGAATCCCAAGACCTTCTCCGGCGGCATGCAGCAGCGCGTGCAGATCGCAAAGGCATTGGCCACGCAACCGCCGTTGTTGTATCTGGACGAAGTCACCACCGGCCTCGACCTGTCGGTGCAGGCCGCCATCCTCGACCTGATCCTGGAGATCCAACACGAGCTGGGCACCGCGATGATCGTGGTCACCCACGACCTAGGTGTAATCCGCTTATTGGCGGGCCGTACGCTGGTGATGAAGCATGGCCGCGTCATCGAGTCCGGCCTCACCGACCAGATCCTTGAAGACCCGCAGCACGCTTACACCCAGCGTCTGGTGGCTTCCGCATTGTGAGATGACTATGAACCCTATCCTGACTATCGAGAACTATGCCAAGACTTTCCGTCTGCACGAGCGCAACAAGCTCATCCCGTCCGCTTCGCATGTGAACTTGAGTGTGTACCCCGGCAAGCTCACCGCGTTGATCGGCCCGACCGGTGCGGGTAAATCTTCCGTGCTGAAAGGTGTGTATCGCACCTATCTGCCCAGCGCCGGACGCATGCTGTTCCGCACTGCATCAGGTGAAGTCGTTGACCTAGCCCAAGCAGACGAGCACCGCATGTTGGAACTGCGCAAGAGCGAAATCGGTTTCGTCACCCAGTTCCTGCACTGTCTGCCGCGCAAGTCCGCGTTGGATGTAGTGGCCGAGCCTTTGTTCGCACGTGGTGTGCCGACCGAAGAAGCACGCGGCCGCGCCGCTGACCTGCTGGCACAACTGGCCGTTCCCGCTCATCTGTGGAACGTGCCGCCCGCCACATTCTCCGGCGGCGAGAAGCAGCGTGTGAATCTGGCGCGCGGTCTGATCGCACAACCGCGCCTGTTGTTGCTGGACGAGCCGACCGCCAGTCTCGATCCCGCCACCACCGAGCGCGTGGTCGCACATATCGAATCGCTGAAGGATACCGGCATCGCCATGCTCGCCATCTTCCATCACCCCGACCTGGTGAAGCGTCTGGCCGACGATGTCATCGAATTGTCACCCCCCCTGTCACTATCGTAGAACCCGAAGAGGAAATCGCATGAACACCCATTTTTACCTGACCGGCGCGCAAGTCGTGCTGGAGAACGAAACGCTGAAAGACGCCGCAGTGCTGATCGCGGACGGCAACATCGTTGCCATCGATCCGGCCAGCAGTGAAGGTGCGCAAGAGATCGACCTGCGCGGACAGACATTGATGCCGGGCATGATCGACCTGCACTGCGACGCCTTGGAAAAAGAAGCCGAGCCGCGTCCCGGTGTGCACTTCCCGTTCGACTTTGCCTGCGCGCAAGCCGACAAGCGCAACGCCGCCGCCGGTATCACCACCATCTATCACGCGCTGTCCTTCGCCAATGCCGAACTGGGCGTGCGTAACAACGCCACCGCCGCAGAGCTGGCGCGCGCGGTGCATGCCTGGCAGCAACATGCGCTGGTGGATAACCGCGTGCATGCCCGTTACGAGATTACCGATCCGACCGCACCCGGAGTGTTGAACGATCTGCTGAGCAACGACGAGATCCACCTGCTGTCGTTCATGGACCACACGCCGGGACAGGGACAGTTCAAGAGCATCGATGCCTATCGCAGTTTCCAGTCGCGCACCTACAAAAAGGACGAAGCCGAGTTTGAAGCCTTGCTCGCCGAGAAGTTGGCGCAGGGAGAAGGTGCAGTGGGCCGCATGGAACAACTGGCGCAACACGCACGCGAACTCGGAATCCCGCTCGCCAGCCACGACGACGACCGTCCCGAGAAAGTCGATGTGGTGAAGGGCCTAGGCGTGAGCGTGTCCGAATTCCCGATCAATCTGGAAACTGCCATCGCCGCACGCGCCGCCGGTCTCTCAACTTTGTTCGGTGCGCCGAACGTGGTGCGCGGCAAGTCGCAATCCGGTTCCATGCGTGCGCTGGACGCGGTGCGCGAAGGTGTGGCCGATTGCCTGTGCGGTGACTATTCGCCTGCGGCGTTGTTGCCCGCCGTGCTGCAACTGCCGGAACTGGCAGGCATCAAGTTGCATCAGGCGGTAGCGCTGGTCACTTGCAATCCCGCGCGGGCCGTCGGCCTGAACGACAGAGGTTCGATCGCAGTCGGCAAACGCGCCGACCTGCTGGCCGTGCGTTATCTGGGCGGTCTGCCGCAAGTGTCGCGCGTGTGGTCGGCAGGCCTGCCGGTGCTGACGCTTGCTTTCGATCACGGGGCCTGAGATGAGCGGCGTCCTGCTCTATGTCATCGGCGCATCCGGCAGCGGAAAGGACAGCCTGATGCAGCATGCGCGCTTCCAGCTGGCGCAGGATGCCAACGTGGTGTTCGCGCATCGCTACATCACACGTCCCTCCGACGCGGGCGGCGAGAACCATGTGGCGCTGAGCGAGGATGAGTTCGAATCGCGTGTGGTGAAGAAATTGTTTCCGCTGCATTGGCACAGTCACGGTCTGCGCTATGGCATCGGCTGCGAACTGAATCACTGGTTGGCGAAAGGGCTTACTGTCGTGCTCAACGGTTCACGCGGCTATCTGCAGGAAGCCTCGCGTCGTTATCCGGAACTGGTGCCTGTGTTGATCGAAGTATCGCCTGCTGTATTGCGTGAACGTTTGCAGGCACGCGGTCGCGAGAGCGATGACGAGATCGAGTCGCGCTTGCAGCGCGCGGGCGAGTTCGCCTCACTGCAACACTGCAAACTGCAGCGCTTCCGCAACGACGCGCCGCTGGCGAGTACCGGCCCCGAGTTCGTTGAACTCATCCGCAGTCACGAACGGGTGATGTCATGAGGCTGACTTTCCTTGGCACCGGCGCGGCCGGTGGTGTGCCGCTGTGGGGCTGCGATTGTGCGGTGTGCACTTTGGCGCGGGTGGATATCACCGCGCGCCGCCAGCCGAACTGCGCGCTGCTTGAAGCGGGTGGCACGCGGCTGCTGATCGATGCGGGCGTGATGGATATGGCCGAGCGGTTTCCGCCGGGCGCACTGGACGCGGTGCTGGTCACGCATTTCCATGCCGACCATGTGCAGGGCTTGTTCCATCTGCGCTGGGGCAAGGGTGAACTGCAGGTGTATTCGCCGCATGACAGTGAAGGCTGCGCCGATCTGTACAAATATCCCGGTCCCTTGCAGTTCACGCAACTCTCCAAGTTCGAGCAGATCGCGCTGGGCGATGTGCGCATCACGGCGGTGCCGCTGGTGCATTCCAAGCCCACGCTGGGATATTGCATCGAGCATGACGGCGCGCGGCTGGCCTATCTTTCCGATTGCCGCGAACTGCCGCCCGGGACGCTAGCATTCCTGCAACGCTGGCAACCGCACACCATCTGTCTGGATTGCACCTTCCCGCCGGGGGCGGACCAGCCGCGCAACCATTTCGATTTGCTGGAAGCGGTCGCGCTGGCGCAATTCTTCCCTGACAGCGAGATGGTGCTGATGCACATCGGACACAAGCTGGATGCATGGTTGCTGGACAGGCCGGACGCATTGCCGGAAGGAATGATGCTGGCGCGTGATGCCGAGACAGTGGTCTGCATCCCTACCTCATGACGCCACTGTTGGCCGTCGGCCTGTCGGTGCTGCTGCATGTGTCGTGGAATCTGCTGACACGCCGCACGCACAGCGATGCCAATTTCCTGTGGTGGATCGTCGGCCTGCATGTGCTGATCTTCGCGCCGTTCGCTCTGCCGGGTTTCTTGCACGCGGCGCAGGAAGCGCCGGTGCTGTACTTGTGTGCCGCGATCAGCGGCATCGCCAACGGACTGTACTTCCTCGGACTGCGCGCCGCCTATCACTTGGCACCTGCCAGCGCGGTCTATCCCATGGTGCGCAGTTCGCCCTTGCTGATCGCGGTGATCGAGACACTGTTCTTCGCGCGCGATTTCCCGTTGTGGTCATGGGCCGCCATCCTCGTCGCGGCTGGCGGCCTGTGGCTGATCGCCACCAGTTCGCACGACGGTGTGCGCCGCCTGAGCAAGGCATGGCCATATGCGCTGTTCGCCGCCTCGATGACGGTGGTGTACAGCCTCAGCGACAAAGTGGCTGCCGAGCATCTTGAGGGTTTGCATGTTGCGCTGGGCTATGTGTGCGTGAACTACGCCATCGGCTGGCTGTTCCTGTGCGGCGAGCAGAAGTACCGCACAAAGCACTGGGTCCCGGCGATTACGCCGTCTAAACGCGCGCTGCTGATCGGCACGCTGGGTGTGGGCACCGCCTACGCGCTGGTGATCTATGCCATGCGCTGGCTGCCCGCCGCCTATGCGGTGACGCTGACCAACGCGGGCATCGTGCTCACCGTGCTTCTCGGCATTATTTGGCTGAAAGAATATGAAAGATGGTATCAACGACTCGTTGGGGCAAGTCTGGTTGTATTCGGGGTCATTTTAGTGAGCTCAATGGCTGGTTGAATTTCAGCTTGGAAAACTGATGGGCAGGTATGGGGCGAGAGTATGCAGTCTCGATTCGAGAAAGCTGACGTTCACAATGAATTCCAGTCCTATGGCCGGAGCTAATCCCATAACGGACATCGAGCTAACAAGCTTCCACCGACAGCAAAGGCCGATTATGCACAGTTCTCGATTATGTGAAGTGAAGGTTGGAATCTGCACCAATCGCTGATTTTCGGTGACTCTCGCAAATTCAGACCTTCACATA
>NZ_JBTSFG010000012.1:0-20846 GCF_054604835.1 Sideroxydans sp. | reverse complement strand
TGCGGATTCAATCCGTCGACGCAACAAGTTGGTTAAATCGTTCAGCCGGTGTTTGATAGTTTAGCGTCTTCCTTGGTCGTTCATTTAGCCTCCTCGCCACGCCATTTAGCTGAGTTTGCGTGTATCCAGAGAGGTCCATGCCTTTGGGGAAATACTGCCGCAGTAGCCCGTTCGTGTTTTCGTTGCTCCCGCGCTGCCAAGGATTCTGCGGGTCGCAGAAGTAAACCTGTATATCAGTCGCCAATGTGAATCGCTTGTGTTCGGCCATCTCTGATCCCCGATCCCATGTCAGTGATTTGTAGAGTTCCTGAGGTAATTTGCGCGCGTGCTTGATGAGCGCATTGATCACTGTTTCACTATCTTTGCTGGCAACTTTCACCAGCATCACGTAGCGTGTGTTGCGTTCAACAAGTGTTGCAATCTGGCTGGTTAAAGTCCCACACAACAGGTCGCCCTCCCAGTGGCCGGGCACAGCACGATCTTCTACCGTGGCCGGACGCTCGCTGATCGATACCGCATCGACAATCCTGCCGCGATTGTCTGTCTCCTGCATATGATGGCGTGAACGGCGCATAACGCGTGTTCGCCTCAGATGCTGCAGCAGCTCTTTCTTCAATGCCCCGCGGGCTTGGATATAGAGGCTGCGATAGATGGTCTCGTGCGACACCTGATAGTCCTCGTCATCTGGATAGGTGCATTTTAGCCACCCAGCTATCTGCTCCGGTGACCATGCCATTTTCAGTTTGCCTGCCACGATGTGTGCCATCGCGCGGTTCTTCACCAGTTTACAAGGTTGAGGGCGATGCGCTCGGTCCCAAGCTGCCTGGTCGGCCAAGCTTGCGCGATAGCTCTTTCGATCACCGTTACGTTCAATCTCTCGACTGATTGTCGATGCGGCACGGCCAAGCTTCTTGGCGATAGAGCGGATTGAATCTCCAGCAACGACTGATCGGGAGATCTCTTCACGCTCAGACAAGGTCAGTGCCAGTCTCGAACGACATCGAGGAACCGGCCGTATGCCGCCGGTCTCAGACAAAATGCGCTCTATGGATGAATGGTATCGATCAAACAGCTGCGCAATCTGCTGAAGTGAGTCGCCTTTCTGCCAGCGGTCCCACATCAGCGCCTTTTGAGTTTCAGTGTAATAGATGCGTGGTCGTTGTTTCATCTGCAACACTCCTTTCGCTTTCGCTAAGTTTAGTGTGTTGCGTCGACGGATTGAATCCGCAGTTAGCAACCGCCCTTTGAGTTTCCCCCAGGCTACCTGCATGCGATGTCCGCTTCTGACGCGGGAACGGACATCACCTCGGCCTGCATAGGCCGCCTTCTCAGCAAACCACTGATGTCTCTTATGGCCGAGCTGCCGTCCTTGCGGATCATCGGCCATGGCGGACCTTGGACGTGACCACATAGCGGGGCTGCTTTTCGCTGGTTAGGGTCAGAACAGCCGACCTATTGTTCGGCTTAATAGGTTTATCTTAAGTAGCTTTTCAAGCTATTTATTGTCGTTTGTATAAACTACCTTTGGTATTACTATCTGGCTACTAAACTGAATTCGATAAGTTATGCTCCAACGTAAGAATAAAAATGATTGACATAGATGTCCTGCTGATTTGTGCGCTTAAGGATGAGTATGACCAAGTCCTTAAAGTCACTGATGGCCTTCAGGATTCAGGCTGGAATGAACATCCACTTGATAGTGGCTGGATCGTGGCGGATGCTAGTTTTGCAACTACGTCTGGCGGCATGCTACGCATCAGAGCAACGCATGCGAGTCACATGGGGCGTGAGCAGGTTCAAGCTGTTACCAGTAAGCTCATACTTGATCAACCAACGCGCTGCATTGCTATGAGTGGCATCTGCGCCGGGCGACGCGGCAAAGTTTCCTTGGGGGATGTAATTTTTGCGGAACGGCTCTGGTCATACGATGTGGGAAAGGTAACTGTAGAAAATGGGGAATCGAAATTCCAAGGCGACCCCATTCAATATAATCCGGCAAAAGTATGGGTACAGCGAATGCAGCATGTACCCTTCCCGCAGTCACGCACTCCGTGGTTAGATTCACGCCCCATCCTGCCATTAGAACATCAAGAAGAATGGGCTTTACGCCGTATTCTTACAGGTGAAATCCCGAATCAACACCCAGATTTCAATTCGGCATGTCCAAACTGGAGTGATGTTCTGCCGCGCCTTTGGACACGCAGATGGCTGGAAAAGCCTTTGGCGCTTACTGCTACAGGACGGAAACACGCTGAAGAATCCTTTTTGCTCCATCCCATTACACTTCCTGCGCCACCTGGTTTTGGAATTCATGTCGCACCTATGGCGACAGGAGCGGCTGTTCTCGAGGATGAGGGAATATTTCCACGTCTCGCCGATTCAATGCGCAAAGTTGTTGGCATTGAAATGGAGGCAAGTGCATTGGGTGCGCTGGGTGAAGTCCACGGCATACCAGTGGTTGTCGCAAAAGGAGTTTCCGATTACGGCGATCCATTTAAGGATGACCGCTATCGCGAATTCGCCGCCAGAGCCTCTGCCGAGTTGTTGATCACCTTTCTACGGAATGCATCGGACTTGCTACCAATGCAAAATACGACAACGGGGGGAGCTACAGCTAATCTTTTATCGCCATCATCCGTTGATAACATACCAACCGATCTCATTAACGTACTCGCAGAAGAGTATCCCGATGTGCAACATGCTCGTGCTTTATGGCAGCGTGCCGGGGGGAGAGCTAGCGATGTCGAGAATATAACTAGGCCGCGCGATCTTTGGCAGCGGCTTTGGCTGCGCAGTGTGCAAGGCGCTTCTGCGCGCCCTGAAAAGTTGTTGCAAGCAGCTTTGGAAAACTTGCCCGACAATGCCGTATTGCACCAACATCTAGCCATTATTAAACTTCAATAACTACTTAACTTGCTTATCAGGGGGTTGAATGACCAATTTACTAACCGAATTGTTAAACGCGGGACTTATCGAGAAACTTGATGGCGACGATGGGCGTTTTTCGAAAATAGAACAAGCCGCCAAAGTCATCGCACAAGAACTCCGCGAACAGCCGACGCAACTGATTCGAGCAATTTTGGCTGGTCTTGATCCTGAAATATCTGACGACGATCCTCTTATCGTTAGGGCTGAACATGCCTTGGTCGAGGAGTGGAAATCTGTGCGAGGGATTTTCCCTGACGGACTTATCAATATGCTCAGAGCCATTCTGCTGGATGCTTGCGATCAGGTAGCAGAAGAGGATAACAATGCAGCTATCCTGTGGCTAACAGCAGCCGACACTTTGCCTTTATTGAGGCTGGGTAGAGAGGAGACGGCAATACGGCGCCTACTGAACGAGTGGGCAAGAATTTCAGAAGAGCGGGCTCTTGCGAAAAATGCGTTGATTACTATTGAGGATGAGCAGGTTCGAGAAATTGAATTGAAGTTCCCGAAGACTACATCGCTTGTACCTCCGAAAGTAAACCGTTCTGCACTTTTAACCAAAGTGGAAGGTGCGGTGGGACCTCATAATCAGCAAAGCCAACCAGCTCCCGACCCTAATCCGTATTGGCCAAATAATCCGACGCATTGGGTTTGGCAATTTGCACCAAGAATGCAAAAGCTGCTTGCTGAAGAATTGGATTCGTTAGCGACTGAGTTCAACAAGTCACAGCTTGCAGAAATAAAGGAAGTGCAAACATATATAACCAAAGTGACTAAAGCAGTAAATGAGTCGCTGGTTAGCCAGCAGCTTAAGCTGCAAGAAGCTAGGCAATCCGAACAGGTACGTTTGAATTCTCTGTGGTGGGCAGAAGCGCTTTACTCCTCTTCGTTGCGCTGCAGTTATCGCAAACTTGTTCCCGTTATTGCCTCGGTGGCCATGGCGGTTGATCTGCTCAACGAGGTGGCCCAGCCTACAACTGCTAGTGTTGGTTACTTGCTTGCCGAAGCAGTAAACAGAATTCCGGATGCAAGTTTTAATCAAAAACTCACGCTGGCGTCTTTGCTAGAAGCGCTCGGCAGTGGACGCTCCCAGCTTTCTGGAGAATGGCTAGATGCATTTGATGGACCAACCGAAACAGGGCGGATCAGTTTGCGTGATGCGGTGGTTTCGGTTTTGACCGGTAAAGCACATGATGTCGGGACGACTCTAAAGCGCATGGGGGCGAGTGGTGATTTTGAATTGAGCCTTCCCGATTTTGCTCATGCGTTGTTCAGGCAAGAACAAGCGGTGCAATTGGCTGGGGTGTCGAATGAATGAGCGTTGCTCAAACCCAAACTGCTTCGTTCATGAAGGCGAGGTTTGTTGCCTAGGAGAGATGACCCGCGAGGAATGTACTTCATGGTCTGCATCGACGCAGCGAGCTGAATCCGAAGCCGCCAGCCCATCTACAGCATCAGCACGTGTCCCTTGGTCGGGTAGCGCCCTGGGATTGGCGGACATGGCGAATTTGAGTCCGCGCGGCCGTACCATTTTGATCGGAGTGCTGGGGGCGCATGATGCAGGCAAAACTACGCTATTAACCGGCAACTATTTGCAACTGTTGCAGGGGCAATCTCTGGCAAATGCACGGTTTGCAGGATCCCGAACTTTGGGTGCATGGGAATCTTTAGCTGCATGGACAAGGTTTGATGATGCCGCTCGTTCACCTACATTTCCGCCACACACCCCGCGTGGTATCAGTCGTGTGCCAGGTTTACTGCATATCGCTTTGCGTAATGCCGAAGGTGATTTCAGGGATGTGCTGCTAACTGATGCACCAGGGGAATGGTTCACTCGCTGGGCTATAAAGGAAGATGCACCTGATGCCGAAGGTGCAAGATGGCTGGTGCACCATGCAGATGCGTTTTTGGTTTTTGCCGATTGCAATCGGCTAGCCACGGTCAACCCGAAGCGAGGTGCAGCCAGAAATGATTTGCGCCAACTATTGGAACGCTTGAGTAACCATGTGGGCAACCGTCCTACAGCACTGGTCTGGTCGAAAAGCGATATTGAACCCAATTCGGAAATTCGTTCTGCCATCCAGCAAACGCTGAGCAGGCAAATTCCCCATGCAACTGAGATCAACTCCCTCACCTGCCAGCCAGACTCGTTGATCAAGGCGCTGGAGGCGGCTCTTTGTCCCGCGTGGTCTCCGCAACAGGCAAGTCGTATAGTCGAACCAATTCTGCACCATCAACCCTTCTCCGCGTTTCGAGGTGTCCATGCACACGCCTGAAATCGTACTGCTCGGTGGGCCTGATAGCGGTAAAACACATTTTGCGGGACAACTTTATGGACGCTTAAAGAGAAATCCTGGCTTGCTGGAGCTTCGTGATACGCCCGCCGACCTCAGCGCACTGGAAGAAGTACTGCATTGCCTGGAAAATGGACATGCCGCAGACCATACCTCAGCAGGCACTTGGACTGATGTTTTACTTCCACTTAAAGATAAACACGGCAACGAGCTAGATTTGCGTTGGCCAGATTACGGCGGCGAGCAGTTGCGCACAATATTCACGGAACGCCAAGTAACAGAAGCATGGCGATCCGAACTTCGGAAAGCGGATGGATGGCTGCTGCTTATACGATTGAAGAAAGAAATTACCTATCCGGACGCGCTGGCAGAATTGGCAAAACAGACCTCTGCCAGTAATAGTTCTGCGGCACGAGCTGGTGAATGGGATGGAAATGCACGCTGGGTGGAGATGTTGCAAATTTTGCTGCATGTGGCTGGAGTGAATTCCGTGTCACACGGCGAACAGCCGCGCCTTGCGGTGCTGCTTTCCTGCTACGATGAGTTAACGACAGATGGCCTGCTGCCCAGTCAAGTACTGGCCGAATATCTTCCGTTGGTCGCTGCATTCATTGATAGCATTTGGAAGCCTTCTGACGTCAGCATATGGGGGCTGTCAGCATTGGGCTGCCTATTAGAACCGAAAAGCGAAAACGAAAGTTTCATCAACCAAGGCCCAGAAAATCAGGGCTGGGTGGTTCGTCCGGATGGTCAGCAGGATTCTGACTTAAGTCGTCCGCTGGCTTGGTTGCTGGGGGCTGAGTGATTCAGCCGCTCAGGGCGCGGTATGGTGCCAAGAATAACAGTCATGAATTGCTCGAATGGCAAGGACAAACTGCCTCTTTGCCTTCCGCACTACTCGGCTTGACTGACAAACCACCGGGCCATCTCGTTCAGGATGAGCGTTGGTGGCCTTCACTGGGGTGCGGTGCTGTTGGCGATTGGTGGGCGCTTTGGTGGACAGTGCCCGACGATGCCGTTAGCCGGGGCGGCATGGTGCGCAGTGAGGTTGCATTGTGGCCCTTGAATGAAATCGGGGCCGTGAATGATTTGCGTCCTGTGCTGGCATCGCTTTCAGGATGGGAAACTATCCCCACTTCTCCTTCCGACTTGCTGCACGCTGTGGCAGAGGCGCTAGTGTCATCAGAAATTCGACAGCCTCCTGTCGTATCGGATTTGGATGTTTGGGCGGGTACTATCGCTGACCTTTGGTCGCGATTGTGGCCTGACGCACGGCGCGGTTTTTCCGCGCGCGTTGCCGTGATCCCCCCTCAGGGAGGTGAGTCGGTTGCCCCACCTTTACTTTATTGTGTGCCAACGCAACGCTTGCCTGGGTGGTCCGATTTTCCAGTTATACGCACCGGCACAAGCGCAAGTCCAACAAGCCGAGCCGCCCTTTGGTTGATTGGTAAAGAGGATCTCACTATTAGTGAGATCCTGGACTCCTGCAACTTAAATTTTGGTGATCTGAAAAAGCTTGCTTCGGTGGCACGCGCTGCGGATCGTTTGGATAGGTTGCGCGAATTTCCCTCGCCAATTAACGCGCTTGAATTATTACGTTCCTTGGCAGTTCTGGCTCCATCGCCCGCTGCGGCAAAGAATATAAAAATTGAGGCGTTGAGCGAGCTAGAGCTTGGCTTGAATGTGGCGAATCCCGAGTTCGTATTTATGCTCAAAAATCTTGATCCAGCCTCTTTGCCAGATGGCGGGCATCCCAGTGCGGCGCTCACAAGCTGGGTTTATAGTCAGGCCCCCCATTTGACATTGGACGAAGCGCGGCAACTTTTCACTGGATTGGGAGAGAATAAGGCTCAAGATTGGTGGCAGGCCTCGGTACGCAAAGCGCTCCATGATGGATTTGCAAAGCCTGATAACCAGTGGGCAAAGATCGCGATTAACTGGCTGGGATTGCCTGATTGCGCCAAGATACTCGAAGGTGTTCTCCCCTCGACTGAGACAGTTGAAAGCAGACTGCTTGATGTCGCTACTGAATTAACACTACCCAAGGACGTTTTACAACATCTTCAAACACAATCAGTAGTGCGTCTATGGTCGCGCTTGCACGCTTGGGCAGTGATGAGTGTATTTTCGCCATCACAGGCATTTGAACAGCAGCGGAAATTTTCGGGCAATGTTGGTGCAGGGCTGAAATATCTGGTCTCGCATTTGTCAGGAAAGGATGTCGTCAATGCAGTAATCGACAAGCCAGATAGTCAGTTTATCCAGCTTGTCGCACAGCGTACCGCACGTGAGCCATATTTATTGCAGGACTTGGATACGGAGCAAGCAGCTTGGCTAGAATTATGGGCTGCTCATATCGCCGCCGGTGGCGATAATTGGCCACCGAAAATAAACCACGTGATACTGGGGGAAAAGCTGCTCAAAGCATTATTGTCAGGTGGGAAAGAGCCTTCAGGTCTTATCGCGCCCCTTGCGAGAGACTTGGCTGGAATTGCTTTTAATCTGTCTGATAGGGAAAAGCTGTGGGGGGTGTTGAAAACTGATAGTCGCGCAGCATTGCTTCCCTTGGTTGCCGATGTTCTGATACAAGCTTGCAATGCAGGGCAGGCTGTTCATAGCCCAGAACCTCAACTGGCACAGGAAGTACTCAAGCGAGTCCGAGCAACCGGTTTTTCGATCAAGGTTTTTGTACTGCTCTTATCCTCGAATGTGTCGCTGGACGAGCAAGATTTGATTCGCTGCATCTCAGCTTCAGCACGTACTGATTGGATACCAGCCATTGCTGAGGCGGTCCGGAAAGCTGTACTTAATAGAAGATGGAAGGAGGCAGCAGAATATATTTATGATCGTTTCATGTCGGGTGGAATTCCAGAACTGAGCGTAGTGGTGGATGCCTGCCAGGTGTTGCTTTCACCGTGGCAACGTATACGGTTCGCTATTAAAACGGGAAATACTAGCCTTGCACCAAATATTGAGGAGAGCCTTGCGCATCGAGTTGCTGAACTGGGAGGTGATCTCGCGCCTGGTGAGTTAGATGATATTTGGGAGCGTGCTGGCGGAAAACGTAAGGATTTAATTACAGAAGGAACTCCTGCAAGCCGCTGGCAAGCGGCATCTAACTTGGCGAAAAGAGGCAAGTTAAAGGGGGGGATGTTGGCATTAGTAAGGGAGCTAGAGAATTCTCATCCCTATAATCCAGATTTAAAGGAGCTCGCGAATGTTCTTTCGAAAGAGCAGAACTGACAAAGCGGAAAACAATTTCTGATACGCAGTGTGAACTGGTAGCACTAAGTTGTTTTTTCGAAATTCAGTTGCGTGTCCGCAATGTAGTGAAAGCGAGAGCTACATTCGTTGATTGCTATAGTCCGCTTAGGCCGATTTTCGGATACGCTTAAAGTACATTTTGTGTGAGTCCAAGAGGCAATGCGCTTATTCAGCTGGATACCGCACCATCGCAAAAAGTATATAGACCTATATATAGACCTTTCGGCATATGCACCAAATAGCCAGTCGTGGTAGTTTCCAAGTCAGCGTATGTGTCTACAAGGAACGAAGTGGCGACCCTGATCCCAAGCTTGAGCACTTGCACATCCAGAATGACTGGAGGAGAGCGTCGACTTGCGCAGCGCTTGGAAGCCAAGCTCGAAGACGATTACCTGATCTGGTATGACGTTCCGATCGGCCCGTCGAATTCGCATCCTGATTTCATCATCGTCCATCCCCAGCGCGGCATCCTCATCCTCGAGGTCAAGGACTGGAAACCCGATACGATTCGTAGTGCCACCAAACAGTCGTTCGAGATCCTGACCGGTTCAGGCATCAAGCATCTGATCAACCCGATGGAGCAGGCGCGCCAATATGCGCATGCAGTGAGCAATGTGCTGCAGAAGGATCCGCAGCTCACCATCAACAGTGGCGTTAAATCCGGCCACTTGGTGTTCCCCTGGAGCTACGGTGTGGTGATGCCGAACATCATGCGCAACGTCTTTGAGTCCTCCGGTTTGGGAGAGGTCATCGAATCCAGCCGCGTGATCTGTCAGGACGAGATGTTCGAGAGCATCGAGCCAGAAGATTTCCAGCAGCGGCTATGGAACATGTTCACCCTCAAGTTCCATGGCAAGCTCACCTTGCCCCAGCTGGACAGGATCCGCTGGCACATGTTCCCGGAGATACGGATCGCTACGCCTTCAAGCGGATCGCTGTTCGAGGACGAGTCACAGGAGACGGTCGAACTGCCGGACATCATGCGAGTCATGGACCTGCAGCAGGAGCAATTGGCTCGAAGTCTGGGCGAAGGTCATCGGGTGATACACGGTGTCGCAGGCTCCGGCAAAACACTCATCCTTGGCTACCGTGCCCTCCATCTGGCCCAAGCGTGCTCCAAGCCTATCCTGATCCTGTGCTACAACCGGTCGCTCGCATCGAAATTGCGTGACCAGATGGCAGAGCGGGGCGTCAGCGCTAAGGTCCATGTACATACCTTCCATGCCTGGTGCAATGCTCAGCTGCGCGCCTACCACGTCGACCTGCCCAAGAATACAGGGGATGACGATGCATTTTATGCGGACATGGTCGACTGCTTGATCCGCTCGGTAGACAAAGGGCTGGTCCCCTCCGGGCAATACGATGCGATCCTGATAGACGAAGGACACGACTTCCGTCCGGAGTGGTTGAAGCTGGTGGTGCAGATGGTCGATCCGCTAAGCAACTCGCTGATGGTTTTGTATGACGATGCCCAATCCATCTACGAGCACACCCATAAGCAGAAATTCAGCTTCAAGAGCTTGGGTATCCAGGCGCAGGGGCGGACGACCATACTCAAGATCAATTACCGCAACACCCAGGAGATACTCAATGTCGCAGCGTCTTTCGCGAGAGAGCTGCTGTCGGATGAAGCGGCTGATGAGGACGGCGTGCCGATCGTGCAGCCGATGAGCGCAGGCCGGCATGGAACGCCACCTGTATTCGTGAACCTGCCTACGCTGGACGAAGAATCCAAGTGGATCATCAATCAGCTCAAGGAAGCCAACCGTACCGGTACGCCCTGGAATGAGATGGCCATCCTGTATCGGAGCTATTACCCGGTCGGACAGACGCTTGAGCGCAATATCAAGGCTGCCGGCATCCCCGTCAGCAGTCGCAAGGAGGTGCAATTCAGTGGGGCACAGGACACGGTCAAGCTGATCACCATGCATTCCTCCAAAGGTCTCGAATTCCCGCTGGTGGTCATTCCGGGTGTCGGCCTGATGCCGGACGACAAGACTTCTGTCGAAGAAGAGGTGAGGCTGCTCTATGTGGGCATGACGCGAGCGACGTCCAGATTGCTGATGACCAGCCACCAGGAATCCACCATTTCGAAGAAATTGCAGCAGGCCATACCCAGCCCCCAATAACGCTGGGTGGTCAGCCTTTCCAGAACGCATATCGATACACGACGCGCATCTGTTTCAAGAAGTCCATTCGACGCTTCCTGATCATTCTGCCCCCTGCAACTAGCGGCGCAAAGAATCCTATCCCGCTTCGGTTCGCGAACCTGCGCCAACGTCTCCAGTGGTTAACCATGTTCAGTTTCCTCCTCTATAATCCGCAGCCGGCTTGCCTGCAGGCAGGCGTATATTTGTATAACGACCCCAAGATCAAATGAACCGCTCTGAACTCATCGATAAGCTAGCCGAACGCTTCCCGCAACTCACCCATAAAGATTCCGAACTATCCGTTACCGTGATTCTGGGGGCCTTGGCAGACAGTCTGGCACAGGGCGGGCGAGCCGAGATCCGTGGCTTCGGCAGCTTCAGCCTCAACTACCGTCCCCCGCGCAAGGGGCGCAATCCAAAGAACGGTGTCTCTGTTCAGGTCCCCGAAAAATACGTGCCACACTTCAAAGCGGGCAAAGAACTGCGCGAGCGCGTGGACTACGATCGGACTTAGTGCAACTGGCCAGACCAGTGTGTCTCGCGATCCTCGATCGCACTCATCCTATGGGCGGCCTCCTTGAACTTCATTTCGAACCAAGCCGAAGCTGGGTGGGCCTGACGCACGCCCAGAACTGTAAAATTTTGTGGCGCTGTGTTGATGTGCTTGAACCGCACCTGACTGACTGCGGTCATGGCATCGCTGGTCTGGATGTCCACCAGAGCGAGCTTGGTTTCGCCAATAATCCCGAACACCACAAAGTGCTCGTCATCACGCTTGCTGAGGCTGGTGCGGGTGAGCTCTTCGATCTCTTCCCGTGTCTCGGGGGTGATGAAATCGGCATCCAGCGTCAGCATGCTGCGCAGATAGACGACATCGATATTCAATACCGGCTGTTCAGAGGGCAGCGTGCGCAGGGTGTCTTTCTCCTGATCAATGCCGTACAGCAGACGCTCATAGGAATCCGCAAAGATCATGGCATGCACAAAACTGTCATGGCTGTGCGTGCTGATCCTGAAGCCGACGCTGTAACAGTCCGCCCAAGGCAGATTCGGCTCCATTTTGGCGCGGGCATCGACCGGCTTTACGCTAAGGTCGAGATGCGGATGTAGGAAGGTTGGTGTTCGATTCATCTATTTCTCCTGTTTATGGGTTTTATCGTTGGCGGCCTTTACCTCGATCAGAGACCGCTGGTGCCTGGCCATCAGGCGGTTGTATATTTCCAGTAGCTCGCTCAGGTCATCGACTTCCTCCCGGTCGGGATGAGAGTTTTCGAATGAGCGCAGGACGGCAGTCAACAGTGCGTGCTCGATAGCCTCCCGGCCGGAGCGAATCAGAACCATCTGCTGTAGATTAGTGATCATGTCCGCTCCTCATCGCCACGATGACTTGCCCACTGTTGGCAGGGCAGGCGGCAACCTGATGGGCTGATCCGGGCTCATCAGCCAATATCCGGTAGCTCAGCCACAAACTCAGCAACATCAATGCGCTTGAAGCGCCAATCATCTGTAACAACATCTTCTGACTCCTATTCATCATCATTACGATCACCTGACAACTCAGGCTGCCTGTGCCATCTGACGGAAATGCCGGGTGACGGGATAAGTGGTCACCAGACGGGGGCCTTCATTCGGGTTATCCGTCACGACCATCACCATCTGCTGAACACTGTTCAGGAAATAGCGACCTTCATGCTTTCCGTTGCGGTTGTGGATGACGCCCGCCCACAAGCTTTGGCGTGAGACCTCTTTCACAGACTGGTGCTCGGCCAGCCGGCTCAGCTTCTTCCAGGCCAACTGCATCACTTGGTCGGAGGGCTGATCAACCAGAGCTCGGTCTACAAAGCGGTCCAGAACGTGGCGGGTCACCGAGACCTCGCCCAGCCCCCGCAGCCGGATCGTTTCCTGACGAGGACCACTGACCAGCAGATCCTCCTCGGTTGCGGGAATCTGATTGCTGAACCAGCGGGTATCCTTCTCCACGCTGATGGGACAGGCGGCGAATCGTGTGCACAGGAAATTGGCATAAGGGGCCAGATGAACCTTGTCGGACTGACGCCGCTGCAGCTTGCGGATCGCGCCGGATGACACGACCAACTGCGTCTTGGTGTTGCCGCTGATATTGTTTCCAAGCACACACCGTACTTCGAGCAGGTGCTGGATGGCTGCCAACTCGGCAGCGATGGCCTTGTCTTCAACTTTGGCGGCGACTTTGACGCGTAGCAGGCCACCCAAACGAACGGTACTGTTGGTCCAGTACACAAGGTAGGTGTCGGTTTGCTGGCTGGGGATGGTATGGGTCTTCAGGGTATGCATGGTGATCACTCCTTGCTCGCAAAGAGCTTGTCCGAGAACGGCAGGAGCAACAGCAGGACCGACGCACCTACGAACAGGTAGATCAACTTCAACTGATACGGCGTATAGGGCTGATCGGTCAGCACCTTGTAGGCAATGATCTGGTGTTCTGAAAGGGTGAAGGGGTTGCCATCGATATGCACCCGACCACCTGTGTTGAGCAGGTTAGGGCGGAAGGGAAGGTTGACTTCGCAGGTTGCCCCGTCAGTGGAGAGCTTGACTTGGGTGCCGATACGCTGCATCAACGTGCAGCCGTCATGTTGCAGGATCAGTCTAGTCGGTTTGACTTCCAGCTGCCCGATGACAAACGCACCGATCAGCAGCCAGGCAATCAGTCCGCTGAAGATCAGGGAAGCTTTGGTCTCCTTGCTAAGGGTTTTGGAATTACGGTTGTTGCGAAACATCTAAATGACTCCTTTTGGTTAGTGAGGAGAAAGTTAGCAAAACTCGCAAATTCCCAAAGCGAAACTTTTCAGAAATGGATGCAGCGTGATGAATCGAGGCAGGTTTCTTGTTCAGGTATGTACCTGTTTGCTCATTGCTGCCGTCTCAATGAGCACATAGAGAGTGATTCTGAAAGCCAATAAGGACGGTACTTGTAGGGCTGAATTCAAAAGAGATCATCCAGATAATGGCATTTGAAAATGGCCCTATGGCCGATCCATTGGCTCGATACCGGTCTTTAATAAGGCAGGAAGGCGTGACGCCGTTGGGGCAGGGAGGGCTATGGGATGGCCTTGCAATAAAGTGGCTTCTTTAGCTACTCTTGCCGCATGAAAACCGTAACCGTAATAGAAGCAAAGAACCGGCTCGGCCAAGTGATCGGCTTGGCGCTGGCCGAGAAGGCTGTCCCCTTTACGAAAAATGAGCGCGATTCAGTCGAGCCCGTTTCTGCGGAATTGTCCGGGCAACAGGGGTTCATACAGGACGCCTATTCCAAAGAAAAGAACAGGCAACGCACAGAGTTTGCCCAAGAGGTCGGGCAGGGGCGGGTGAAATCCTCCGATGCGTCCATGTTCAAGGGAATGGAAACTTCAGTAAAGTTCAGGAATGAAGAGTTCTGATCTTGCCCTCGCTTTACGCAAAGCGCGCATCCAGTTGACCAGGCAAAATCGGAATTAAGACTTCGAAGCTGTTTTTCGTGGCGTGCGTTCTGGCTCGGTAAGTAGCTCCGGCATACCCACCCCAAGGGCGCAGGCGATACGCTCGATATTGGCGATGGACAGATTCCGCTCCCCCCGTTCCACCGAAGAGATGTAGTTCGGGTGCAGGCCCGCGCCCTCAGCCACATTCTCCTGTGTCAGTTTCTTCTCCAGACGTATCCGCTTCATATTGCTGGCGAACAGCAATTGAGCAGCAAACTTTTGAGTTGGTTTTCCCATGCATGCAGTCTTGACGACAGCCGCACCCTAATCCACACACTTTAAGTTTGATTTGTGAGTGTGTTTTGTTAAAGTAACACTATGAGTTTGGTTATGCCCGGCGATTCAGAATGGATAGCTCAGGGCTGCTGGGCAGATTCGCGTACCAATTAATAGTGAACTGAAAGGGGGAGGAATGAAGGGCTTAGGAACATATCGGCTTGCAGTGCTCATGTTGGGAGCAGTGCTTAATTCAGGTTGCGCGATGCTGGGGAATGACATCCCGCCAGAGCAACTGGCGAAGCTGGCCACCATTGAAGGGGCTGCCGGCTATCCGTTGCATTCAATAGATGGTCGTACGACCTTGTTTACCTCATCTCTAAACGTCGAGCCCGGAGAACATGTTGTCGAGTTGACCATAGCTTGTCAGAGCAATCAGTGCGTCTACCAGACCTATCGCTTCAACACTCAGGCAGGATTGCTTTACCGACTGATGCCGTCCAGAAAGATTCTGGTGCTTGATCGCAATGATCAGTATCAGCGGAAGGTTGACGAACTGCTTCTATTGGGGGGTCAAGGCAATGTTTACGGCTCCAAAGAAGAGCGAACCAGGTTTGCCAGAGCGGTCGTCCAGCAAGAGACTGATGCCCGGAATGCCTTGATTGAGAGAAGGAGGCAGAACATCCCTTGGATGAAGAAGGTGGGCGCGCGGATTTGTCAGGCTCAAGGCTACATCCTGTATACCGGATTTGTTGAATCCTTCACCGATGAGAAGCTCCAGATACGCGTTGCAGAAGCAAGGATGCGGGACAACCCACAGTGGGCACCGGGGGATTTTCAACCCCATATCGTCTGGGATTCCCCCTTGAACTGGGACTTGTGCGAATAGTTTCCGGCTGGATGCCACGACCAGCCAGGCTATTCGATCTCTCGGGAAAGAGCAGCCATTCGCGTGGCGCAACAATAAGAAAGGCAAAAACTGATGTCTAGAAAAATGATGGGCCTGCTGGCAGGAATATTGGCGTTGAGTGGCTGTGCAATGATGGGCGATGGCATTCCGCCAGAGCAACTTCCCAATTACGGACTGGTCGTTTCAAGGATCAGTGATCACGGTCGGAATATGGACACCCTTCCAAGCTCACTAAGAGGATTTGATAACGAGGCCTATGTAAGTTGGATCAACGGCAAAGCAGCCTTCCCGGCAAGGCAAATGATGAATCTTCTGCCGGGTGAATACGACATCCAGGTTGGGTTAGGGTGCGGGAATTCAGCTACTTGTCGACCCAGTAGGATCTACAAGATCAGGGTGGAAGCAGGTAAGCGCTATATTCTTACGCCAGATGCCATCTATGTCAGTGATCGAAGCGTACCAAGGGCTGATGCCAACGAGAAGCTGTATCAGTATTAGTTTTACTTGAGCCACCAGCCGTCAGATTGAGGAGGGTGGCTCAACGTCCATCATTGAATTGATGCCCAATATCTGAAGCATGATTTCCGTTACGGACACAGTAGATGCTGCATATGGATCGCTGAGTAACGTGCTGTGAATTTCATGTTTGGGAGTCAGGGGTGTTTTGCTATGTTCCTATTCTCAATAGAGGAGAAGAGCATGCATATCCGAACCATCCCAATGATGCGAGTCGCTTTGGAGGGCAATTGAATGGATTTATTCGATCCGATATGCCCTGCACTGGATGAGATGTCCTTGGAAGGAGAAATCATCCATATTTCTGATGGCCTTGCCGAGTTCTGCGCAATCAATGCCTTCATGAGCGCAGCTATGACCTCAGTGATGTCTGCAGAGGAGTCGGTCCCCGAGGATGTCTTGCAGGGGGCGCGACGATGCAGCGATGCCATTCGTACTCGAATGCAGGGTCTGAAAGTGGAAGTGGAGCACTTCCGTGTCAGGTACCTGAATGCTGAACTACAGCGGGCTGCTAATAAGGGCTGAATTAGGATGGTTAGCATGGTGACTCAATTTTCCGCCTTCGGGTATTCCAGTTCGTAGGTCGATAGGCTCATCAAGGGATTGATCGGCTTCTGCCCAGACTTCGAACAGCCGCTCACAGAGATTCTGGATCGGCTGGTGAACCTGCTGTCTGGCTATAAGAAACCCGAAGATCTGATAGGCGAGAACGGCCTACTCAAGCAACTCACCAAGGCACTCGTTGAACGGGCGCTGGATTTGTTTGACGCGAGCGCTAAATCGACCGCTAGTTGGGCTGGCTAACGTAAAATTGAGGGGTATGGCGCTTTTGCACCGGCTCTCTCGAATGCAGGGTTGGGCATCATTATGAAACGCGAATGCGAGCAAGAAAGTCGGCACTAAACCACTCTTGTGGAGATAACACTCGCCTTCCCCGTCCTGGCCAAGGATCTCGGACAATAGCGGAAGTTACGTTGCCGTTGCCTTGCCCGTCTCGGACATAAACCAACGAAGTAAGCAACATGGCGTGCCCCATTGTGCCGATGATTAACGGCATGTCTTGTGCTAAATCTTGAGCAGCCGTTATTGGATTGGCGGAATATACATCGCCTGTTACTGAGAAATCATCCCCATCTTCATCCGTCCATCCTCGGTTGAGATTAGCCAAGATTTGTCCCGGTTGTCCGGGCAGATTAACTATACCGCCCCATGTTTCAGCAACGATTCTTTCTTGAGGTACCGACGTCCCCCCATCTTGAGTAGCACCTGACATTAGAGTCCAATCCCACTCACAAAGGAGATTGGACATGAAGAAGCGATTCACTGAAGAACAGATCATCGGCTTTCTGCGCGAGGCTGACAGCGGACTGCCCATCAAGGATCTGTGTCGACGACATGGATTCTCAGAAGCGAGCTACTACCTGTGGCGTAGCAAATTTGGCGGCATGAGCATCCCGGATGCCAAACGTCTGAAGGCGCTGGAAGCGGAGAACAGTCGCCTGAAGAAGCTGCTTGCTGAGTCCATGTTGGAGATGGAGGTCACGCGCGAAGCGCTCCGAAAAAAGTGGTAAAGGCACCGGCACGCCGCGAACTGGTGCACTACCTGGCGGATCGCGGATTGAGTGAGCGCCATGCCCTGCGTGTTGTCGGCATGAGTGCCAGTGCCTATCGTTACCAGCCGACGCCCGACCGAAATGCGGCCCTGCGTGAGCAGATCACGGTGCTGGCGCACCGGCACCGGCGTTATGGCTCCGGCATGATTTACCTGAAATTGCGTCAGGCAGGACAACAGGTCAATCACAAGCGAGTCGAGCGCCTTTATGCCGAGGCCGGACTTCAGGTACGGCGGCGCAAACGCAAGAAGGTGCCGGTGTCTGATCGGCATCCCTTGGGGCGGCCACAGAAGGCTGATCAAGTGTGGTCGATGGACTTCGTGTTCGACCGGACCGCCGAGGGGCGTGTCATCAAGTGTTTGACGATAGTCGATGACGCCACTCACGAAGCTGTGGCCGTTGTACCTGAGCGCGCGATTGGTGGTCATGCGCTGACGCGCATCCTGGAGCGGTTGGCAGTCCAGCGTGGCCTGCCCCAAGCGATTCGTACCGACAATGGCAAAGAGTTCTGCGGCCGGGAGATGCTGACTTGGGCGCATGCACGTGGCGTGCAGTTGTTCCTGATCCAGCCGGGCAAGCCCAACCAGAATGCCTATATCGAATCGTTCAACGGGCGACTGCGCGATGAGTGCTTGAACGAACACTGGTTCGTCAGTCTGGCGCATGCCAGCGTGGTGATCGAGGCTTGGCGGCGGGAATACAACGAGGAGCGGCCGAAGAGATCGTTAGGCGGCCTAACGCCCTCGGCCTACGCAGCACAACTGGCAGGAAAATCGGTTACATTAACTGCGGACTCTAAAGCCCTGTGCTACTGAAAACTGGGGAGACGTCGGCTTTGATCGGTTTGCTGCTCTAGCAATGATGAACATCATGGGAAGCCGCGACAAGGCCACAAAGATTAAGTGCCACGATGCCTATGCCAGCTTTCTTCATCATCTATATGAATTCTATTCCGGGTGCATTAAGCGTGATTTTCGGAGCACTGAAACGGTACGATACAGTGTACTTGATCAAATGTTCAATCATGAAGTTACAAAGCTACTGAAGAATAGGGTTGATGCGATAAAGGGCGGTTACGCGCCATCTTGGGAAAATCACATTTCCGTCTATCAAGTAGAAGTACCGACCGAATTCGGGACGCAATTCAGGAAGATCAGAAACAGAACGGCTCACGCAAGCACCAAACGCTCTTCGCCAGATGACGAGCTACCTCTCGGTCAGTTCTACGAGAAATACCACAACTTTGTTTACCTTCTGTACTATTCGGCCCAGCGGCTTTGGACTGTCAAAGACATCGAAGCACAGGACTGGAAATCAATTGAAGAATTTGATCTTGCAGTACGACCCCAATCCCGCAGTTGAGCCGGTATGTGCGAAAAACCGCGCAGGCTGCTCACTTCTATGTTCAGTTCACTCTGGGCTGGTAAGCAGTCAAATTTCAAATTAATCTGATTTGGCCGCTTAGTCTGCAACTAGCTCGTCATAATCTTCGGACACGACGGATCATAAATTATTCTATTAAATCTAGCAGATTGGTTGACTAATGCAGAGATCCATTTGATGGAGAGCGGTAATCGGATTGGCATGTTCGGAGATGCGCTCCGCATTTGTATTTAGTAGACAAAAGTGCAATTCAGTACAGCTTAAGAAATTTCTCAACGCTGCTTCATGGCAGTTTGCGTACCACGCTAATTTAATTATTGGAAGCGCAAAAAGTATATAGGCCGGAGGTAAGGTATATAGGCCAAATGGCATATATACCCCTACAAAAATATATAGTAAGGTCAGTGCAACGAATAACTCGGAGCTGGCGATTATAGCCAGCTTCTTTTTGCACAGATTTCCTTACTTGATGCATCGATCATTTATACAACACATCAACTGCTGGGCTTTGCTATTTGTTGTTTCCTCGCTTTGGACACACAGTTCTTATGCCGCTGTAGAGACCACCGACACGGAGGCGTTGCGCAACCGTGCGCGGCAAGAAGCGCTTGAGCGCGAACTTCTACAGAAACAGCCTAGAGTAGATCTTCAGGCGGAGCGAGCGACCAAGGAAGTAACCGTATTCCCAGAAAATGAAACGCCTTGCTTTACGATCCGGCGATTCAGTATTGAGATTCCTGATCAACTTTCCTCTGAAGCCAAACGACTTGGTGCGAGTACCTCCCCCCGTGACACATTCAATTTTGCTCAAGAATATCTAGAGCAATACAAAGGCCGTTGCATCGGTCACGGAGGTATCAACTTCCTCATCCAAAATCTGTCGACACAGATACTTGCGCGGGGATATTCCACCACACGCATCGGCATTCCCGAACAAGACCTTGCGAATGGCACACTCAAGCTCACCTTGGTGCCCGGACTCATCCATGAACTAAGGTTCGCCGATGCCAAGACAGCTGGGACATGGAAGAACGCATTCCCGACGGCTTCAGGGAGGCTGCTCAATCTGCGTGATCTTGAGCAAGGGCTAGAGCAGATGAAGCGTGTACCCAGCCAAGAGGTCGACATGCAGATCGTCCCGGCGGGCAGCATGGGCGAGAGTGATGTCGTTATCTCGGTCAAACGTATTAAGCCGTGGAGGGTTGTTACCACGCTGGATGACACAGGGGCAAAGGGCACGGGTAAATATCAAGCTGGCCTCCAGTTCGCATGGGACAACCCGCTGGGTGCGAATGACTTGCTCAACATCGGCCTGAACTCAGATGCAAATCGAGATGACTACCAGCACGGCACACAAGGCAACAACCTCTCATATTCCATCCCGTTCGGCTATTTGACTGCATCAGTCTCGTTGAGCGAATCCACTTACCATCAACGTATCCAAGGCTCAGTGACCAGTTTTGTTTCTAGCGGCAAGTCGCAGAATTTCGAAGCGAAACTAAACTACTTGTTCCACCGCGATCAATTCAGCAAATCCAGCATACAGTTCCGCACCACCAAGCGCTGGAGTCACTCCTACATCGACGACACCGAAGTTGCCGTGCAAAAGCGCAACACCACGCATGCTGAACTTGCGCTGATCCATAAACACAATATTGGACAGGCACAGTTGGACACTACATTCGCCTATCGTTGGGGAACGCCTTGGTTTGGCGCACAGGAAGAGGCTGCGAATATCGCCAATGGCAGTTATCGCTATCGTCTCGAGACCTTGGATACAACATTGAACATACCGTTCAAGATCAAAGAACGGCCCCTCAACTACAGCGCCACCTTGCGCGTACAAAATACCAACACCCCCTTGTTTGCCAGCGAATGGTTCTCCATTGGTAATCGCTGGACAGTGCGCGGATTTGATGGCGAATCATCGTTGGGCGCAGAAAAGGGATTCTTCTGGCGCAATGAACTCTCATATCCCATTCCCGAAACACAGCAGTCGACTTACGTCGGTCTCGACTACGGCAAGGTCTATGGCAACAACGTAGTCAACCTGCAAGGCGATCATCTGGCGGGGT
>NZ_JBTSFG010000011.1:0-34562 GCF_054604835.1 Sideroxydans sp. | reverse complement strand
TATATCCAGACAGCAGGCTGTCGATCAGCTCTGCGGGTAGTGCTTTTGCTACGGTCATTGATGCTCCTTCCTAAGGGACGGCAGTTTCCTGCCAAATGACCGTTTACACAAAAATTCTTACACCCTCTCGAAATGTGTCCCTAATACAAGTATAGCGGGCTCCGCCCGCTTCCTGCGGCGCGCGCTGCGCGTGCGTGCGCAGGAAAGCTGTCGTAGCCTCGCTCCTTTGCATCCCCACACATACCTAAAACCGTCTGCAAAAGAAGTAATGGCACCTTTGAATACGGTTCTGCTCGCGGACGGCGTGATGCTGCCGCACTCCGTTGATGAAGCGCCCATTATTCGGTCTGGTGTGAATTCGCTACTCGGTGGTGAACCAGAAAACCCCTAGAGAACTATCCTGCCAGCAGTGGCGGGAATCAAAGCGTAGTTGAATTCCTGCCTCTTGCCATTGTTCGGATAGCCATTTCACGGCATCAGATAGGTCTCTAAAGAGCTTTACGGTTCGAGAGGGTGCTGCGATGTTGTGAGCTATCCAATAGCTCTTCTTATTGGCTTCTACGTTGGAAATGGATTTGCTGATGTACTTGGAGATATAACCGGCAATCGCACCTGGATTCATTTTCTTGGTGCCATTGCTGACCCGAACAAATCCTGTCCCATTGCATACACGATGGTTCCAAATCGTTTGCAGTAGCTTGTAATCCTGACGTCCCTTTACCGCTATATGAGCATGCAGGGAGCCACGCTTGGCTTCGCTGGTCTTTTCGCTGTCGTGCTTCTCTATTGTTAGGACGTAGGGCATCGCATCGCCTGATGCCTTGCGAGTCAGGCGGATGAACTTCTCAATCATCTTCTGAAACTCTGCACGGTCGAAGATGGCGCTTCTGGTTGTTAGGGTCAGCATCCGGTCAAACCGTGCAGATTTGCAGGCATGGCGAATCTTTTTCTTTGCCCTACGAGCAGCGCGTTCTCGATTGGCCTCAATATCGCCTTGCCCCCTGACACCGCGAAACTCCGGTTCGGGAATCTCCGAAGGCTCCGACCAAGTTTCGTATTTATGGATGACAGCTTCGAATTGCCCGCTATCCCCGAATTGATGCATCACCAAGCGATGCCAATTCTGGTGGCCGTTCTTGTTGAGCGCCTCTTCCTGATTTTCACGGAAGATTTTATCGGTGAGCATTGAGCCCACCTTTGATAACTACGCAGGGGAGGGGATGATTCGGTCTAGAAAAGTTGTGACCAAATCGTGACCAAACAGGGGCCGGAATAGACCTTTTGGGACATTTCTGGGCTTGAAAAGAAAAACAGCCAAACCTCGTGAAAGGCTTGGCTGTGCTGGTCTCCAGTGGTTTCTGGAACCCTTTAGATTGGTGGAGGCGGGGGCTATTGAACAGGCCGCTATATCCCCCATCGTTAACTGTTATGCAAAATTTTCGCTAGAAATATGCCCCCGATTATGCCCCCGTAGCAATTGCCTTTGATGGCTCCTTATCCTGCCTTTATGGCGATTTGTATTATGGCGAGTCGGGATCAGTTAAATCGACGAAAGCAGGATGTTTTAAGCAGGTTTCTCTCATATGCTCCCCCATGGAATCTCCGTCTATGATTGTAAACTTTGGATTGTTGTACATCTGGGAAGCTATTTCGCGTTTTATTGAATTGTCCCATTCCGCAACTTTTTGGACATCATACAAAGCAGTTCCAATGTCTTTCCCCGCATCACGGTTTGCACCAATGACTGAATAAATCAAACCTAACATATAGCATCTTGTTGCTTCCTGTTGCGTTACTTTGGATTGGCTATCTTCTGCTGGTTTAGGCTTATGTACTGTTGAAGTCTTTTTGCTGAGTTCGGCATTGTTCAACTGAACAAATATCGACATCCCCTGAACTGTTCCTTTGATTGTGACTTTCTGGCCTTTGGATAGGTGTATCAAAGAAGATTTTCTACTATCTGGAAACGAACACTGCACACCATCCATAACACCTGATCCTAATAAAACGTAAGGGTGACCAAAATAATCATTCGCAATTTGTTGGATGGTGCCACTGATAATGACTTGCTTTCCTTTATAGCGGTTATCAGCGGAAACTTCATTGCTTTCATATTCTGAATATAGCTGGTCAGCTGAAAGAGTGTATTTGCTTGTGTCGGTCGCTGTTGCAAGTCCAGACCACAACAGCACAGAGCACAACAGAATTACGAATCTCATGATTTCCCCTTATATTTGACTGCTAGTAGATATTTATTTCGTAATTGCCACACCCTTTAATGCGAGCTGAAATTCCCATAGTCGTAGGAAGACGTGATGATAGTAGAAAGCTTTAATTCCTCCAACTATGGGAGGAATTTTGGACGCTGGGATTGCATTTGGGAAAGTGTTGCGCAAGCTAAGAATTGAAGCCGGACTAACCCAAGAGCAATTAGGTTTCGAGGCGGATGTGCGGCGCACGTACATCAGTATTCTTGAGCTAGGACAACAGCAGCCTTCGTTAACAACCATTTTTAAAATTGCCCATGCGCTCAATATGTCTGCGTGTAAGCTCGTTGAAATGGTAGAGATCGAAACGCAACCTGATAGTCGTCGCTGACAATGCATCAAAGCAAACCCATTGCATGCAACTTGTCCATAAGTGCCAATATCTTTTTATTCTCACGCCGCAATGCCCGCAAATCTTCACGTATTGAAAAATTGACGGCGTTTTTTGATGTGATTGCTTTGCCCCCCGGGGTTTTAGCGCCTGTGGACTTTTTCCAAGGTTTCCATTTGTGAATTAGTTTCGCTTGTCGCACTCTTTGCGCTTGAGTCCATTGTCTTGTGGCCATTTTTTACCTCCAATATCTAATAGTTCGTTTGGCGTGTTCTAGCATTGCGCCTATTCACACGATCAACACCAGCATAATCAGATACTGAACAAGACGCTTGGTAGTGGTAATACATACATTGTTACCGTTTGGCGGTACTGCGAAAGTGCCCAAAACTACCTTTTTCGTACCTGCATACGGTACAGCGAAGCATTAGGCTGTACCTGCTGGCGGGATTGCATCGTACTGTTTGGCGGTACTGCCTTTACCGTTGGGCGGGATAGTGTTTGTGATTTTCTTGCCTATGCTCAACTCATTCATCAATGCCCATGTGCCGGGGTGATAATGATTTGACTGAATATCCAGACCAACAAAATTTGTTATATGTAGCCACGTTACCGCATAGCATGAAGCTCCGATATTTAGTCCGCCTTGCCTAGTCTGGATCAGCAGGTTGCGCTCAATCAATTCAGCTCTTGCTCGCTGAATTACATCCCGAGATTTCCAGCCTCGGGTTGCTAGCCATGCAAAAGATAGCTGCAAGCGTCCATTGTTGTTTCCGCTGTGCTGTCGGATCAAATCGAACAGCAGCGCCTTGGATGGATGGCTTGCGCCCATGAATGCAACACTATCCAGCACGGCATGTGGAATAGCGCCATAAAGGCCGCTTATCGCTTCTAAAGGGCGTTTTTGTTTTTTCTCAGCCATAACTAGCCTTCTGCCCAACGTGACAAAAACTGAAACAAGCCCCATGTCTCGACTATTGAGAGCGCAGCAAGGTCAGCGCCTATGCCAAGGCGGTAAAGTCGCACAGAGATGCATTGCAGGTGTTCTAGCCATGTTTCGTTACTCATGGCGCACCTCGCCACTTTGCAATACATACAGGCCGATACGCCTATGGATAACGCCAGCATCGGTTTGCTGTGCGATGCGCAAGGTGGCTATGCTCATGCCCTGCGCACGCAGTTCTAGCGCCCTTGCATTGGGGTGGTATATGTCCAGATACTTGCGGGCTTCGTATGTCGAGATGGGCGCGTGTTGCAGGGCGAGGTATAGCCTAGTCCTTTGTGTGTTCGCATCGTTGCCGGGAAAGCGTTTCAAGAGCGTGGCATAGTGCGCCAGCTTTATTTGATTTGCCGCTGCAACCACTTTGACGACGGCAGCGGCTTTTCTTTTGGGTTTGTTCTCCATGATCGCCCCCTTACTTCGCTGGGGCGCGGGTTGCTTCCCACTGCAATAGGTCGGCAAGTCGCCATACAGTTGTATTTGCACCCAGTTTTACAGGGGCAGGTAGGCCGTTGGAGTGGCACCATTTCCAGATTGTTGAGCCGCTCACCCGGTAGCGGGATTTCATATCCGCCAAACGGAGATAGGCGGTGGCTTGAATGGTTTGGTTTGTTTGCATCGCATCGTTTCCGGTTCACCGTTAAGCAACGGCACGATGCTGGATTATCCGCACAGAAAAAAGTGCGTCACATACGAAACTACGGGGGGTTTTGTAAATCGACCTTCATGAGTTGGGCAATTTGCTTTCCTTGCATGCCGTCGAAGTTTGTTTTTTCTTTAAGTTCAAAGTACCATTTTTGCACCAGCTCCTGACTCATTTGGGGCTTTCCAATAAAGTGTCCAAGACCGACAGAGCCAAGTAGTTGTGGTTGTACTCTTATCACCAATCTATTGATTCCTTCGGCAACAGTTGCGCAACTTTCTTCAATAGATTTTTTTTCTCTGCTATGGGTATGGAAGTAATGCACTGTATCTGATGCCGCAAGTTTTGCGTAAAAACTCCACGCAGTGCGCCGACCGTTTCTCTTGAGGTTGAATGCCTTGTTAGCATCTTCGCCATTCATGATGCGTCCCAGCGCACTTGCTAGATAGTGGCGCACCCAGTTTGGTATGGGGAGGGGGGAGATTAAAGGTTGACCAGTAAGCTTGTGTTCTTCCGTAGATGCCAAAATGCCGTACAAGATCGCAATGGAATCTTGCGCAGCGATGGTGTCTCCTTTCGCAGCTTCAGCAAGCATTCTAAGTAGGTGCGCCTGCATAACATCTTTGGGTTCATACCCATCGTTATAGTCTGTCATGGCCTGCAATTCACGCGCGTAGCGGGATTACTTCCGCACCCGCCTTTAGTTTGTCCAGATAGTCTGCCCATAGCTGCATCATCTTGCGACGTTCAGTCAAGTGTGCGGTGCGGTTGTATGCCCGCCCGTTTGGATCGCGCACCGCATGGGCTAGCTGGTGTTCGATGTAATCTGGGCGCACCTGTAGCACTTCATCAAGGATGGTGCGCGCCATTGCTCGGAAGCCGTGACCGCTCATTTCATCCTTGGTAAAGCCCATGCGCCGCATGGCGGACAAAATCGCGTTATCGCTCATTGTTTTTTGAGCAGTGCGGGGGCTGGGGAATACATAACGACCATCACCCGTGAGCGCTTGCAGATCTTTTAGGGCGGCTACAGCTTGTGTGGATAGTGGGACTAGATGGGGTTCGCGCATCTTCATGCGTGCGGCTGGGATGTTCCACTCTGCCCGGTCTAGGTCAATCTCTGCCCATTCTGCTTTGCGTAGTTCGCCGGGACGCACAAATACCAGCGGGGCAAGTCGCAGGGCACAGCGGGTGACAAAATGCCCCCGGTAATCATCAAAGGCGCGCAGTAATGCACCCACTTGTTCCGGGTCGGTAATAGCAGCTAGGTGCGTTTCCTTCACCGGGGCGAGTGCGCCCTTCAGGTCGGGGCAGGGGTCGCGTTGGACGCGTCCGGTGGCTATTGCATACCTGAATACTTGTCCGCAGTTTTGCAAGGCTCTGTGGGCGGTTTCAACGGCTCCGCGCGCTTCTATCCTGCGAAGCGCAGCCAACAATTCCTGTGCGGTAATGTCTGCGATAGGGCGCGAGCCTACCCAAGGGAATAGATCGCGCTCAAGCCGTCTCAGAATCTTGTCGGCGTGGCTTGCCGCCCAGCTTGGGGAGTGTTTGGCAAACCACTCGCGGGCAATCACCTCAAAGCTATTTGCCGCTCGGTCGGCTTTAGCGGCTTTGGTGGCTTTCTTGTGTTCGCCGGGGTCAATGTCTTGTGCCAGTTGCTTGCGGGCATCGTCGCGCCGCTCACGGGCGAGAGTGAGGGGAACATCGGGATAGACACCTAAGGCTAGCCGCTTCTCTTTGCCGTTGAATCGGTACTTCATCCGCCAATACTTCGAGCCGTTGGGCATTACTTCAAGGTACATACCGCCGCCGTCTGCCTTCTTGTAGGGCTTTTCCTCGGGTTTCGCTTTCTTTACCGCTGTATCGGATAGCTTCATTGCATCACCTTGCTGGGGGCATCAAAAGTGCGTTGGGGGCACAAGTGCGGAAATTATGCCCCCGATGTGCCCCTGATTGCAATGGACGGGGAAAGACGTCAGGAAACAAAAAACCCGCCAATCTACAAGAGAGAAGCGGGTTTCGTGTACACCGTTGGACGGTGCGGTACAGCGTATTGGTGGAGGCGGGGGGAATTGAACCCCCGTCCGCAAGCCCTCTACAGACAGTTCTACATACTTAGTCTGGTTATTTAATTTTATCCGTTAGACGCCAACCGACAGGCTGCTAACGGACGAGTCACCTTAGTTTTAGCTTCGTACAAAGTGACCCTGCACGACACGATTCCGTGTAAATGTCCTCAACTCATCTCAACCTTACGGTATCGAGCCCCTCCACGGACAGCAGGGTGTGAGGTCTAACCTTAAGCGGCTAGAGCGTACTTTTCGTCGTTTGCGACTATTGGTTTTCCAGCTGATTTACGAGGTTGCGGGTCCTCGGTATGCCCTGCACTGCTTTGAAACCCACGTCGAAGCCAAGTCGCCCCCGGGTGCTTTTCAAGCAGCCGCATTGTAGCAGGGTTTACTGGCCGTTGTTCTGGTGCAGGTGGCGGGCGAAGTGGCGGTCGGCCCGGGTGGCGTGCGAGGCGAACCAGTCCAGCAATAACAGTTCGGTGCGGTAGGCCAGATAACGCGAGTCTTCGTTGCCGGCATGCATGCGCTTTTCCAGATCGAGATAGTTCTCGATGAAGCGTTTGTGTTCCTGGGTGTGGCTGTCGGCGAAGGGATAGTCGTGTTCGCGCATCTGGGCTTCTTCCAGCGGGAACAGGGTTTCGCAGTATTGCTTGAGGAAGGCGTAGACGTCGCGGAAGTCGTCGTTCTCGTTCTGGCGGATGCGGGTGGCATGCTGGTTGATGCGTTCCAGCAGCGACTGGTGGGCGGCGTCCAACTCGGGGATGCCGCTCTTGAACTCTTCTTTCCAGGTCTGCAACAGGTCGAGTTCGCCGGTGCCGTGGTGGTAGCTGGTCGCCTCGAACTCGTAACATCTTTTGAGGTAGATGTGGGCGCACAGGTCGTCCGGGCAGACCTCGATGCAGCGTTTGAATGACTGGATGGCTTTGCTTATGTCTTTCAGGTGGTAGTAGGCGACGGCCTGCTCGAACACGTCGCGCGTTTCTTCCTTGAGGGTGCGCAGCTCTTCCTTGTTGTTGTCGAACACTTCGTATACCGATAGTGGCTGGGACTTTCCTTTGACGCGGATGCGATCGAGGAAGCGGATGCGATAGGCGTTGGGGTCGTTCAGGTCATACAGCGTGTTGTGGCTGATGATGATGGGGGTGTTGTAGGTCTTGGTGGCTTCTTCCAGACGGGCGGCGAGATTGACCGCGTCGCCGATCACGGTGCTGTCCATGCGGTTGATGCCGCCGACGGTGCCTATCATCACCATGCCGGTGTTGAGGCCGATGCCGATGTGGATGGGCTTGTAGCCGGCGCGGGCGCGGCCGGTGTTGTAGTAGCCCAGCCGTTCCAGCATGTCGATGGCGCCGCGCAGGGCCTCGTCCGCGCCTTTTTCGAACAGCGCCATGATGGCGTCGCCGATGTATTTGTCGATGATGCCGTGGTGACGGCTGATCACCGGTTCCATCTGGCTGAGGTAGGAGTTGATGAATTCGAAGTTCTCGGTCGGCGTCATCGATTCCGACAACTGCGTGAAGTCGCGGATGTCGGAGAACATGATGGTCATCTTGCGTTCGACCTGGTCGCCCAGTTTGACGTCGACGATGCTCTTGGCTTGCAGCAGGCTGAGCAGCTGGTGGGGCACCAGACGGCTGTAGGCGGTCTCGGTCTGTTGCAGCAATGCCAGCGCTTGCTGGTGGGCGATGATGACCTTGTGCAGGATCTCCTGCACGTCGCTCTGGTCTCCTGCTGAAGGGATGTCGTTACCGGTCTGTTCGCTCATGTTGGCTAACCTTGCCTAGAGGCAGGCATCATACCGTCGTTCAAAGCGACAGGTAGCGCAATAGTGCGAAGGGTGTCTGCACGCTGCCTGCCGCCTGCCAAGTGCCGGTATCGGCATTTTCTTCGAGGTAGCCGTAGGCGGCGATGATGCCGATCATGTGGGCGGCATTGGCGGCCTGCATGTCACGCAGGTCGTCGCCCAGATACAGGCAACGGCTGGGATCGACGCCGATCAGGCTGGCGGCGTGCAACAGGGGGGCGGGGTGCGGCTTGGCTTCCTCGCAGGTGTCGCCGCTCACCAGGCAGGCGGCACGGGAGGCATAGCCCAGTTTTTCCATCAGCGGCACGGTGTAGCGGTGCGGTTTGTTGGTGACGATGCCCCAAGGTATGTCACGTTCTTCAAACTCGCTGATCAGCGCCGCCATGCCGGGGAACAGTTTGGTGCGGTCGCAGATATGCGCTTCGTAATGCGCCAGAAAGGCGGCGCGCATCTCGTCGTAACCGTCGCTGTCGGGCGTGACATTCATGCCCAGTTTGAGCAAGCCGGGAGAGCCGTGAGAGGCCTGTGGCCGCAGGGTGGCAAGCAGCAGCGGCGGCAAGCCATGCAGGCTGCGCACATGGTTCAGTGCCTCGCCCAGATCGGGGGCGGTATCGGCAAAGGTGCCGTCCAGATCGAGGAGGACGGCATCAACCACGTTGGCAGGCGACCAGATAGTTGACGCTGGTGTCATCCCCCAGCGCATAGGTCTTGTTCAGCGGGTTGTAGCTCATGCCGGTCAGTTCCTGCACTTGCAGGCCGGCATTGCGGCACCACTGCGCCAGTTCGGACGGTTTGATGAACTTGGCGTAGTCATGCGTGCCGCGCGGCAGCAGGTTCAGCACGTACTCGGCGCCGATGATGGCGAACAGGTAGGACTTTGGGTTGCGGTTCAGGGTGGAGAAGAACACATGGCCGCCCGGTTTGACCAATTGCGCGCAGGCAGCGATCACGGCTGACGGGTCGGGTACGTGTTCCAGCATCTCCATGCAGGTCACCACGTCGTAATGACCGGGCCGCTCGGCCGCCAGATCCTCAACCGCGACCTTGCGGTATTCGACCTGTTTGCCGCTTTCCAGCAAGTGCAGTTTGGCGACGCTCAGTGATCTGTCGGCCAGATCGATGCCGGTCACCGTCGCCCCGGCGTCGGCCAGTGCCTCGCTCAGGATGCCGCCGCCGCAGCCCACGTCCAGCACGGACTTGCCCGCGAGATGCGCGATGTCATCGATATAGGTCAGTCGCAGCGGGTTGATCTCGTGCAGCGGTTTGAACTCACTGTTGGGGTCCCACCACTTGTGGGCGAGTTGCGAGAATTTCTCAAGTTCGATGGGATCTGCGTTGGACATGCTGTCGATCTCGTAGGAAGGTGGCTGACTTTATAACAAAACCACTGCCAATAGCCAATCTTGTGAGGTGTCGGGCGGGGGCTCGGCAAGCGTGGTCGCTGTGCTAGAATGCGGCCTTCGTTTTCATTGCCTAACCGGCTCATTCGTCAGGTCGCTCATGGAACAACAATTCGCTAAAGAAACCCTCCCAGTCAGCCTCGAAGAAGAGATGCGCAGGTCTTACCTCGATTACGCCATGAGCGTGATCGTGGGACGTGCCTTGCCCGATGTGCGCGATGGTCTGAAGCCCGTGCACCGTCGCGTGCTGTTCGCGATGCACGAACTGTCCAACGACTGGAACCGCGCCTACAAGAAATCGGCGCGTATCGTCGGTGACGTGATCGGTAAATACCACCCGCACGGCGATACCGCGGTTTACGACACCATCGTGCGTATGGCGCAGGACTTCTCGCTGCGCTACACACTGGTCGACGGTCAGGGTAACTTCGGTTCGGTCGACGGCGACAACGCGGCGGCGATGCGTTACACCGAGATCCGCATGGCCAAGATCGCCCATCAGTTGCTGGAGGACTTGGATAAAGAGACAGTCAACTTCGGGCCTAACTACGACGGTTCCGAGCATGAGCCGCTGGTGTTCCCGGCACGCTTCCCCAATCTGTTGGTGAACGGCTCGTCCGGTATCGCGGTGGGCATGGCGACCAACATCCCGCCGCACAATATGAGCGAAGTGGTGGATGCCTGTCTGGCCTTGTTGCGCGAACCGGACATGGATATCGAGCGGCTGATCGAGCTGGTGCCCGCACCGGACTTCCCGACGGCGGCTTATATCTATGGTCTGGCCGGCGTGAAGGAGGGCTATCGCACCGGCCGCGGCCGCGTGGTGATGCGCGCCCGTACCCATTTCGAGGATATCGGCAAGGGTGACCGCGAGGCGATCATCATCGACGAGTTGCCGTATCAGGTTAATAAAGCCAGCCTGCTGATGAAGATCGGCGAGATGGTGCGCGAGAAGACGCTGGAAGGCATCTCCGAGATCCGCGACGAGTCCGACAAGTCCGGCATGCGCGCCGTGATCGAGCTCAAGCGCGGCGAGAACGCCGACGTGATCCTCAACAAGCTGTTCAAATCGACGCAGATGCAGGACAGCTTCGGCATCAACATGGTCGCCATCGTGGACGGCCAGCCCAAGCTGTGCAATCTGAAAGACGTCATCGAAGCCTTCCTGCGTCATCGCCGCGAAGTCGTCACGCGCCGCACCATCTTCGAACTGCGCAAGGCACGCGAGCGTGGCCATATCCTGGAAGGTCTGGCGGTTGCGTTGTCCAACGTGGACGAGATCATCGCCCTGATCAAAGCAGCCCCCACCCCGCCGGATGCCAAACGCTCACTGATGTCGAAAGGCTGGCGTTCGGCGCTGGTCGAGGACTTGCTGAGCCGTGTCAACGAGGCTTCGCGTCCGGAAGGATTGGCGCCGGAATTCGGCATGGTCAAAGGTACGGGTTACTTCCTGTCCGACGCGCAGGCACAGGCGATTCTGGAATTGCGTCTGCAACGACTGACCGGTCTGGAGCAGGACAAGATCGTCAGCGAATACCGCGAAGTGATGGACAAGGTCGCCGACCTGCTGGACATCCTGGCCAAGCCGGAGCGTGTGACGCAGATCATCAGTGATGAGTTGGTCACCATCCGTTCTCAGTTCGGCGATGCACGCCGCAGCGAGATCATCACGCATACGCAGGATATGTCGATGGAAGACCTGATCGCGCCGGAAGAGGTTGTGGTCACCATCTCGCACGGCGGCTACATGAAGGCGCAGAAGCTGGACGAATACCGTGCGCAGAAGCGCGGCGGTCGCGGCAAACAGGCGGCTTCGACCAAGGAAGACGACTTCGTCGACAACCTGTTCATCGCCAATACCCACGATTACATCCTGTGCTTCTCCAACCGCGGGCGCTGTTACTGGCTCAAGGTCTATGCCGTGCCGCAGGGCACGCGTATGTCGCGCGGCCGGCCTATCGTCAATCTGTTGCCGCTGGAAGCGGGCGAGCAGATCAATGCGGTGCTGCCGGTGAAGGCGTTCGCCGAAGACAAGTTCATCTTCTTCGCCACCAGCGAAGGCACGGTGAAGAAGACGCCATTGTCCGATTTCGCCAATCCGCGCAAGGCCGGCATCATCGCCATCAATCTGGACGAGGGCGACTTCCTCATCGGTGTGGCCGTGACCGACGGCAAGCACGACGTGATGCTGTTCTCCGACGAGGGCAAGGCAGTGCGTTTCGACGAGAATGATGTGCGCTCCATGGGGCGTGTGACGCGCGGCGTGCGCGGCATGAATCTTTCTGCGGGCGGCAAAGTGATCGCGCTGCTGGTGGCGGAAGACGGGGAGCAGTCCGTGTTGACCGCGACCGAGAACGGCTACGGCAAGCGTACTTCGATCACCGAGTACACGCGCCACGGACGCGGCACCAAAGGCATGATCGCGATCCAGACTTCCGAGCGCAACGGCAAGGTGGTCGCTGCCACGCTGGTCGGTACCGAGGATGAGATCATGCTGATCGGCACCAACGGTGTGCTGATCCGTACCCGCGTGAATGAGATCCGCGAGATGAGCCGCGCCACGCAGGGTGTGACGCTGATGAATCTGGAGAAGGGCGAGAAGCTGGCCGGTCTGAGCCGCATCGCCGAGACGGAAGAAGAATCAGAAGCTGAAATCGAATCCGATAACGAGTGATTTTCCGGGGAGAGAAGGGCATGGCGATCTATAACTTCAGTGCTGGTCCGGCGGTATTGCCGAAAGAAGTGTTGTTGCAGGCACAGGCAGAACTGGCCGATTGGCACGGCAGCGGCATGTCCGTGATGGAGATGTCGCATCGCGGCAAGGAATACATGGGCATCCACGCCCAGGCCGAAGCCGATCTGCGCGAGTTGATGGGTATCCCCGCCAACTATAAGGTGCTGTTTCTGCAAGGCGGCGCGCACCTGCAGTTCTCCATGATCCCGCTCAACCTGATGCGCGACAAGGCGTCGGCCGACTACGTGAACACCGGCGAATGGTCGAAGAAGGCCATCGGTGAAGCGAAGAAGTTCTGCGCGGTGAATGTGGTCGCAGATAACAAGGACAAGAACTGCAGCTATGTGCCGGCATTCGATGGCTGGAAGTGCGATCCGCACGCGGCCTATCTGCACTACACGCCGAACGAGACCATAGGCGGCGTTGAGTTCAACTGGATCCCCGAGACGGGCGATGTGCCGCTGGTGGCGGATATGTCGTCCAACATCCTGTCGCGCGAGATCGACGTGTCGAAGTTCGGCCTGATCTATGCCGGTGCGCAGAAGAACATCGGCCCGGCCGGTCTGACGCTGGTGATCGTGCGCGAGGACCTGATCGGTCAGGTGGCTGCCGGTACGCCGACCATGCTGGACTACAAGATCCATGCCGACGGCGAGTCTATGTACAACACGCCGCCCACTTTCGCCATCTACATGGCGGGGCTGGTGTTCCAGTGGCTGAAGAAGAACGGCGGCATCGCCGCGATGGAGAAGACCAACATCGCCAAGTCGCAACTGTTGTATGACGCGATCGACAGCAGCAACGGTTTCTACAATTGCCCGGTGAACAAGGCTGACCGTTCGCGCATGAACGTGCCGTTCACTTTGAAGGATGCCGCGCTGGATGGCGACTTCCTCAAGCAGGCGGACGCGCGCGGATTGCTGCAACTGAAAGGACACCGTTCCGTCGGTGGTATGCGTGCCTCGATCTATAACGCCATGCCGCTGGAAGGCGTGCAGGCGCTGGTCGGGTTCATGAACGAGTTCGCCCGCAGCAAAGCCTGAGTCTCGAGCGCGCCGCCATGAGCCGCATATTCCAGGTTCTCACGCTGAACAAGATCTCCGCGACGGGTTTGAAGCGCCTGCCTGCCGGGCGCTACGTCACCGGCAACGACATCGTTCAGCCGGACGCGATCCTGGTGCGCTCCCACAATATGCATGAGATGGATATTCCCGCCAGTGTGCTGGCCATCGCGCGTGCCGGGGCGGGAACGAACAATGTGCCGGTCAAGCTGATGAGTGCGCGCGGCGTGCCGGTGTTTAACGCGCCAGGGGCGAATGCCAATGCGGTGAAGGAACTGGTCATCACCGGCATGCTGCTGGCTTCGCGCAACATCGTCCCCGCACTGAATTTCACGTCCGTGCTGCGCGGTGACGACGAGGTGCTGCACAAGCTGGTGGAAGACGGCAAGAAGCAATTCGCAGGTACAGAATTGCGCGGACGCACGCTGGGTGTGGTCGGCCTTGGTGCGATCGGCCGGTTGGTGGCGGATGCAGCACTGGGGCTGGGCATGCAGGTGATCGGTTTCGACCCGGAGATCACGGTCGATGCAGCGTGGGGTCTGTCTTCGCAGGTGAAGAAGGCGCACAGCATCGAGGAACTGCTCAAGCACAGCGATTTTGTGACTTTGCATGTGCCTTTGCTGGACGCTACGCGCGATCTGATCGACGAGAAGCGTGTGTCCGTGATGAAAGCTGGTGCTGTGCTGCTGAATTTCTCGCGCGATGCCATCGTCAACGAGGATGCGGTGGTCGCCGGGCTGAACAGCAAACACCTGCGTTGTTATGTGTGTGATTTCCCCAGCAACAAGACGCTGGGCAACGAGCGCATCATCGCTTTGCCGCATCTGGGGGCCTCGACTGCAGAGGCGGAAGAGAACTGCGCAGTGATGGTGGTTGAACAACTGCGTGAATATCTGGAGCATGGCAACATTAGCAACACGGTGAACTTCCCTAATGTGACGATGCCGCGCGAATCGGCATTCCGGGTCGCCATAGCCAATGCCAATGTGCCGAACATGCTGGGGCAGATCTCATCGGCGCTGGCGGAGGCAGGGATCAACATCCATAACATGACCAATAAATCGCGCGGCGATATGGCGTACACGTTGGTGGATACCGACAGCGCATTGCCGCCAAAACTGATTGCACATCTGGCTGCCATTCCCGGCGTGTTGGTAGTGCGCGATCTGCCGCTGGAGAAAGAAGCGTGAGCGAAGAATTAAAGAAATACCGTGAACAGATAGACCAGCTGGATGGACAGTTGCTGGAGATGTTCAACCGGCGCGCGAAATTCGCGCAATTGATCGGCCATGCCAAAGGTGAAAGCGCCGTGCTGCGCCCGGAGCGTGAGGCGCAAGTGTTGCTGCGCTTGGTGCAAGAGAATAAAGGCCCGCTCTCGGCGGAGGCGATCAAGCAACTGTTCACGGAAGTGATCTCGCAGTGCCGCGCACTGGAAGCGCCATTGCATGTGGCCTATCTGGGGCCGCACGGTACGTTCAGCGAGGCGGCGGTCTTTCAGCGTTTTGGCCAGGCGACGGTAGGCATCCCTGCCGATTCCATCGATGGCGTGTTCAAGGCGGTAGAGAGCGGAGCGGCCAGCTATGGCATGGTGCCGGTGGAGAATTCCACCGAGGGTGCGGTCGGTCGCACGCTGGATCTGCTGTTGAACAGCGGTCTGAAGATATGCGGCGAGGTGATGCTGCAAGTGCATCAATGTCTGCTGTCGAACGAGAACGAGCTGTCGGTCATCCGCAAGGTGTATTCGCATCCGCAATCCTTCGGCCAATGTCAGGACTGGCTGCATGCGCATCTGCCCCATGCCGAGCGCATCACGGCCAGCAGCAACGCGGATGCCGCGCGGCTGGCGACCGAGGAATCGTTCTCCGCTGCCATCGCCGGCGTGCAGGCGGCAGAGCATTTCAAGCTCAAGGTGCTGGCGCAGAACATCGAGGATGACGCGCGAAACACCACGCGCTTCCTCGTGATCGGCGATCAGGATGTGGCACCCTCTGGGCGCGACAAGACTTCGCTGGTGATGACGGCAGCCAATCGTCCGGGTGCGATGCATGATCTGCTCACGCCCTTTGCCCAGCATGGTGTGTCCATGACCAAGATGGAGTCGCGTCCGTCGGGCGCCGGTCTGTGGGAATACGTGTTCTACGTCGATATCGAAGGCCATCAGGCCGACGCCAAAGTGGCTATGGCACTCGAGCAGCTGCGCGGGATCGCTGCTTTCGTAAAGGTGCTGGGTTCCTACCCGGTCGCTGTTTGAATAATCAGTATTAATTAATTTAAGAGACGCGGACAGAGCGGAAACGCCAGTAAGATCAGTTTCTTCTGTCTGTCTTTTTGGCGTCTCGCTATCTTTTGTGGTGGATTTTATTTTATGAATTATTGTGATTTAGCCCCTTCCTACATCCGGGCCATCGCGCCCTATCAGCCCGGCAAGCCCATTGCCGAGCTGGAGCGCGAGCTCGGCATCACCGGCATCATCAAACTGGCCTCGAACGAGAACCCGCTGGGTGCCAGCGCGGCTGCCATGGCCGCGATGCAGGAAGCAATCAAGAACATCGCGCTGTATCCGGACGGCAATGGTTTTGAACTCAAGGATGCGCTGGTCAAGCGTTACGGCGTTGCGCATGCCAACATCACTTTGGGCAATGGTTCCAATGACTTGCTGGAGTTGGCCGCGCGCGCCTTCCTTACACCGGGCGACAAGGTGGTGTATTCGGCGCATGCCTTCGCGGTGTACGCCCTGGCAACGCAGGCAGTCGGCGCAACAGGCATCAGCGTGCCGGCGACCAAGGGTTATGGCCACGACCTGACTGCGATGCTGAAGGCGGCAAAAGAGAACAAGGCCAAGATCGTGTTCATCGCCAATCCGAACAACCCGACCGGTACCTTCCTTGAAGCGGAAGCGCTGCGCGAGTTCATGCGTGGACTGCCGGAGGAAATTCTGGTGGTGCTGGATGAGGCTTATAACGAATATCTGCCGGAAGAAAAACGCTACGACAGCGTGAGCTGGCTCAAAGAATTCCCCAATCTCATCATCTCGCGCACCTTCTCCAAAGCCTATGGGCTGGCTGGTCTGCGCGTGGGCTATGCAATGTCCCACGAACAGGTGACGGACATGATGAATCGCGTGCGCCAGCCGTTCAATGTGAACAGCATTGCGCAGGCGGCTGCGGTCGCCGCGTTGCGGGACGTGTCCTTCGTGAAGCGCACCTTCGAGCTGAATCAGCGCGGTATGGCACAGATCATCGAGGGGTTGGGCAAGCTGGGGTTGGACTACATCCCGTCTTATGGCAACTTCGTTGCGTTCCATATCGGCAATGCCTCGGCGACCTACAGGCGTTTGCTGGAATTGGGCGTGATCGTGCGCCCGATCGAGAACTACGACATGCCTGGCTGGTTGCGTGTTTCCATCGGACTGGAAAGCGAGAATGCGAAATTCCTGGGTGCATTGGAGAAATGCATCAATGAGCAGGTCAACGGAGAAGCCAAATGATCATCGTGATGGGCAGTGACACGACCGATGCGCAACTCGATGTGGTGGTGAAGAAGATCGAGGCGGCCGGGCTGCGCGCCAACATCTCGCGCGGTATCGAACGCATCGTGGTCGGCGCCATCGGCGACGAACGCAAGCTGGAGGCGGAAATGTTTACTCCGCTGCCGGGCGTGGAATCGGCGATGCATATCGCCAAGCAATACAAGATCGTGTCGCGCGAGTCGCACAAGCAGGACACCGTGATCGACATCGCAGGTGTGCCGCTGGGCGGCAAGCAGATCCAGATCATCGCCGGGCCGTGTTCGGTGGAGACGCAGGAGCAGATGGATCTGGCGGCCAAGTTCACGCACGAGGCGGGTTGCCGTCTGATGCGCGGCGGCGCCTTCAAGCCGCGCACCAGCCCGTATGCCTTTCAGGGACACGGCGTGGAAGGGCTGGACATGTTCCGCAAGGCGGCACAGAAATACAAACTGCCCATCGTCACCGAATTGATGGATGCACGCCAACTGGACGCATTCATGGAATACGACGTGGATGTCATCCAGATCGGCACGCGCAACATGCAGAACTTCGACCTGCTCAAGGCGGTGGGCAAGATCAACAAACCCGTCATCCTCAAGCGCGGCATGTCGGCCACTATCAGCGAATGGCTGATGTCGGCGGAATACATCGCGGCGGGCGGCAACCACAACATCATCTTCTGCGAGCGCGGCATCCGCACCTTCGAGACCGCATATCGAAATGTGCTGGATGTGACTGCCATCGCCGTGCTGAAGAAAGAGACTCACTTGCCGGTGATCGTCGATCCTTCGCACGCGGGCGGAAAAGCGTGGATGGTGCCCGCATTGTCTCAAGCCGCCATCGCGGCGGGTGCCGACGGCCTGCTGGTCGAGATGCATCCCAGCCCGTGCGACGCCTGGTGCGATGCCGACCAGGCGCTGACGCCGGACGAATTGAAGAAACTGATGGGTACGCTGGGCGCGATCGCCGGGGCGATCGGGCGCACGCTGTAAGACATGCAACCGACCTTCCGCAAGATCGTCATCTTCGGCGCCGGCCTCATCGGCGGTTCGTTCGCGTTGGCGCTACGCAAGGCGGGCGCGGTGGGTGAGGTGGTCGGTTTTGGCCGCAGTCAGTCCACGCTGGATGAAGCCAAACGGCTAGGTATTCTGGATCGCATCGGCAGCGATGTGGCGAGCGAGGTGTGTGATGCCGATCTGGTGTTGCTGGCCACGCCGGTGGCGCAGATGAGCGAGATATTTGCGCGTATCGCGCCGCATCTCGGTGCGCAGACGCTGGTGACTGATGGTGGCAGCACCAAATGTGATGTGGTCGCTGCAGCGCGCGCCAATCTTGGGGACAAACTCGCGCAATTCGTGCCGGCGCACCCCATCGCGGGCGCGGAAAAAAGTGGTGCTTCTGCAGCCATGTCCGATTTGTATCAAGGCAAGAAAGTCGTGCTTGCACCATTGCCGGAGAATTCCAAAGCGTCCGTGACGCGAGTGCGTCAGGCATGGGAATCCTGCGGGGCGGTGGTGAGCGAACTGACGCCGGAAGAACACGACGGCGTGTTCGCGGCGGTGAGCCATTTGCCGCATCTGCTGTCGTTCGCCCTCGTGCACGATCTGGCGCAGCGGGATAACAAAGACCTGTTGCTGTCTTTTGCTGCCAGCGGCTTCCGCGACTTCACGCGCATCGCCGCCAGCTCGCCCGAGATGTGGCGCGACATCAGTCTGGCCAACCGCGATGCCTTGTTGCAGGAAGTGAAGCGCTACGCGGATGAACTCTATGTCATCCATCAGGCGTTGCAAAACAACGACGCGGCCAAGCTGGAAGAGATATTCAGTCTGGCGCGCGAAGTGCGCAGCACTTGGACTCAACAATAACCTTTCACTTCATCGCATGAATCAGCACGAATATATCGACCTTCCTCCCTTGATGTCCGCGCGCGGTACCGAGCGCCTGCCTGGTTCCAAGAGCATCTCAAACCGCGTGTTGTTGCTGGCGGCACTGTCCGAAGGTGTGACCGTGGTGCGCGATCTGCTCAAGTCGGACGATACTGATCGCATGCTGGAAGCATTGGCTGCTTTGGGTATAGCGGTGGAGGCGTTGGGTGGAAATGCCTATCGCATCACCGGTTGTGCGGGCGATTTTCCCAATAAAGATGCCACGTTGTTCTTGGGTAATGCAGGTACCGCTTTCCGTCCTTTGACGGCTGCGTTGGCTTTGTCGGGCGGTAGCTATGAATTGTCCGGTGTGGCGCGCATGCATGAGCGGCCAATCGGCGACTTGGTGGATGCCTTGCGTCAATTGGGTGCTCGTATCGAATATCTGGGAAATGAAGGTTTTCCGCCGCTACGGATATCCCCGTCCAAGCTGGCGGGCGATACGGCACAGGTGCGCGGCGATGTGTCCAGCCAATTCCTGACCGGCCTGCTGATGGCATTGCCCTTACTTGGCCGCACGGTGAAGGTGGCGGTCGTGGGCGAATTGATCTCCAAGCCCTATATCGAGATCACGCTGGCGATGATGGCGCGCTTCGGAGTGACCGTGCTGCGCGATGGCTGGCGCAGCTTCACGGTTGCGGCGGGCAGTCGTTATGTCTCGCCGCAAGAGATATATGTTGAAGGCGATGCTTCGTCGGCTTCCTACTTCCTGGCCGCCGGTGCGATCGGTGGCGGGTCGGTTCGTGTTGAAGGCGTGGGCGCAGATAGCGTGCAGGGTGATAAACGTTTTGCCGAAGAACTGGCAAAGATGGGCGCGCGCATCACGATGGGCCCGAACTGGATGGAAGCCAGCGGTCCTGCAGAGGGCAAGCTGAAGTCTATCGACCTCGATTGCAATCACATTCCCGATGCGGCAATGACCCTGGCCGTGGCGGCGCTGTTCGCTGACGGCACGACCACACTGCGTAACATCGCCAGCTGGCGCGTGAAGGAGACCGACCGCATCGCCGCCATGGCGACCGAATTGCGCAAGGTTGGCGCGACGGTGCAGGAGGGCGCGGATTACATACGCATCACGCCGCCCGCACAGTTTGAGCACGCGGCTATCGACACTTATGACGACCACCGCATGGCGATGTGTTTCTCGTTGGCCGCATTCGGTGGCGCAGGGGTGCGCATCAATGATCCCAAGTGCGTCGCCAAGACCTTTCCCGACTATTTCACGGAGTTCGCAAAAGTGACCCAAGCCGTTCCAGTTATCGCTATCGATGGTCCCTCCGCTTCAGGCAAGGGCACGGTGGCACAACGCGTGGCCGATGCCTTGGGCATGCATTACCTTGATAGTGGCGCGCTGTATCGCCTGCTGGGTTTGGCGGCACAACGTCATGGTGTGGCGCTGGATGATGAAGCCGGGCTGGCTGCGCTGGCGGGCAGGGTGGATATCCGCTTCGAGAAGGGTGAGACCTGGCTGGATGGCGAGAGGGTCGGCGATGAATTGCGCACCGAGGAGGCCGGGTCTGCCGCCTCCAAAGTGGCGTCACTACCGCAGGTCAGGGCCGCTTTGCTGGATAAACAACGCGCCTTCCGGCAGTCGCCCGGACTGGTGGCAGACGGGCGCGATATGGCTTCGGTGGTGTTCCCCGACGCGGTGTTGAAGGTGTTCCTGACCGCCTCGGCCGAGGCACGCGCGGAACGTCGTTATAAGCAGTTGAAAGAAAAAGGGATGGGTGCTAATATCGCCGCCCTTTTGCAGGATATACAGGCGCGCGACGAGCGAGATATGCAACGTAGTGTCGCTCCCCTGCAACAGGCGCAAGGTGCAAGTCTGCTGGATACGACGCCGCTGAACATCGCGCAGGCCGTCGAAGAAGTGCTGACACGATACCGTGCAATTAGTTAGGCCCCGCTTGGCTCCCCGCCATCCGGGTTGATGAACGAACCCCCGTGCAGTTGCGGGATAACCTGAGAGTAGATCGAAAATGACCGCTGTAGCCGAAATGGAAAGCTTTGCATCACTGTTTGAAGAAAGCCTGAATCGCAAGGAAATGCGTGCAGGTGAACTCATCACCGCCCAAGTCGTTCGCGTTGAGCAGAACGTGGTCGTGGTGAATGCCGGACTGAAGTCCGAAAGTTATATCCCCGTTGAAGAATTCAAAGACGCAGCTGGCAACATCGAAGTCAAGGCTGGCGACTTCACCACCGTGGCGATCGAGTCGCTGGAGAACGGTTACGGCGAGACACGTCTGTCGCGCGAAAAAGCCAAGCGTCTGGCTGCCTGGATCGACCTGGAGCAGGCGATGGAAGAAGGCCGCATCGTTGAAGGTTATGTCAGCGGCAAGGTCAAGGGCGGTCTGACCGCGATGGTCAACGGCATCCGTGCATTCTTGCCCGGTTCGCTGGTGGACATCCGTCCGGTCAAGGACACCACTCCGTACGAAAACAAGACCATGGAACTCAAGGTCATCAAGCTGGATCGCAAGCGCAACAACGTGGTGGTTTCCCGCCGCGCTGTGATGGAAGAGACCCAGGGTGCGGATCGCGAATCCCTGCTGGAGAACCTCAAGGAAGGCGCAGTGGTCAAGGGTATCGTCAAGAACATCACCGACTACGGTGCGTTCGTCGACCTGGGCGGTATCGATGGTCTGTTGCACATCACCGATCTGGCATGGCGCCGCGTCAAGCACCCGTCCGAGGTGTTGACTGTTGGTGACGAGATCGAAGCTAAGATCCTGAAATTCGACCAGGAGAAGAATCGTGTTTCCTTGGGCATCAAGCAGATGGGCGATGATCCTTGGAATGGTCTGGCACGTCGCTACCCGCAAGGCACTCGCCTGTTCGGTAAGGTGACCAACCTGACCGACTACGGTTCTTTCGTTGAGATCGAGCAAGGTATCGAAGGTCTGGTGCACGTTTCCGAAATGGATTGGACCAACAAGAACGTTCATCCTTCCAAAGTCGTTGCGCTGGGCGACGAAGTAGAAGTGATGATCCTCGAGATCGACGAGCAACGCCGCCGTATCTCTCTGGGCATGAAGCAGTGCAAGTCCAATCCTTGGGACGACTTCGCAGCTAACCACCAGAAGGGTGACAAAGTTAAGGGCGCTATCAAGTCGATCACTGACTTCGGTGTGTTCATCGGTCTGGATGGCGGTATCGACGGCCTGGTTCACCTGTCCGACCTGTCTTGGAGTGTTGCCGGCGAAGAAGCCGTGCGCAACTACAAGAAGGGTGACGAACTGGAAGCAGTCGTGTTGGCTATCGATGTCGAGCGCGAGCGCATCTCCCTCGGTATCAAGCAACTGGAAGGTGATCCGTTCGGCGGTTTCGTGACCGGCCATGACAAGGGCGCTATCGTTACCGGTATCGTCAAGTCTCTGGATGCCAAGGGTGCTGTGATCGGTCTGGACGGTGATGTCGAAGCCTACCTGAAGGCCTCCGAAGTGTCGGTGGATCGCGTGGAAGATATCCGCAACCACCTGAAAGAAGGCGACAGCGTCAAGGCAGTGATCATCAACGTGGATCGCAAGAACCGCGGCATCAACCTGTCGATCAAGGCGCTGGACAAGGCCGACACGGCAGCAGCGATGCAGAAGTTCGCGGCTGAGAACACCAGTGCTTCCGGCACCACGAACCTGGGTGCTCTGCTTAAGGCCAAGATGGATTCCAGCAAGGCTGACACGCAGTAAGGAGGCAGGGCATGACACGTTCCGATCTGATCGCCAGACTGGCAGAGCGTCATCCCCAGCTGTTGGGGAAGGATGCCGAGCTGTCGGTCAAGGTGATACTGGACAGTATGTCCGCCACGTTGTCTGAAGGCGGACGTATCGAGATTCGCGGATTTGGCAGTTTTGCCTTGAACTATCGCCCGCCGCGTTTGGGACGCAATCCCAAGTCCGGTGACAAGGTTCAGGTGCCAGCCAAGTACGTGCCTCACTTCAAGGCAGGCAAGGAACTGCGGGAACGCGTGGATTACCCTCAATCCTGAAGTAGCAAGTGATTGAAAGATTGGCGGCACATCGCAAGATGCGCCGCCAATTTTTTTGCGAGTTATTGCTCACGGGGCAATATCCCCGCGAGAAACAATTGCGTGTTCGTGCTATCTTTGCACCCCGATTCGATGATGAAAATTAAAGCATGCGCTATTTGACCTGGTTGCTGCGGATCCTGCTATTTGTCGCATTGCTGGGCTTTGCGATGAAGAACAACGAGATCGTCACGCTACGCTATCTGTTCGGTTACGAATGGCAGACGCCGCTGGTGGTCGCGTTGTTTGGCTTTCTGGTTCTGGGAGTCGTTTTGGGCATGCTGGCGATGCTCGATACAGTCGTGCGTTTGCGTAGCGATTTGGCGCATGCACGTGCGCAGCCGCAATTCAATCAATCCGGGCGCAGTGCTGAGAATCAAACAGATATTTCCGAACATTCTTCCTGAAAATACAAGATGGATTTTGAACCCTGGATGTTGCTGGTATTCCCGCTGTTCTTCGGCATGGGATGGCTGGCAGCACGTGTCGATATCAAAGAGCTGTTGTCTGAATCCAGCTCACTGCCGCGCTCCTATTTTCAGGGGTTGAATTTCCTGCTCAATGAGCAACAGGATCAGGCTATCGAGGCCTTTATCGAAGTCGTCAAAGTCGATCCGCAAACGATAGAGTTGCACTTTGCGCTGGGCAGTCTGTTCCGTCGCCGCGGTGAGGTGGACCGCGCGATACGTATGCACCTCAACCTATATGAACGCGCCGACTTGGACGAAGAAAAGCGTCAGCAAGCCTTGTTCGAACTGGCGCAGGATTACTTGAAGGCCGGCATTCTGGATCGGGCCGAGACGGCATTCCACGGTCTGAATGGCACATCCCACGAAAAAGCTGCGCTGGAGTTCCTGCTGGAGATATACCAGAAGGAGAAGGACTGGTTGAAGGCGATCGATATCAGCCAGCGACTAGCTACTTTGACCGGCAAGTCTTATGCAAGACAGGCGTCGTTCTTTTACTGCGAGTTGGCCGAGCGCGAATGTGCGGACAAACAAGTGGATGCCGCTGTCGTGCATCTGGAGCAGGCGCTCGCGGTCGATCCGCAAGGGGTGCGCGCCAGCATCAAGCTGGGCGATATCGCATTGGCTGCAGGGAATACGGCGCGCGCTATCGAGATATGGAAGGCAGTAGAGACGCAGGATGCGCAATACTTGCCGTTGGTCGCAGAGCGCATATTGCACGCTTTCCAGCAGGGCGGTAACGAGTCGGCAGGTGTGGAATTGCTGCGCAGCTATTTGCAAAAGCACCCCTCGCTGGATCTTATGAACGTGCTGTTTGAGGCGCTGGTCGCGACGGATGGCCCCGAGGCTGCCTATCAGATGGTGCTCAATGAATTGAAGCGTAACCCCACGCTGCTGGGATTGGACAAGCTGCTCGAGGCGCAATTGATGAAGATGACCGGCGAGCGGCGCGGCGATGTCGAGCTGGTGAAATCGCTCATACACAACCGCACTCGCAGCCTTGCGATGTACCGGTGCGGACATTGTGGCTTCAAGGCTAAACAGTTCTATTGGCATTGCCCCGCGTGCCACAGTTGGGAAAGCTATTCGCCAAAACGCAGTGAAGAGAATGGATTGATCGCATGAGTACCGCCGCACAACTAGACCCGAAGATCATCGTCGCGCTGGATTTTCCGCAGGCGGCATCCGCCTTGGCATTGGCCGAGCGGCTTGAACCGGCTTTGTGCCGACTGAAAGTCGGCAAGGAATTGTTCACCGCTGCCGGGCCGCAACTGGTCGAGAAGTTGCAGCAGCGCGGATTCGAAGTGTTCCTCGATCTCAAGTTTCACGACATCCCCAATACCACTGCGCAAGCCTGCAAGGCGGCGGCGGCATTGGGCGTGTGGATGGTCAACGTGCATGCCTTGGGTGGCCGCAAGATGATGGAGACGGCGCGTGAGGCGCTGGCGAATCACGCGCAACGACCGAAACTGATCGCAGTGACAATCCTCACCAGTATGGCGCAGGAAGACCTGCATGGGATCGGCATCGAGGCCAGCCCGGCACAGATGGTATCCCGTCTGGCGCAACTGACTCGGGACAGCGGTCTGGATGGAGTCGTGTGTTCGGCGCAGGAAGCGGCAACGCTGCGCCAGCAATGTGGCAAGGACTTTTGTCTGGTGACGCCGGGGATACGCCCGGCGAATGCGGCGGCAAACGATCAATCGCGCATCATGACGCCGCAGGCAGCGCTGCAGGCGGGTTCCAGCTATCTGGTCATCGGCCGCCCGATCACGCAAGCGCCTGATCCATTGCAGGCGCTGCAAGACATTCTGAAAGAGACAGGAGATGTGGCATGAAGCTGCCATCGTTCGATAAAGCGCGGGTGTTGGTCGTCGGGGATGTGATGCTGGACCGTTACTGGTTCGGCGATGTCAGCCGCATCTCGCCGGAGGCGCCGGTGCCGGTGCTGAAAGTGAGCCGGGTAGAAGAGCGTCCCGGCGGTGCCGCCAATGTGGCGCGCAATATCGCCGAACTGGGGGCGCATTGCACACTGTTGTCGGTGGTCGGCGCGGACGAGGCGGGTGACTGCCTGCAACGACTGCTGACTGCACAGGGTGGAGTCGACGCTTTGTTGCATCGCGACGAGAGTTTTTCCACCATCGTCAAACTGCGTGCCATCGCGCGTCAGCAGCAATTGTTGCGCATCGATTTCGAAACGCCGCCGAGTCACGAGGTGTTGCAGGCCAAGCTGGCCGACTTCCGTAGCAAGCTGCCGGACTGCGATGTGGTGTTGCTGTCCGATTACGGCAAGGGCGGCTTGACCCATATCGCCGAAATGATCCGGTTGGCACGGTCAGCCGGCAAGCCGGTGCTGGTCGATCCAAAAGGGGACGAATACGAGCGCTATCGCGGCGCAACGCTGCTTACACCGAACCGTAGCGAGTTCCGTGATGTGGCCGGGAACTGGAAGAGCGAAGCGGAGTTGAACGAAAAAGCACAGAAGCTGCGTAGTGAATTGGGCTTGGAGGCCTTGTTGGTGACGCGTAGCGAGGAAGGTATGTCATTGTTCCGCGAGCAGGGCATATTGCACGAGCCGACGCTGGCGCGCGAAGTGTTCGATGTGAGCGGTGCCGGTGACACGGTCATCGCCACCTTGGCGGTGATGCTGGCGAGCGGCGCGGATATGGCAGAGGCGGTGCGCATCGCCAATCGTGCAGCCGGCTTGGTGGTGGCCAAGCTGGGTACGGCTGTGGTTTCGCGCGAAGAGATTCTGCAGGATATGAAGAAGCAGGACTGAGTGCTGTTCGACTCAATAAAGCCTTGCAGTAAGCATGGTTAATGTAATACCCTTCCGTGCATAGCGAAGGGAAAGAGGGGGGTGATCCATCCTTCTATTTCAAGGAGATAGCATGTACTACGTGGTAACCGGAGCAGCAGGTTTCATTGGTTCCAACCTGGTCAAGGCGCTGAATGAGCGTGGCGTGACCGACATCATCGCGGTCGACAATCTGAAGAAGGCCGACAAGTTCCTGAATCTCACGGATTGCGAGATCGCCGACTTCATGGATAAGGAGGACTTCATCGAACGTGTGGTAGGCGGAGACCTCGATGGCGAGATCGCCGCTGTATTGCATGAAGGTGCTTGCTCCGACACCATGGAAACGGATGGCCGTTACATGATGGAGAACAATTATCGTTATTCCCTTGAGTTGCTGAATCATTGCCAAAGCGAAGAAGTGCCATTCTTGTATGCCTCGTCCGCATCGGTCTATGGCGGCGGCGGCGTTTTCAAGGAAAGCCGTGAATACGAATCACCGCTGAACGTCTATGCCTATTCCAAGTTCTTGTTCGATCAGGTGGTGCGTAGACGCTGGGCAGAACGTACTTCGCAGATCGTGGGCTTCCGCTATTTCAACGTGTACGGACAGCGTGAGCAGCACAAGGGGCGGATGGCCTCGGTCGCATACCATTTCTTCAACCAGTATCGGGCAGATGGGCATGTGAAGTTGTTCGAGGGTTGTGATGGCTATGCCAACGGCGGACAGCTCCGCGATTTCGTGTCAGTCGAAGACGTGGTCAAGGTCAATATGCACTTCTTGGATCACCCTGAGAAATCGGGCATCTTCAATCTTGGCACGGGTACCGCGCAGAGCTTCAACGATGTGGCCGTGGCGACGATCAATACCTTGCGTGCCGCGAACGGAGAGCCGGTATTGACGCTGGAGCAATTGCTGCAGCAGCAGATCATTCGCTATATCCCGTTCCCGGATGCGCTGCGCGGCAAGTATCAAAGTTTCACCCAGGCCGATATGTCGGCGATGCGTGGAGCCGGCTATGCGGAGCAATTCCTGACCGTGGAGCAAGGCACGGCGAATTACGTAAATTACATGCTGGAGAAGTCGAAGTAAAACAGGAGGAGGGTATGCAACCCGCGACTTAGGTCGCCAACTTCGAAAGGAGAAAGTGATGAAGAAGCTGTTGCAATCCCTGTTGGTACTTTTGTTTTCCGGTTCACTCTACGCGGCGGTCGATTTGAATACGGCGAGCGTGGAGGAGTTGCAGGCCGTGAAGGGTGTCGGTGCCTCGAAAGCCGAGGCTATCGTTCAGCATCGAAAGCAGCACGGTCCCTTTAAGCGCGTGGAAGAGCTTGATGATGTAAAGGGATTCGGCAAGAAGACGGTGGAGCGCTTGCGCAGTGAATTCACCGTGAGCAAGCCGGACAAGAAATAGTCTTTCGCGGCTCACCATCGATCCGCCCGGCCTGTAGCCGGGCGGATTTTCATTTATGCTCGATTGGAATAACAAAATAGGAAAATGTGATTATCGGTAATGATGGGCTCTGCCTATAATGCAGCCATCGTCGCTATTCATTTTCAGGAGTTCGGGATGTCAAAGTTGTTCGCAGATAATTCGCTTGTTGTGGGCCGTACGCCGTTGATCAAACTGAACAAGATCGGCGATGGGGCGCCTGCCGCCATATTTGCCAAGATCGAGGGGCGCAACCCGGCCTATTCGGTGAAGGATCGCATCGGTGTGGCAATGATCGACGATGCAACGCAGAAGGGATTGCTCGGCCCGGGCAAGGAGATCGTCGAGCCCACCAGCGGCAACACCGGCATTGCATTGGCCTTTGTGGCCGCTGCACGCGGCATCCCGCTTACTTTGACCATGCCCGAAACGATGAGCGTCGAGCGGCGCAAGTTACTGGTCGCCTATGGTGCAAAGCTGGTGCTGACCGAAGGTTCCAAGGGTATGGGTGGCGCGATCGCCAAGGCGAAGGAGATTGCGGAGTCCGATGCAAAGTACGTGTTGCTGCAGCAGTTCGAGAACCCCGCCAATCCGGCGATCCATGAAGCGACCACGGGATCGGAGATATGGAACGATACCGACGGAAAGATCGACATCTTTGTGGCAGGTGTGGGTACCGGCGGCACGATCACCGGTGTGTCACGCTATATCAAGAACACTCAAGGCAAGGCGATCAAATCTGTGGCAGTCGAGCCGGCTGCCAGTCCGATCCTGACGCAAAAGCGTGCAGGACTGGAACTTAAGCCCGGCCCCCACAAGATTCAGGGCATAGGCGCAGGCTTTGTGCCGGGCACGCTGGACCTGTCTTTGGTGGATGAGGTCGAACTGGTGACGAACGAGGATGCAGTGTTGTTCGCACGTCGACTGGCCAGGGAAGAAGGCATCATTTCCGGAATCTCAAGTGGGGCAGCAGTGGCGGCTGCGGTTCGTCAGGCTCGGAAACCCGAGAACGCGGGCAAGATAATCGTAGTGATCCTGCCGGACTCGGGAGAGCGCTATCTGAGTTCCATCCTGTTCGAAGGATTGTTCGACGCCTCGGGCATCGCCCTCTAAAGCCGCAGTGCAAAGGAAGGTGCCTGCATTTATCATGCAGGCATAACCCCTCTATGGAACAAGCCATGTACAAGACTCTGGAAGACTATGTCGGAAATACACCGCTGGTCAGGCTTAAGCGCATACCCGGTGACACGTCCAATGTCATCCTCGCCAAGCTGGAGGGCAACAATCCTGCCGGTTCGGTGAAGGACAGGCCGGCACTGTCCATGATCAGACATGCTGAAGCACGTGGCAGCATCAAGCCCGGCGACACCTTGATCGAGGCGACCAGTGGCAACACCGGTATCGCGCTGGCGATGGCCGCCGCCATGCGCGGTTACAAGATGATCTTGGTGATGCCTGAGAATCAGAGTGTGGAACGCCGCCAGACCATGCGTGCTTTGGGTGCCGAGCTGGTGTTGACACCCAAGGTGGGCAGCATGGAGTTAGCGCGCGATACGGCAGAAAAGTTGCGCGACGAAGGTCGCGGCATCATCCTCGACCAATTCGGAAATCCTGATAATCCCTTGGCGCATTACGAAGGTACGGGGCCGGAGATCTGGCGCGATACCCAGGGCAGGATCACGCACTTTGTCAGCAGTATGGGTACCACCGGCACCATCATGGGCAACGCACGATTCTTCAAGGAAACGAATCCCGCGATCCAGATCATCGGGGCTCAGCCGGAGGATGGGGCGCAAATACCGGGTATTCGCAAGTGGCCGGAAGCCTATATGCCCAAGATATACGATCCGAGAAACATCGACCGTATCGAATATGTGGGGCAGCAGGATGCGGAAGAAATGACGCGCCGTCTGGCGAGGGAAGAGGGGATATTCTGCGGGATATCTTCAGGTGGAGCGTTGAGCATCGCAATGCGTCTCTCGCAGCAGGTGCAAAACGCCACTATCGTTTTTATCGTCTGCGACCGGGGTGATCGCTACTTGTCTACGGGTGTATTCCCTGCCTGATCGACTATTCATTCAGCGCAACTCTGCGCTTGGATAATGCCGGGTTTTGTGCGAAGTAACGTTTGATCCCGCTGAGGATCGCGCTCGCCATCGTGCGTTGATAGTTCCGATCTTTCAGCCTGCTCTCTTCGGTTGGGTTGCTGATGAATGCGGTTTCTATCAGGATGGATGGAACGTCCGGCGACTTGAGGACGGCGAATCCGGCTTGTTCCACGCGGCCCCGGTGTAGTTTGTTGATGCCGCCCAATTCATTCAGAACATGCTTGGCCAGCTTCATGCTGTCATTGATGGTCGCTGTTTGTGACAGGTCGAGCAGGGTGCGGGCAAGGTAGGGGTCTTTTACTGCGAGGTTCACGCCGCCGATGAGGTCGGCCTCGTTCTCTTTCTTGGCGAGCCAGCGCGCACTGGCACTGGTGGCGCCCCCCTCTGACAATGCAAATACGGACGACCCCCGTGCATGCGGCTTGACGAAGGCGTCGGCGTGTATGGAGACGAATAGATCCGCATGCGCTCGGCGTGCTTTTTCTACTCGACCGCTCAAGGGAATGAAGTAATCGCCATCTCGAATGAGTACCGCGCGCATACCCGGGGTCGCATCTATCTGGACTTTTAACTCGCGCGCGATGGACAGTGTCACATCCTTCTCGCGCGTCCCGCTGCGTCCAAGTGCTCCCGGATCTTCTCCGCCATGCCCCGCATCCAGAGCGATGACAAGCACGCGATTGCGCAATTCCGGGTAGGGTTGTGGCGCCGAAGCGGCAGGCGGCTGTGTTGCCAGCGCCGCATCTTCTGTTTTGGTGGTTTCTGTATTGGAATCGCTGGCGACTGGCTCGCTTGCGGCAAGTTGCTGTGCCACGAAGGCCATCAAGGGATCGACAGGGACGGCGGGATAAATATCCAGAACCAGCCGGTGCCCATATTCTCCGACAGGTTTCAGGCTGAATAACTGTGGCTTGACCTGTGATTTCAGATCCAGAACCAGCCGGGCGATGCCGGGCTTGAAGCGCCCTATGCGCAAGCTGCTGATGTATGGATCCTCTTTGCTGACCTTGTTGGGCAGTTCGTTCAAGGCGGCACCGAGTTCGATCTCATCAAGGTCGATGACCAATCTGTCCGGGTTGGAGAGGGTAAATTGCTTGTAGCGGATGGCGGATTTCGATTCCAGCGTGAGGCGCGTGTAATCCTGTGCGGGCCAGAGGCGGGCGGAAGTGACGGGTATCTCTGCATGGGCGGAACCAGCCCATACCAATAACAGCAGGAAAACAGACTTTAGAGTGCGTTCAAACATTTCGTCCCTGCTTCAGTATAGGCGTGCAGGAAAATCTCACGGCCATCCTGAAGTATCTCAAAGGTAAGACTGAGGTCGGCCTCGGGTAATAGTCCGGCTGCCTGTTCCGGCCACTCAACCAGGCAAATATTGTGTGCGTCGAACTCGTCACGGAATCCGGCTTCTTCCCATTCATCGGCATCTCGAAAACGGTAGAGGTCGAAATGCCGCAAGTGTAGCCCTCTCACATCGTAGCTTTCAACCAGAGTGTAGGTCGGGCTTTTGACTCGCCCCTTATATCCAAGCGCCAGCAACAAGGCCCGAACCAGCGTGGTCTTGCCGGCGCCGAGATCTCCGCGCAGATAGATCACCAGTCCGGGGCGGATCGCATGAGCCAATCGCAATGCAAAGGCGGCAGTGGCCTCCTCATTTGGCAGAACTATTGGGCTATGATTCGAGTCATGCAAAATAGTGATCCCCGGTTGGAAATGGATGAACTTGCCTTGCGCATCAAAGCATGGGGCAGCGAGCTTGGCTTTCAGGCTGTTGGTATTTCGGATACCAGCCTGGGTGAGGCGGAAGCACATCTGCTGCAGTGGTTAGCGGACGGCCATCACGGTGCCATGGATTATATGGCAAAACATGGGGTGAAACGGGCGCGTCCGACAGAGTTGCTGCCGGGCACATTGCGCGTGATCTCTGTACGCATGAATTATTTCCCTGAGATCAGTCATGCTGCCGAGGCGGTATTGCTTGATCCTTCCCGTGCCTATGTTTCCCGCTACGCGCTGGGTCGTGATTATCACAAGGTGTTGCGAAACAGATTGGAAAAGTTGGCGCAGAAGATCAGGGATGTTGTCGACTGTCAGTGTCGCGTTTTTACGGACAGTGCCCCTGTGCTGGAAGTGGAGTTGGCGCAGAAGGCGCATCTGGGATGGCGAGGGAAGCACACGTTGTTGCTTACGCGTGAGCAGGGCTCGTGGTTCTTTCTGGGTGAGATATTCGTCGACCTTCCGCTACCGGCGGATGTGGCGCAGCAAAGTCATTGCGGAACTTGCGTCGCCTGTATGGATGTATGCCCGACGCGGGCCATCACAGCGCCATATATAGTGGATGCGCGGCGCTGTATCTCGTATCTGACTATCGAACATAAGGGCAGCATCCCTCACGAGTTAAGGCCGCTAATAGGGAATCGCATCTATGGTTGTGACGATTGCCAACTGTTTTGCCCATGGAATAGATTTGCGGTGAAAAGCATAGAACCGGACTTTTCGGTACGCAACAAGCTCGATGACATAATGCTCATCGAGTTGTTCTCTTGGAGCGAAGAAGCATTTCGTACGCGCATGGCGGGCAGTCCGATCTATCGTATTGGATACGAGCAGTGGTTGAGGAATATCGCAGTGGCGCTAGGTAATGTACCGGCAACTGCGGAGAGTCTGCAGGCCTTGCAGGCAAGGTCGCAACATGAATCCTTTCTTGTTAGAGAGCATGTCGAGTGGGCTTTGCAGCGCAAGGTTGAACATAAACAGGATTAAGTTCTTGACCTGATGTGGGTGCGTCTATAGAATGCCGTCCCTCAACTGACGCGGGGTGGAGCAGTCTGGCAGCTCGTCGGGCTCATAACCCGAAGGTCGTAGGTTCAAATCCTGCCCCCGCAACCAACGTTATCTGACTAAGGGTGGCTATGCCACCCTTTGTTAGTTCTGCGTATAGCTCTCCGTCTTCCTGAGTCAGTGTGATATCGCCAGTAATGGCACGGATGGCCTCCCTTGCGGCGGCAACATCATTGATGCATTCCAGCTTTTCCACCATCCCTTTGAAAATCTCTCTTGCACGAGGCAGGATCTGTGTCGGCTGAAAGGCAAGGATGGCACTCAACTCAGCTTCAGCAGTTTTAGCGGCTTCCTCGGCCTCCTCAAGCGCTCGTTTGGTAGATGGGGTGATAATCCCCTGCCGGATGGCATTTAGGATGTTCTCGGCCTCTTTGCGGGCTTTCTCGACCTTCCTGCGAGCTTCCGTAGGGTCTGGTTGCATATCTTTGAGAATCTGGCGGGTTTCTCGCTCAAACTGTCGATATGCCTCTTCAGACAACAGGTCTTTCTTGATACCTTCCAGCAGAATATTTTCCACCTTCTCCCTAGCAATCTTGGTGCTGTTAGCACAAGCCGCAACTCCCCTGTCTTTATGGATATTGCAGCCGTACCGGTAGCGATCCACGATTACATACGGCCCTCCACAGCAACCGCACTTCAGCAGACCGCTGAATAGGTAGCGGGGGCCACGTCCACCACTTGCTGCGGCACTCTTCTGTTTCTCGCGCATGCCTGCAGTCTTATTGCGGGTAGCTTGTATTCTTGCTTTAACAGCCGCCCACGTTTCATCGTCAATAATTTGCAGCTCAGGGTGTTCGGTGATAACCCAATCGGACTGGGGACGTTCTGTACGCTTTCTGCGCCCATTTGTTGGATTTTTTACCCACTTTGTTTTGTTCCAAATTTGGCGGCCGTTGTAGAGATCGTTGGCCAATATGCCAACGCCCTTTTGGTCTGGGTAAATGGCAGATGGTGACCACTTCCCATCTCTAGGGGAGGGGATGCCTTTATCATTCAAGGATGCAGCAATCGTGCGAGGGGAATCTCCTGCGACGTAACGCTCGAATATCCAGCGAACCCACTTTGCCTCATCCTCATTGATGGAGCGGCTGCTGCCGTGGCCATCATGAGTAGATGAGTAACCGAAGGGTAGTCCACCTGCGCTGTAGCCTTCAAGTGCTAGTCCTTTAAGCCCGCGATGCGTCTTTTCTGCCAAGTCATCTAGATAGAGCTCGGCCATCAAGCCGCGCATGCCTATTTCTAATTTGTAGCCGGTTCGGTCTGTGTCAACACCATCACTTACGCCAATCAATCGAATGTTCTTGTACTTGAATAAGCGGACGGCTTGGCCGGATTCAAGATAGTCGCGTGCGAAGCGGGAGAGGTCATCGACCAGCAGCACATCAAATAATCCGGCTAGGGCTGCTTCCATCATTGCTTGGTAGCCGGGGCGATCCGTGCGCGAGCCGGTTATCGCTTTGTCTTGGTACAGGGTAGGCTGCGGCCAGCCCACTCTGGCGCAATATTCTTCAACATTCCGCAGCTGGTCTCGAATCGAATTTACGCTTTGAGCGTCATCCGAGTAGCGGCAATAAGTGGCGGTTCGCATTGCGACAGATTACCTTGCGTTGGCCTGTTGTGAAACGGGGGGATTTGGATGCTCCCCTGCTTCAGCCCTTGGTTGCTGGGTTTGTTGTGTTAGATGCTCGCTCACCGCTTGCTTTGCAAGCAGGTGCAGAAGGGAGATATGTGCAGGTGTCAAACTCATGGAGCAATCTTAAGAAAGATCGTCGGGGTTTGGAGTTTGAGAAGTTGCGGTTTTTCTCACTACTCGCCACTATTTGTTGGTGGGGAGCAATTTGGGATGGAGGAAGATTTGAGTGAGATATTGAGAGTGATGCCAATCCTTTTGCCAGTGCTATTAGTAGTGGGGGTGGGTGTAATTATTGGAAAGCAGATTGAGAAAGAGAAGCGGGAGAAGAAGAGAGGGAGATGAATCGATGAAGGTAGAACTACAAAAATTACAGAATAACTGCTTTGGCCGAGGATGCGACAGACAGTTATTCGGTGCGGATTCAATCCGTCGACGCAACACACTAAACTTAGCGAAAGCGAAAGGAGTGTTGCAGATGAAACAACGACCACGCATCTATTACACTGAAACTCAAAAG
>NZ_JBTSFG010000010.1:0-62930 GCF_054604835.1 Sideroxydans sp. | reverse complement strand
TCAGCAAGAAATGGACGATGCCAATCCGGGATTGGAAGGCGGCGCTAAACCGGTTTTCTATCCAGTTTGATGACAGGATGCCGCAGCAGTAATGGAATCCCGTTTACACAAAATTCTGGACACCCTCGCAAGTCCTGGGTCAGGTCTTGCAATACGACAATAGAGATTGATGCCTAGCCACGATGTGAAGCCTGCAATTCTTCTTTCTGCTTCTTAGTCTGATTGCAATCCCGACAGCCCAAGGCTATTCACTGGCATCTCTGCCATTCAAATCTGAACAACATCGGGGTCAGGTCTTGCAATCCAGCACAAGCAGTATTTCAAAAAATAAGGAATCCCCCACGACTTTCAAAGATGACGGCATCCCTGACTAAATCGCCGCTCCGTTACTTACTCGCTTTCTGTCTCATTTTTGTGCAGACCGCGCAAGCCAACACCCTGCCGTGGTTCCCGCCAGTCAGCACCACGCGTATCTTCATTAGCGCAAATCCAGGGTTGGATACCGCCTTTGATATCAGCCCACTGTTGCGGTTGATAGGCCCAGCTCTGCGTCCTACCAATACAACTCAACACTACTCAAAGCTTCTCCACCAGAAGTGCCTCCCACAGTGATCGCTTTTCCATTATTGAGCAGCACAGTAGTGTGCTGACTACGCGCATGTGTTGATGGTCCCGTAGTTGACCATGCCCCTGTGGCAGGATCGAAAAGCTCCGCACTTGCGAGGATGTGCTTTCCGCCTGCACTACTGCCACCTGTTACATAGACAAGCCCAGTTGGGAGCAGTACGGCGCTGTGCGAGTAGCGCGCATCAGTCAATTTTCCTGCTGAAGTCCATTGCCCGCTGTCGGTATCGAACAACTCGGAGGAGGCAAGGATGCCTTTGTCGTCTAGCCCCCCTGTGATCAATACTTTGCCATTAGGCAGTAGCGTTGCAATGTGCAGGTAACGCGGTGAGAGTGTTTTTCCGGTGCGGTGCCAAGTGTCCGTGTTGGCATCGTAAAGTTCAGCACTGCTAAGGCTGCCGTTCGGGCCTGTGCCGCCCACGACCAATACTTTGTTGTTGGGTAGCAAGGTGGCGGTGTGCTGGGTACGTGCTGTGGAAAGGCCGCTTGTAACGCGCCATTTTCCTGTAGCGGGGTCATACAACTCTGCGCTTGAAAGGATGCCTTGCCCTGTTGCGCCTATGCCGCCCACGACGAGTACTTTTCCATTGGGTAGCAGAGTGGCAGTGTGACCACGACGGGCGATGTTCAAACTGCCTGTGGCTTCCCATCTGGATGAGGCAGGGTCGAATATTTCAGCACTGGCGAGGCGGGTTACGCCTTCCCCGATGCCGCCTACGACCAGCACTTTGCCATCCGGGAGCAGCGTGGCGCTGTGGCTATGCCGCGCCTGCTTGAGTGAACCCGCGGCAGTAAACTTGTTGCCAGCAGCATCGAATAACTCTGTACTGGCGATACTGCCTGTGTCATTAGCACCTCCTGCGACCAGTAGTTTCCCATTCGATAGCAAAGTCGCAGTGTGGTTGCGGCGCGCATTTGAGATGTCTGTGCTGGTGACAGAAACGCCCTTGGATGGAACGCCACAGATGATATGGATGTTGCTGACATTTGAATTCGACACACTCCCTTTGCCATAGGTCTGTGTGCAGGGTTGCGCATTCGGAATCGCAGCGGCCTGAATAACGTAGGCGGTCTTGGGAATGAATTTATTGCGCAAGGTGAAGGTGTCACCATTCGTGATGATTTCTTCGAGGCTGCCATTATTGATTAACGAAAGACTGTTGTCCTTAGCCAATCCATGGATGTGACCCCCGATGGAATAACCCACGGTGATGGGTAATGGCTCGGAACTTACGCCATCCAGCGTGACAGTGACCTGCACGATACCGGCGCTGATGCCATGGACTTCGCCTTTCAAGATTCTGATGACGCCTTTCTTGCTGGTGTGCCAGATCACCTTGGGTAAAAGGTTTTGGGTGGAATCATCCGAGTAGTGTCCAGTGGCTTGCAGCGCTGTTGTTTCGCCTATGCCGATGGTTGCCTCGGCTGAAGTCAGTTCGATGCTTTGAAGGGTGACGGTTGCGATACTGGTGTGGGCGGGGGCAGAAGCTGGTGCAGCAGTCTTGGGGGCCGCCTCGGATGTTTGTATCGAACTAGTGACAGATGTTGCAGTTGTCTCGGTGTTATCCCCACAGCCGACTAAGAGCACAGCACAGAGAATCATGGAAAGGCGGGCGGCTAGCGTGGTCGGCAGATACATAGAGGAAGTGCTTTCGTTATAAATGGGGATGGAAATAGAATCGAAACACTGACCGTATCCTGCCACTAAGCAGATGGAATGAGAGTTTCGGTCACCTTATTAGCGAGTGGGTTTAAGTCACTATTACTTTGGCACTTCGATGCCATTTTTGGGAGTGGTCGTTCATTCAATTGTAAATTCTAGCCACATCGATTTTCAGTAGAAAAGAAACAGTGGCATATCTATTCCCATAAATATCATAGCCCGCTTTTCTACCGCATTGGTCAGGCTTGACCGCCTGCCGCGCTGATAGGCGACGCCGACACTGAGGGGGTAGTCTCGCCAACCGTAGCTGAGAGCAATCGATGGGGCGACGACTTCATTCAGTGAGACGCCTTGTTCAATACCATTCAGTTTGAGGCTGATGGGGTAGCCGAAGTCGAAGGGGGCGATCATTAGGGACAGTGAGCCGGATTCAAGGCCATGACTTAATTCTAGTCCCACAGGGGCATAAATCCCCGCGCGATTATTGCCACTAACTTCTGAACTGTTGATGACGTTGCCATAAGAGGCGGCAAGGTGGCCAGTGATCATGAGGTGAGTTTGTGATTCACGCTTCACACCAAAAGTGACTGGGGGCAGGGTGTATCGCATCAGGATTTCTTCTACTTGTTCCTTGCTGCTGTTCGCATCGGTATCTGCCAGTTCGGCAAAGAACATGAGGTCATTGGAGAGGCGTTCAGGATTTGAAATTGCTTTGCTAAAGCCAGTCTGTTTCATGAACTTTTCGGCTACCAATACTTTAGCCGCATAAGTATTGGTTGCTTTGATCTTGTTAGCGAAATCTTTCAGCGCTACGGCTGTGGTAACCGCTACTGCAGTAGCACCAATGGCAATTTCAACATCACTTTGCAGCCATTCTTGGGGGGGGCTGTTGATGAACTTGCAGTGATAATGATTAGGATCATCCTGGCAGTCAGATTTGATTTTTTCGGTATTCAGTTTTAATAACTTACCATTGGCCTTGATATGGTTAGCCCATGCCTGAAGGTGAGGCTTGGCTTGTTTGATATTGTCGGCAAGCAGGCTTAGGTCTTCGAGTGTCATGGCAGGGATACTGCAAGCCGCACGTGTGTTTTTAGATCGCGACAGAATATCTTTCAGGCTACGGATTGCTATATCAAGTTCAATCACGCCATCGTAGAAGCCGGAATTCAGTTTTTTGAATTCACTGTCCGCTGATATGGGAACCTCAGTTAATGGAATGAACTCTCCCTGGTATTCTAGGCCAAGATATTGGGCGGTCTCGATGTAGCGGTTTGCAAGGTCCACGAATTTCAAGATGTGGCTGATATTTTCCCCAGCATAGCCGCTTACCATGGTGAGCAAGTCCTGTTCGACGCTTTGTTTCCAAAGTTCTTTATTCTTTAGGAGCAGTCGCAGGTTCCCATCTTCGATATAGCTGTAGGTAACTGGAAAGGCACACGCTAATTCTTGATTACGCGAGGCGCATTTCAAACATGTATAGAGCGTTCTCTTCTGCGCGTTTAAGCAGGAAGTCTGTAACGGCAGACACACGATCATCGCCGCTAGCAATGGCGTATCCAGGCGCAAACAGGATGAACGTTAGAACCAATAACAAGCGACGCATAATCATCTCCTGGCGTTCTGATAAAAGTATTAGAAATGTGAATTAACTTACTTCTGGTGAGCTATTTGTCACCACCATCAACCGTGCAGCCATGAGTAACCTTCAAGGTGAATTCGCAAGGGGCTGAGCTGGTCACTTGCCGATCTATCCGTGCAGAGCATCCCGCATCTTCCATGATCGCCGACCTTCCATCTTTGCTGCAGATCAATAGAACTGCATAGGGATTTTGATATTGCACTTTCAGTTCGTAGTTTGAGAAAACCTTGTCTAGTAGGCGCTTGTCGTGTTGGGTGGCATTTTTCAGAGTGGTGGCGACACTTTCTTTTGGCTCTTCAGTAAAGTCGGAGAAGTAAATATCTACGGCGGAACTCAAGTTGACAGTTTTTGTAGATAAGATGCCGCGTTCACTGGCGGATGGGGTATCCGCTGTCGCGGAAATGCAAGCAACCAATAGAATGGAAGGGAGTAGCTTGATTAATACGCTGAATTTCATCGTTGTTAGCTCCAGTAGGTCATACGGTTATTCTCATCAATGCCTGTGTCCAAGCTCCAGCTGGCTAGGGTATCAAGAGGTGAAACTTCATTTTGCAGTGTCAGGGCTAGCCAGCCCCACAACTCCAATATGTTGACGCGTGCTTTCTGAAATATCGCTTCAAAATGCTGGGTGGTGCCATCTGGTGTGGCAAGATTCTCAATGTGGGTAGCTTCTGGCACTGCCGGATATACCAAACCTTGGTCGGCTGCGACATGTCGCGCGAATGCAAATAAATGGTCGCCACTCTCGCCGATCTTCATCATCAATCGCATGGCTCTGTGCCAGTCGTGCACTTGGGGTGGTTGGAGCTGGAGGTAAGGGTCGTCGTAGACATCCATTAATAGATCAGACCAGAGGGCGGCGATATCAGCGTCCAAACGGTCTTCGTCTTCTTCAGCAGAGGAATCATTCACGTTGGTGGAAATTTGGTGATTGAAATCCAACATCCCCATGTTTAGTTTGCTATGAGCGTAAACATCTTGCGACATCTCGCAACTGCGATGTGCGGTCTTGTTTTGTTCGTAGGGGCCGACTTTTAGGTTCACCACGGGATGTATGGTGCCGTCGGCTGCAATGTGGGAGGCAAAGCCGAAGAGCCAAGCCATGCACTTTTGCCGCACATTGCTGTCAGCCATGTCACGTATTCTCGCGGCACCTCCGCGCAGAAGAGATAGCGCGTTACCTTTGTGGATGACATCGGCCCAATCGGCTGAATGTTTGTCCAAGATGTCCAAATAGGGATAATCGGGTGAGATAGCACCAACTATGCAGAATTTCTTCCATTTCCCTAGCGCACGCTTCGCATCGGTGTGGAGCAAGTCATCCTGATGATGAAGGGCGTCTTCGATTGCAAGTTGAACTAATGTGACATGGGTATATCCACCGGGCATGCTCAAGCTCCTCGGTTAAGTTGTCTAGAGGAGAAGAGCGCTTGTTCGTGGCTTAGCGCGAATATATTTATGAGGCATGCAATCATCTGTTTCCCCTTTTGCGAACAAGGCTGGTGCCGACACTGTTCCCGTCAGTGCGGGAATCTCGTCTTGCGTCGGCCTCCTGTTCCGGGGATATCGCTGTGAGTCTCGCGCCGTGCGTGCGGGGCGATGTACTTTGAGCGAATCTGCAAGCTGTTTGGAATGTAGGGATATGTGCGCTAGTTGTCAATCGCGGTGCTGAAGGATGGGAACCTTTCCATCAAGATTGTCTTCCGCCGCATTCGTGGTCAAATCAAGGCAATGAGGTATCGTATCCATTTCTATATGAATGAAGTTGTTGCGCGTATTTGAGATTCAATAGGATCGGCTGCCCACGGCGGGAAAGCGTGGTTAGGAACAATCTGGATCATATAGTGGCCCACTAACTTCCACCATACGGATGGTCAACATGCTGTCTGTCCTCAGACTTGCACATCGGCGCCTTTTGAAAAACGGAAGCAATTATTTCACTACACAAACTGCAGCTTTAGTCGAAGCCCGGTCGTCGGCCTTAGCTGCCTTTGGCTTCCAGATAAGTCGACGACCGTTCTTCCTATATCACCGTCCTTAGTCGTAGACAGTCACGAAAAATTAGCTGCACGTTAGGAAAATCTATTAGGGAAAACGGTATCTGGCGTTTCGTGTGCGATTCACTCACTACGCCCAGTTTGTTAGTACTCAACGGTATTATTTTGTACGGATAGTCCGTTAGGGTGGCACTGTTTGCTATACAAGCCTAGTCGAGTGGCATCGACCGCAGTAGAGTCGGTATTCAGTCATGGTCTGCCCATCAGGTTCCCATGCATGATTGCAGATGCGCTGTTTGAAAGGGGAAATCTTATCCCCCCACTGATTGTAGTATGGCTTCCCACACCTGCTTTTCATCAACTTATAAAGCTTCTTCGCTTGCTTCATATCGTGAACACTACGTAATTGAGATTCCAAGATTATATTGATACTCCATATCTTGCAGGATTAATCACAGTCCACTCCTCGGCCAAAGCTGACGTTAGCTTGTCCGGCGGTACAAGTCTGCTATATTTCGAACACCTGCCGTTTAGGAATGAACTGCGCTGAACGGAGGCTTCTCAATTCAGCGAGCGCGAGCAATTGACCTATTGCAGACAAATAGACGTACTTAATCCAAGCCTGAAAGTACTAAGAGATAACGCCAATGAACCAAGCATCATCTGAGACGTACGGATTTAACCTGAACAGCCTCGAAGTTGGCGACATTCTCCTCTCATTTGGAGAAGACAAGAAGCCGAAGCAAATTGCAAAGGCAACTGGCGGGCCGTTTTCTCACGCAATGCTCTACGTGGGACATTCGGTTATTCATGCAACAACTGACGGTGTTTACTCAAAAAACCCTCAGAGATTAAAATTTGAGGCGGTAGAACACATTGGCGTTATCCGAGCTAAGCGTAAATTAAATGAACAGGAAAAAGACAGGTTATGCACATATGCCCGTTCTTGGGTTGGTGCGCTGTACTCAGTGCCGGAGGCTGGAGCAACCCTCATGTTCTCTAAAAGCAACAAGTTAGCTACCGTGGCGCATAAGCAATTTTGCTCCCGCTTGGTTGCGCAAGCGTACGCATCCATTGGAATTAGCCTCGTCAGAAATCCAAACTATTGCTCACCCAATGATCTCCTGCGCTCACAAGAAGTTGAAACTATCAAAGATTGCGTAAAGAAATTGAGCTCTGCAGAAATCGAACTTGCCGATAGCCACGACTACAACCTCGAATTACAGAGTGCTACTTTTACCTGGCTTACTAAAGTTCGCGATCTTGCCGTCAGGCGAAATCTCGGCAAGGTCACGACACAAAACGACGTGGGGTTGCTGCTCATTAAGCACCCTGGTTTTGACAAGGTAGTCAGCCGATATATGATTGATAGTGGTTATCTCAACTACATTAGAGTCGATAGAATCAAGAACTCCTACCGCTACAGTCCAGAAGCCTTCTTGTTGTTGTGCGCAAACGAAGCTATCTCCGTGATCAAACTACTAGAGCAGGAGCAAAAATCAATCGACAGTGATTTGAGGCGGAGACAGCAGGATGTTGTCAACGCTCATGCTAATTCCAGCGCACATCAGTTTCAATATTTCGCGCTTGCGGAAAGACTCTCGCGTGACTTGCTAGGGGAGCTAGAGTGTCGGCAGCACACCTTGGATGAAGTAAGAGCACTAATGGTTGGTGCATAGCACCTCAAAGTCAACTAAAGGGAGAATTACATTGGATTTAGAAGAAATTATGACGAACATTAGCCTGCTCCATGTGAGGAAATCCGAGCTTGATATGAGAATTGCAGAGGTTTAAAGAAATATTAGTGCCTGCTCAAACGAAATGGTACTGAGAATTCTAAAAAGGGAGAGTGAAGATTTCCTAAGAGAGAAAAAGGAAGATAATGATGAGATCGAGAATGCGATAGTAATTATTCGACTATGCTGCAGCTGACAGAGATCCTTTTGCAGCAGGTGTGAGCGCTAGAGTGATGAATTGAGAAACCAGCGAATTTGAAATTTGAAAGGGGTTACGACAACTTCAGCTGAACCTTCGCAGACTTCCTGCCAGGAGCCGCCTTAGGAATAAATCCAGTCACCCGGCATTTCATTCCCTCGACCTTCTTTCCATTTTCGAAAGAAGTGGATTGGTAAGCCATGATCTCACGCTTGGCAGCTAACTCAGCTAACTGAACCAGTGTTTTGGGTAGTGAAAGCCCAATAGCTTTTGCGATATCAGAATCTATGCATTCACCGTTAGCTTTGAGGTAGTCGAGAATTTCTTTCATGTGTATATCAACATTGAAACAGCAAGACCGGTGTTGTCACCAGTCTTGCGCATCTCAATTCTTACTTCTTCCCACCGTTAACAGCGGCCTTCAGCGTAGCGCCTGGCTTGAAAGCAGGGGCCTTGGATGCCTTGATTTTCAGCTCTGCGCCAGTCGCTGGATTACGACCAACACGCGCTGCACGCTTGCGGACCTCGAATGTACCGAAACCAACTAGGGCAACGTTGTCGCCTTTTTTCAAAGTGGCCGTGATGATCTCGATCAGTGCAGCTATATTGCGGTCGGCATCTGCCTTGCTGTTGTCAGTCTTTGCAGCCAGTGCGTCAATCAGTTCTTTACGGTTCATGCAATTCTCCTTGGTTAATCGAACTTCCATTGTATCGAGTAGTCAGTGTTGTGCAATAAATCAACTCATCTTTTTGGTTTATTAGAGTACGCTTATAATTGATTTACCAGAGTGTTTAAAACACCAGATTTGTTAATAGGAGGATTTACCATGGCTAACATTGCGTCAGTAATGAAGGAGGAGATTTCACGATTGTCTCGAAAGGAGATCAAAAGTGAGGTTTCAACTTTAAGAAAAGCATCATCACAATACAGATCAGATATTGCAGCCTTGAAGCGCCGCGTAGCTACGCTAGAGCAACAACTGTCTCGCGTACTCAAGTCTTCGACTGTGAAGTCTGATGTCGAAGTGCCTGTAGCAGCTAAGCCCAAACAACGCTTCACAGCGAAGGGATTCAAGTCGCTTAGGAATAGACTGGGGTTGAGTGCTGAATCTGCTAGCGTCCTGATTGGTGTCGCACCCCAAACCATCTACAACTGGGAAGCCGGCAAATCGAGTCCACGCGAATCTCAACTAGAGCGAATCGTTCATCTCAGAGGCATGGGTAAGCGTGATGTGGCAGCTGTCCTAAACCAGCAGGCTAATTAAGCTCGCTACGGTTGGGCAAGAATTCGATTCCTGTCCTGTTAACCAGTTCCTCATAACTGATCGGCTTACCGGGTCTGGCTGTGGCTGTATCAATCTTCTCAAGCTCCAACTTAAATGGGCGGCTTTGGTACTCCAGTCAGCATGCCCCATTTGTTGAGAGACCCACATTTGTTTTTCTCCAGCGGAAAGGAGAGAGCTGGCTAAGGTGTGCAGTGTGTGTTTGATATGGATTTCGATATGGGATGCCAGCGGCTTTTAAAGCAGGAATTCAACCAACCTTCAGAATTTTCCCGTCAGTCTTTCAAGGCAGATTGGTCTGGTCGCAGTGGGGAAGTCAAAATAGATTGAATAAATGATAAGGAAAACTTAGAAATAAGGCCTATATTATGTGTAATTACAGTTATTTCCTGCGAGTGCAAATGATATGCTTAGTTCAGAATTGGGCAGTAATGAAGTAGGTGGGGCTGTTAAATTCTTTACAAAAGCCCCCAGAGATGGATTAGAATCCCGCCGCTTTAAGGCATAACTGGCGAATGAAACGGCTATTGAAGTTGTTTATTCGCCCTTGTTGCTCAAAGAGGAGTCGAAAATGAATAATGTTGCTGAAGCGCTGAATACCAAAGAAATTGGTAATCTGATTGACCTGAAGTTTTCTGTGAACGACAACGGAAAGCCTGAGGCTCAATCGATTCTTGATCAAGCAGAAAAGATTATTGCAGCGTACAAAGAAGGCCTAACACTCCCATATGGCGACCACTGACGATAAGAGCAAAATAACTGTTACTTCCGCGCTTTCATGCGTTGCTTCAAATCAAGAATTTAGGCAGCGCAATTCAAATTACCCATTAAGCAGTCCTGTCCCCATCCGAAGCATAAAGGCAAATAAGCCTGGATGGGCTCAGGGGCTGAATATCCTTGCCACTCTACTGGATGCCGTCCAATCGATAATTTCGAAACCTGTCGAAATAGAGCTATTTGACGACACAACCGCTCCGAATATTGATGGCATGTGCTCCGAGTTTGAAGACAAAGCTATTGTCTTTGTTAATAAAAAACATAATTACTGCTGGGCGAGATTTTTTGTTGCCAAAGAGTTGGCTCATCTATTGATGAACCACAAATTGGACATGCTCAGAACAGTTGATGCTGAAATCATAGTCAATACAATTACTGGGCTACTGAATCCGCATGACTTACGGGATGATTCAATTTATCTCCAGAGCGAATTTGAAGCGTATATGGGGGCAGTTGAAATGTTGCTTTCTAAGGATTCTCTGGATAAATTTTCAGGGGTAGCCAATCCTGATGAGCACATTTCTCAAGCAATGAAAATTCCCAAGAGGATTGTTGCAATGAGAATAACGGATAAAGTCTCCGCAATGCACGATCAAATATACGCACATCCATTGTTTGATGTTGCTATTGTGCGTGAAAGAGTGAATAGGGCAGGTCGATAATTTTCGCCATTTCTCTAGCCCAATAACGCAGTCGGTTGCCACAACATGAGGCGCACGTTTTATGTGAGGTGTTAGATGTCTGCGTCGAGTTTATTCTGGACGGTACTGGAGTCGGCTGCCGTCCTAGCGGATCATCGGCCTTATGTGGCGCTCCACATAAGGCCGATTATGTAGACTGCTTGATTATGTGGACTTGATGCTCTGCGCCCACCCTGAGGCCATGGCTGGTGCAGAGGACGTTAATGTAACGGTCTACATAATCCGCAATCCACCAAGGTTAGAGAGTTGCAGCCGAGGCGTCACTCAGATGATCGCCATTGCGGCACTGCCAGCCCCTGTGCGGTCTCACATTAAATCAACGACCGATTTTGCTTTGACAGGCAGTTGTCTAGTTCCAGAAATTATGTCGAGCTTACCGTTACATCAATCGTCGTAGAGCCACGCTACGCATGGCGTTTAAAACATTCCACCTCCGATAGTCCACATAATCGAGCGGTCTACATAATCGGCCTAAGCAGACGAATAGGCATATGAACTACATTGTCCGCAAGCGGCCAGAAACGGTCTTAATGAAAGGGCATTTTTCAATTCACTAGAACGGGAACCCTCACAACCAAGCGACTTGTTTGTGTGCTGAGACAACCGTAGTACACAAACTGGCCGTGGCAGTGAGGGGGGCGGATAAAGCTACATAATCTTCCCGCGATCACCGAATCCTCGCGGACGAACCTTGATGTCAGCGAGTAGTTTCAGCAACGGCTTGCGGCAGTTAAATTGATTCGTGGCGTTTTGAAGCCAGGCACCTTTCGCACGCTCAAGCCAACTAGTCGCGAATGCATCACCTGCAGCAAACCCGGAATTAGAAGCTTCTACCCAATTACCAATCGGATTGACTGCAGCATGGATAGATAATTCACCAAATCCGGCATCGCTGACATACCCAAGTGCCGGCAACCCATTCGGCAGTGAAAATTCAAATATCCGCCCCTCTCTCCGGCGCTGAGCGTCTTCCTGGGGTGCCCAGTTGTAATTGTCTGGATGGAGGGTGAACAGTTTCTGGCGAAGCCCTTCATTGATAGCGCACACCATCAAATTGCGCCACGCACGTTCCCGCTCAGTTCGATACTCAATATCATAAGCAGAAAACGGTATGGTTGAGATGATTTCTGGGACAGTCTTGTCCATCCACTCAAAGCTGAACTCCGGATCAGCCGGGTAACCAAACTCCTGTAATCGTTTGTCAAAATCTTCATCAATCAGCAAGTCATAATCGGGCGAATCGTCCTGCCTGGACAAGTCGGCGAGAAGTGAGGCATGAGATTTCCGACCTAGTGCGGCCGCGATTGCCTCGGTTAAATGGGATGAACGAACATCCGGATATTCAGTACGCAGGGATTTCTTGAGTGATGCCAGTGCGGATACGTCCAATGGAATTGATGCCATGATAAATCCTCCAATCAAATTGGTTGATGTCCACCGATTACGCATCAACCCGGATTGAAGGTCGTGCAAGAACTGCTGGAAATGTCTGTTTTAACCCGGCGGCAGGTTTGGCTCAGACGGCCTGTGAGTAGGCTATCAAGCTACATGAGGGAAATCAAGGAAAAATGAACGCGTCGGATATTTGAAAACTGTATTATTGGATTGAGGGAGCGCACCAATGAAATGTGAGCATTGCAATCAGAAGTTAATCAAGATCGACCGCCGACAGGAAATGGCAGAGATGGACGACGATGCAACGGATGGCCAAATGGCCGACTATCTCGCTGCTGATCTCTCAGGTGATAACGGCGCATGGAATATTGGAATTGTCGAGTATCAATGTCTGGGCTGTATGAAGACTATTGAAGTAATCAGTGACGAGTTGAAAGACTACCGCGCGCTCGTTATCAGGTGGCATCAAAAAGCTGAAGAAGGCGATTACTTCTCTCGATTTGTTTTTGAGTACCTGGCATTCATTGCTCACATAAGAAACAATATCTTTATTGGCGCAACAACCGACAGAAGAGCGATCCAACTTGTAAAACAAAATGCGAAACTCGAAAAGGCTTATTTGCAGGCCATAATGAGTGAAAAGCCTTTGCGTAAACAATGGCAGTCCGTGATTGAAGAATTGGCGCGCCATCCGCTCTATAACACATCCAAGGACTTGGATTTTCCGGAACTAGATGTGTGGTGGAATAGCGTGGGAAACAACGTCGATAAAGAAAACAAATCCAAGAAAGGTATCGTGAACTCCCTCACCGACTGGGGGAACATGGTCGAATTCTGGTACAGCGTAAGAAATAATCTGTTTCATGGCACCAAGGACCCGAATATCAAGAGGGACTGTTTCCTCGTTGAGCATGCATATCGAACTCTGGCAATATTCATGAACAATGAAATTGAAGCCCTCCCAGATGAAAACTATTAACTTTGAACGGCAGTGCGGTCTTAGCAATTCGTGGCAACTGGCAATAAGCTCTAGTGAAGAACCAAACCGAAGCGCACTCATAGGTTGATGGGTCACGAAGCTTGGAGTTCCGTCATCCTCGCATCAGTATTACAAAGACCAGTCAAAGCGGATTTCAGCGCGCTTAGAAGCAGGGAACAAAGGGAAAAAGCATGCATATTCAACACGTGGAAATCGGGAACTTCCGAAAACTCCAAGCCGTCAGGGTAGATTTCGCCGAGGAAACAACGGTGTTCGTTGGTGCAAATAACAGCGGAAAGACCTCAGCCATGGTCGCACTTCGTCACTTCCTCGTTGATCGAACGAACTTCTCGATCCATGACTTCACGTTGGCCCATTGGGGTAAGCTCGACGCGATTGCAATCGCCTGGGAGAATTCCGTCCCCGAAGAGCAAGAAGAGACATTTGACTGGGGTACGGTTCTTCCGCATTTGGATGTTTGGATGAACGTGCCAAAGGAGGATCTCCACTTCGTTCAGAAGATCCTTCCTACCCTCGATTGGGCTGGCGCTCATATTGGCGTGCGCCTGCGCTATGAACCCAAGGATGTCCAAGCGCTAAAGCTGGAATATCTTACAGCTAAATTAAACGCAGCTGCGGTCATGAGCACAGCACAGCCTACAAAAGGTGGTGCAGTGGGGGTCGCGGTGCCGCTCGTGGAAGGTTTTGCCCTGTGGCCGAGGTCGATGATGGACTTCCTGTCTCTCAGATTGCGTTCGTCTTTTGAGGTCCGAGCATATCTCCTTGATCCTGAAAATATTGTCATGCCAAAGAACGGTATTGCCTCTCCGCAGGCTCTTCCCCCAGGAAGCGAGCCGATCGACGGTGACCCGTTCAAGAAAATTATTCGAATCGATGAGATCAGTGCACAGCGCGGGTTCGGCTTCGCTAACGCTTCGCCACGTGGTGATGGTCCGAACGAGGAAGAGAGAACGAGAGGTGGAAAAAAGCTTTCTAACCAGCTTCGGAACTATTACACCCAACACCTAGACCCATTTGATAAACCCGAGCCGAAGGATATAGAGGCACTGCAGGCTTTGCATGGGGCGCAGGCTGCATTTAGCAAGCGTCTTGAAACTTGCTTCTCAACTGCGTTGAAGGAGCTTGAGGAGATCGGGTACCCCGGGGTCACCGATCCAAAGCTCACAATCACTACAAGCATTAAGCCTGTCGATGGATTAAACCATGCTTCCGCAGTTCAGTATGAGGTGCCAACGTATCTCACAACAGGTGGTGGCTTTACACACCACCTTCCCGAGGACTCAAACGGTTTGGGATATCAGAATCTGGTGTCGATTGTCTTCGCGCTGATGAGTTTCCGCGACAAGTGGATGAAAGTCGGTAAGGCCTCAAAATCAACTGACGAAGACGAAGCTCTTATTCCTCCCCTCCATCTTGTACTCATTGAGGAGCCCGAGGCGCATCTTCACGCGCAGGTTCAACAGGTCTTCATCAAGCAAGCTTATGACGTTTTGCGCAAGCACGACAAACTGATGAGCTCAAAGAATCTTCGCACTCAGCTTATCGTCAGCACGCATTCAAGCCACCTCGCGCATGAAGCCGATTTCGCTTCCCTGCGATACTTTCGGCGGTTGCCTGTCAACGCGGTGGATGGGGCGGTACCGATCTCGTGCGTCATCAACCTATCTGAGACCTTCGGAAATGAGGATGAGACAGGCCGTTTCGTGAAGCGTTACCTCAAGGCAACGCACTGCGATTTGTTCTTTGCTGATGGAGCTGTTTTGGTCGAAGGCCCGGCCGAACGCATTCTTGTTCCGCACTTCGTGCGCAACCGCGAGCAGTTCAAATATCTACGGCGTTGCTATGTCACTTGGCTTGAGATCGGGGGAAGTCATGCACATCGACTGAAATCCCTGATAAATCACCTTGGATTGAACACATTGATTATCACCGACATTGATGCGAAAGATGCGGATGGAAAGGCGGTTCCGCCAATGCGCGGCGCAAGCCTGAAGGCTCGAAATGAAACCCTCAAGACATGGATTCCAAAGGACGAGTCGCTTGATTCGTTGCTCGACAAGAAGCCCGAGCAGATTGTGATTTCTGATCCTAGTGGCTACGCCATTCGCGTCGCCTACCAGCAGCCGATCAAGGCTAAGTTCAAATCCAATAAGCACGAAGAGGCTCTCGCCAATACGTTTGAGGACGCGCTAGTCTATGAAAACATAGATATGTTCAAGGCGATGAATGGAACTGGGCTAATGGGTCGAATCCGGAAGTCTCTGGATAGTGCCACTGATCTTGGCGATCTTGCCACGCGACTATCTGCAGACTTGGCTAAGGGGGGCAAGGCTGAATTCGCGATGGAGCTTCTTTACAGCGACGAGATCAACACAACGAAGCCTCCGGCTTACATTGAAGAGGGGTTGCTGTGGCTCGCAAAACAGCTTGAGCGCAAGGAGGACGGGATCGCCGGGAAAGTGCCGGTTTCAGTGACAGCTCTAACAAGCGATGCAAAGGACAAAGGGGCACCTGAATGAGTGCTTCTGCTGAAATCGCGGTTATGGTCATAGCGGATGATCACGTCGATGATCACGTCGATGACGAGATTGCGGCCTGCCTGAATCTTGATTCTCCGAAGAGCTTTTTCCTCTTCGCTGGAGCAGGTTCTGGAAAGACACGCTCACTCGTTACTGCCCTCCAGCATGTGCAAAAGAACTTGGGCGAACGACTTAGAGTCAAGGGGCAGCGCGTGGGGGTTGTCACTTTTACGAACGCTGCTAGTGGCGAAATCAAAAGGCGACTTCTATTTGATCCCCTAATCGATGTTCGCACGATTCATAGCTTCGCGTGGTCACTTATCGAAGGGCTTAATCATGACATTCGAGAATGGTTACGCGTAGAGTTGGCAAACGACATCGTCCAGCTAGAAGCGGATGAGGCCAAAGGTCGAAAAGGCACCAAAGCATCGGCAACTCGCCTGAGCAAAATTGGGTCGAAGTCGAAACGACTTCAGAACCTGCCTAATATCAAGTCGTTTACTTACAGCCCGACCAGCGACAACCGTGGGCGTGACGCATTGAATCATTCCGAGGTTCTGCAACTCACAGCACATTTCCTCAACACCAAGCCAACGATGCAAAGTATTCTTGCTGGTCGATATCCCATCCTTCTCATCGACGAAAGCCAAGATACAAATAAGCATCTGATCGACGCTCTTTTCACAGTTCAGGCCGCTCTCAAAGGAAAATTCCTGCTTGGACTTCTCGGCGACATGATGCAGCGCATCTATAGCGACGGAAAGGACGGGCTCGGCGAGAATCTGCCGGAGGATTGGGCGACACCTGGCAAGAAGCTCAACTACCGCTGTCCAAAGCGAATCATCACGCTGATCAACAAGGTTCGTAGCACAACGGACAAGCAGCATCAGGAGCCGCGTGCAGCGGCAGTCAACGGTGTAGTCCGTCTATTCCTCTTGCCGAGCGATATGGAAGGGAAACCTGTCGCAGAGAGCGCTATTGCTGCCCACATGTCGACGGTAACTGGCGACAACAAATGGCGTGAGCCGAAGACGATCAAGACCCTAACCCTAGAGCATCGAATGGCAGCTGCGCGCATGGGATTCCTCGACGCTTTCTCACCGCTATACGACATAGACAGCTGGAGAACCAGCTTTCTAGAAGGGACTCTGCCCGTATCGCGATTCTTCTCAGATCAGGTTCTTCCGCTCGTAAACGCAAAGCGTCGAAATGATCGATTCGCGGTTGCACGCATTGCCAAGTCCTACTCTCCGCTTCTCACTCAAGTTGCGTTACGTGAAACAAAGGATACACAGAAGCATTTGCAACAGGTGAACGCAGCAATAGACTCGCTCCTAGCGCTGTGGCAAGGTGGGGACGAGCCGACTTTGCTGCAAATTCTGCGACGTGTCGCAGAGCTCAGGCTGTTGGAGATTCCAGACTCTTTGCTGGCCAATGCCTCCGGGGCGATAGAAAAGGCTTCGTTCAATGCTTCAGAGGAAGACGATCAAGAGGATCGTCAGACCCAACGGGCTCTCGCTATAGAAGCGTTCCTCAATGTTTCCTTTTCACAGATTGAGCCGATGGCTGAGTATCTTTCGGGGAATGCCCACTTCGACACTCATCAGGGCGTCAAGGGTCTCGAGTTTGATCGGGTCATGGTCATCATGGATGACAAAGAGGCAAGAGGCTTTCTATTCAAGTACGAAGACCTGTTCGGCGGCAAGGCCGCAGGTGACAAGACCGTTGAAAACACCAAGCGTCTCTTCTATGTGACAGCAAGCCGTGCCAAGGAGAGTCTCGCACTCGTTGCATACTCATCTTCGCCCGAGCGAATCCAAGATTTTGTGCTCAGGGAAGGGTGGTTTAGCGCCGACGAAATCGTGTTTGGCGTACCCACGCAATAGGCATTTGGTTCGAGCTTAGTTGTTTGGTTCGCTCAATCAATGTGATCAGAGCGTACGATGCATTTGTAGATGCCAGTCAAACTATGTTTTTCGGAACCTCAGAATAGAGATGAGCGACAAGTCTGCCTGGGAAAAATCAGCTGAGGAACAGGGCACGACCGATTCGGAAAGTGCGAAAGCTGTACAAAATGAAGTTCGATTTTGCCGAATCCGCGACATATACGTTTCTAGCCTGTAATATCTCCGCACAAAAAATATGGGGGGCAGGCGACTTTCACGCGCTGCTTAGATACATGGTTTCATTTTCAAGTACGCAAACACCCGTCGTGGGCATAGGAGAAATCCATTGCTACGTTGGAGCACCGGATTGCGCTGCCTTTTATGCGTGGATTCTTCAAACCCTTGAAGCGCTCATGCATCCAGGGTTTGGGCCCCCATCACCTCCTCTAACGAAAATCACTACAGGCCAGATGGGCAACCTTGGTGAAGCTATTACCTTTCTTATTGGTCATACTGAACGATTCGCTAGCGGCCCCTTCATTGCAAAGTTGGGCAGCGCTCTCACTCCTTTCAATCCATCCGCAGTGACGGGTGTGGACATCATCTTTATCTATCTTGACCCGAACGGGATTGTGGCGAATGACCGACTTTTTATCCAAGAGATTAAGACAACGGGCGCGGCAGAACTGGGATACTCGACGGCTCTCATCGACGACTATCAAAAGCTCCTAGATACGACCAAACCCACGTTGTCTCTCATGTCGCGTGTTAGCTCTCTCAAGTGTTCTCTGATGTGGGAGCATCGCCTATCGCAGTCGCAAGTACAACGCGTGGAAGACCTTGCTCAGCCTAGTCCATCAGATTGCACTCGTATTCGACTTTTACCGACACTAGTTCACGATAGAAATAGCAATCCAGTTGCTGCGCTCAGCCACGTAATGACTGAGATTCAGAATCAAGGGTGGCCTCAAGGCTGCATTGAAGCTTGGAGCATCTCAATCGCGCAGTTGAATCAAGCGCTCCTTCACATGGCTAACCGGATTCCATTCACACCATGAGTCTCGTACCTAGTAATGTTAATTTCTTGGCAAGTGCCGCTTCTTCTGCTGCAAAGGCGCGAAGAGCTATGCCAGCGGAATCTACAACGGACTCCCTAGATGTGGCTGTCGCTTTGAAGTGCATCGGAAGCTACCAACTTCAAAGCACTCCAGAAGAGCTGAGGCAACTCGATGATGAGGATAATGCGGCTCCTCTCATAGCTGCGGCCAGAACATTACAGTCATGCGCCGAACATCTAGCGACTATGGACTCCGCAGATTTTGAAAGTATCGATGAATTGATGCTTTCTGCGAGCATTGCACATGCGATGTACGGAAATTTTCCGAGTGCCAAGGCAGCGTTAGGAAGAGTTTCGCCTGAATACGTGCTTGCGACTCCAATGCGCTTCATTGCCTCCGTGGTGTGCGATCCGACAGGTCAATTGGCAATCCAAGAGCAAGATCCGATTCTCGGTATCGAAGGATTTCGATGGAATTGGTTCCACTCGCTTCGAGATATGACTAGCGAGCAGCGGAACGCTATGCTAAAAGGGGCGGAGCAAGTTCTTAGAGACCTCGCTGTAAATAGAAGCAGTTCGTCGGACCAAGCACTTGGTTTGAGCATCAACGTCGCAATGAGACAAGCTCACCGGCTATCAACGGCATCGTTGTACGAAATGGCTCCGGAGATACCTTTCTGGTTCGTCGAGAGATCCATAGGGGCTGGCATTGCAACGCTTCTCCCTCCTCAACACGACTTGCTAACTCGTCGCCGAGTCGCTGAGGCAAGTGGGAATTGTCTGCTAACACTCCCCACCAGCACTGGAAAAACATTCATTGCAGAGGCTTGCATGGCCTCTGCATCTGCGACCAGTGGACTAAGCATATATATAGCGCCTTATGTTGCGATTGGAGAACAAGTTCGGGCCTCGTTGGAGGCCAAAGTTAGCGGTCATATTTCCATGGTGTCGATGTTTGGAGGCTTCAAATACGAGTCACTACAGGGAACTGGTGGACGCGCACTGATGGTGATGACACCGGAGAGATTTGATGCATGGTTGCGAGGAGGAGAACATCTCGAGGATCTTCGTCTCGTAGTATTTGACGAGGTGCACATCGTTGAAAACGGCTCCCGAGGGGCGCGGGTTGAAGGATTAATTTCTCGCCTTAGATTACTGCAGCAGCGGCTGCCGCAATTGCGCATTCTGGGGCTCTCAGCAGTACTTGCTGAGCCAGAGCGTTTATGTCAGTGGATGGGAGTCACGCACGACAATATTCACAGACTGTCATGGCGGCCTACCGCAAGACGAATTGCAGTTTGCCGTGCTGACGGAAACATGCACTGGGTGCATGGGAATGACTCGCTTCGCCCGTCAGGTTCTCTCCCAAACACCCCGATTTCAGGTGCGGTACGAGTCGGCTTGCCCGAAAACGTAGTGCCGGCGCGAAATCCTGTGACCTATGAGGCGAAAGCTTCACGCAATGTCGCCGCAGTAGCAATAGATTTGCTTCAACGACTTGGGTGGCCTGCTCTTGTGGTTTCCCCTCGGAGAGCGGATACAAGATTGCTAGCGACAGCGCTCGCAAATCAATTGCCACTGACTAGCCATGAAGAAACCAAGCAGCTTGCAGACTCTATAGTCGCAAGATACGGCTGGCTGTCTTCCTTGGCAGCCTGTCTGCACCATGGGGTTGCCTATCACAATGCATCTCTGCCATATGATGTCCGGCGCGAAATTGAGCAGGCCACAAGAGCTAGAAAGTTAGATATCGTTTGCTCGACGACAACACTCGCCGAAGGAGCAGATCTTCCTTTTCGATGGACATTGGTATCTCATTGGCTGGGGAGCGATGGTCAGCCCTTAAAATCGATGACGTTTCGAAACATCGCGGGGCGAAACGGTCGCGCTGGAGCTTTCACAGAAGGCGACACAATTCTTTTTGAAAATACAGGTGGCTCTCCCGAAGCTTTCCGTGGCGTCGTAATGAGGGAGCAATTGTATTCAGTGATGTTCAGCTCGGCTCCCATTGAATCAACAGCGGGCGACAAATACCCAAACCTGCGGGAGGAAGAACAAGCATCGATTCGATCTGTGTTTTCCTCTCAATTACTCGCATCGATACAAGAAAATGAGGGGGCTGACAATATCGCTGGTTTACTAAGCAGCGCTACCTATGCTGTTCGAGACCGTTCTCGGGGCAGTATCGAGGCGCTACTTAATGAGTCACTAGCAGGGCTGTTGGATGGCAGCAGAACTGGTGGGGCGCTCGCAGTCATGAACAGTCCCGTGCGTCTTACCCAAGTTGGTAATGCCGCCAATCTCTCTGGGTTTTCGCCAAATTCTGCTCGCAAGATTTTGGAATACCTTGCGGACACCTCGGTGCGGCCTCTGGCAATCGAGTTGATGGTACAGATGCTACGTGCTTTCAGTCACTTGGACGAACAGCAGAACTACTTGTGGAGAAAGGTGGTGAGCGAACCGGGACAGCGACATCCTCTCAAGCCAGATGATATGCAGACGGTGCTAACTAAACTAGCTCAGAGTCAGGACATGCGAAGTGTCTTCGAGCAACTACCTGCGCGCGCAAGGTCGAAGGCAGGTGCAGACAACGTCGATAAGCAATTCGACCAGTTCGTCACGCTCATCGATAGTCTTGTCTTTAATTTCTTGCCCTGGCTGTTAAGAGGATTGGCAAGCTTCTCTCCTTTCGGAAGCGATGCTGGGCGGGCGGTTGACTGGGCTCAACTCGCAAGCGAGGTCGAGAATTCGTTTGGCCCGCAAGCACAGGAAGATGAACCCAACAACGATTAATCGATCATCTTAGTGCGTCCGCCGTCCCTTTCTGCTGTTGAGACGTAACAAGCGCCTATATCTCTCTTACAGTTCGATTCCCTGTTCTGCTTGAGAATCTGCTCTTACAATTTTGAACTTCAATCTCAATCTTTGCGGGCCGATTCTTGTATACGTTGCTTTTTAACCAACCCATTTCTTCCTTAAGCGTGTCATCCCCAAATACAGTTAAATGCCAACATTTCTTATCCCCATCCCACCGATAAGCACGAGCCTTAAGTGTGTCTTTTGTTTCAAAAGGCGAACCAGTTGCATAGACCGTATAGGATTTCTGGCTTAGCGCATTTAATATGGGTTTCAAAACCAAATCACCAGATTTTGGAAGTCGTTGCTGCAGAATTTCCAGCAGTGCGAAACAATCCACGTCAGCACGATGTGCATCGTAGAAAAACCCGTATTTATATGCGATGTATTCCAGCTTGGCAGAACTAATTCCTTGCTCGCTCCAATCGACCTGCGATAAAGAACACCCCCAAGGCAGCGATTCAAATATGGGCAAACGCTTTTCAAGAAATACTCGGTCGAACTTTGAATTGTGCGCAATAACCAGGCTAACGCCTTCGAGGAGCCGCTCTACGCTGGACTCGTCAATTCGTTTTCCCTTCACCATTTCATCGGTGATGCCATGCACGGCGGTTGCCTCATGGGGAATTGGAAATCCCGGATCTTCCAGTTGATCAAATGACTCAAGAATACCGTAGACTATTCCCGTATCAGGATCAAACTCGAATAGAACCATTCCAAGTTCGATAATGGCATCCTTGTCAGGGCTAATTCCGGTGGTTTCGGTATCAATAACGACCCCTTTTGATAACTCGCGTCCATAGCTCTCTGCGAAGGATGTTCGAGGGGTAATTCTTCGAATGATCTTGAAGTCAGGATGAGAGTCCAGCAACTGAGCTGCTTCAGTGATGGCTGAATCAATGTGAGTTGTCATCATGATATTGTTGAACAAATTAAGGAGAGTGATCTAACTATATCACCCTATCAATTTTAAAAAATTCTCCAATGACATGTTGTAACACTGGAAACATTCATCCTTGTGACTACAGTCGTTTGCACAACCTAACTTTTCAATCGAAAAAGGATATGCCACCGGCTTCGCCAATCTCACGCCGCTCATGTCAATTGCTGAGCTTCATTATTCTTAAAGCACGAATGACAGCTTAGGAGGGTCAGTCGCGATTCCAAAAAACTTCCGTTCGGAATGTTTTCTACCCTCATGACCGGTGACAATTCCTCAACGGCCCTCGATCCATAAGGTTGGCACCGGCGGCTTTGGCCGAGTGAGAGACGCAGAGGGCAATCTGTTTGAAACAAACCTCGATGTGAATTGACTCCCTATAAAAATATTTAAGTGACAGTGACCGACATCTGCATGAACACCCAATGCAGCCTTTCCCGTCTGTTACGGACGCGCTAGCCCATCGCTTCAATAGAATTAAGTTTCGCTTTGGAAATCTGATCACCTAGGTAAATTGTGTGAACAGCTGACGACGGGAGGGGTTGGAAACTTTCCGTAAAAAGCCCCTTATACGGAGAGTTCACACAATGGCACCACGCAGTAACGCGGTCTTGCAGTTCCCCATCAAGGCTGCGCCAAACATCGAAAATCGGAAAGTTCCGCTCCGCCTGAAGAACACCGAATACCGCAGCCGCGAGTATCTGACCGAAGATGAGGTCGATGAGTTGATCCGTGCAGCCGGGAAAGTCGGACGGCATGGCCATCGCGATGCCACGCTCATCATGCTGTCCTATCGTCATGGCCTGCGCGTCACCGAGTTGGTCAGCCTGCGCTGGGAGCAGGTCGATCTCAAGCAAGGACTGATGCACATCAATCGTCTGAAGCAGGGCACTCCCAGCGTCCATCCTTTACGCGGTCCGGAATTGCGTGCGCTGCGCCGGCTACAGCGTGACTATCCGAACCTGCCCTATGTGTTCATCAGCGAACGCAAGGCACCGCTTACCGATGATGCAGTCCGCAAGATCATCAGCCGGGCAGGGAGGGAGGCCAGGTTCCCCTTCACGATCCATCCGCACATGCTGCGTCACGCCTGCGGCTACAAGCTGGCCCAGGCCGGACAGGATACGCGTGCCATCCAGCATTACTTGGGGCACAAGAACATCCAGCACACCGTCCGTTACACCCAGCTGTCCGCAGACCGGTTCAAGGGATTCTGGAATGACTGAGCGCAATGATTTGGCATGCACTGCGTCTGTAATGGATTCCACACAAGCCAACACATACAATCGGCGTATGACCACCTTCGTCACTAAATCACGTCTCATGTCGGGGCTGCGCTGTCCCAAGCGTCTCTGGTTGCAAACAAACCAGCCGGAGTTGGCTGAGCCCTCCGCGACCTCACAGCTGACTATCGATTACGGCATCGAGGTCGGCCGGATGGCCAGGCTCAACTATCCGCAGGGCAGGTTGGTCGGACATGTCGAACAACCTGAACGGGCGGTGGCCGAGACGATGGCGCTGCTGGGCCACCAGCCAGCTACACCGTTGTTCGAGGCTGCATTCGTCCATGCTGGAACGCTGGTGCGCGCCGACATTCTCGTCCTGGACGGGGATGCGTGGCGCATGGTGGAGGTCAAGTCCTCGGGGAGCGTCAAAGACCATCATCTACTCGATTGTGCGATCCAGCTGTGGGTTGTGGAGGGGGCAGGTGTGCCGATCTCGACGGTCGGCATCGCCCACGTCGACACCAGTTTTGTCTATGCCGGTGATGGGGACTACGCAGGGCTGCTTGTCGAGGAGGATGTCACTGAACAGGTGAGGGCGTTGCTGGAAGAAGTGCCGGGCTGGCTGGCGAACTTTCGGCACACGCTGGCCGATGGCGAGCCTGATATTCGAATCGGTGGCCAGTGCAAGCCAGACTGTCAGTTCATGTCTTACTGTGAGAGGGCGTTGCCAGAGTTCCCTGTTTCCATACTGCCCAATGGTCGCAAGCTCATCACTGATCTGCAGGATGCAGGCATAGCGGATGTTCGGGACATCCCTGATGGCGTCCTCAAGAATGCGCGGCACATCACGGTGTGGCAGGCGACACGCGCCAACGAGCCATTCATCTCAGATGAGCTGGCTGTGGAGTTGGGAAAGTTGCCATTTCCTCGGTTCTATCTGGATTTCGAGACCATCAACTTCGTGGTTCCGCGCTGGGCGGGTACCCGGCCGCACCAGCAACTGCCTTTCCAGTGGTCGTGCCATATCGAGCGCGAGGAAGGAGGACTGGCGCATCGGGAGTTCCTGGATACCACTGGTGAGGCACCGATGCGGCGCTTTGCTGAGAGTCTGATTGCAGCTGTCGAAGCAGACGGGCCGATCATCGTCTATGGCAGCTTCGAAAGTACCATCATCAAGGGATTGATAGGAATCTGCCCAGACCTCGAACAGCCGCTCACGGAGATTCTGGATCGGCTGGTGAACCTGCTGCCTTGGCTGCAGAACCACTATTACCATCCGGATATGAAAGGCTCTTGGTCGATCAAGGCCGTGCTGCCAACGATTGCACCACACCTCGACTACACACAACTGGAAGATGTGCAGAACGGGACGCTGGCCCAGTTGGCCTACTTGGACATCATCGATCCATCCACGGAATCAGATGAGCGTGAGCGGAAAATCCGGAACCTGCTGAAGTACTGCGAGCTGGATACGCAGGCGATGGTGGAGGTGGTGCGGTATTTCCAAACTACTCAAATATGAGTGTATCTAACTTGTAATACCCAATTATTACTACGTCTACATTGTAGCCAATCGGCTGCAAAGACTAATTAGTCAGTTAGGTGGGCTAAATTGAGGTGCCCGATTGATGCTCAAACAAGCAAGATAGAATTCGTGCGCATTAAGAAAGTCTGACGAGAGCGGCTCGCCACCATGTTGCGCGTGAGAAATCCGCATCGCACCTTTTGTCGTGATGCCATCATCCAGCATCATGTCCAGCTGTTTCGCCAGGCGACCCGGGATGTTATCGGAGCAGATGATGAATTCGCCGCCCATGCCGCGGACGGGCGCGTTTCGGATGTCGCTTGCATTCACTCCCTCCTTGGACAAATTGATAAGCGCATAGCCGCTCACGCGATTTTTCGAGGCGCTATGCATTGATTCCGCTACCGGTATCTTTTGCAAGATATAAAACGGTTCGTTTAGGGAAGTATTAAGCAGATCAGCAATGCGTAGATTGTCTTGGGTGACGCCTGTACTCTCGTTGTATTGCGTTCTGCGCTTGTTGCCATGACTGGTGCCGCCTGAAGTAACGGAACGAAACTGTCCCTCATAGAGTGCCTGCTCTATCGACCTGAATTTATGAGAAAGGTCACTGCAGTGTGAGCTTTCTAGCATCTCGCGTCCCTTGACGGTTAGTGTGATGAACATGGAGAAGATCGCCATGACGATGGCGGCTTGTATCAATGTGGAGCCGGATTGTTCAAGTTGCATGAAGTTGTTTATCCTTGGCCGATTAAGGGTGTTGCATACGGATACTAGCAGTATCCATCCTAAAAGTAGGGGTTAATGTATCCGGACTGAAAAAATAATCCGCTGGATTTGTGCTAACAGGGTAGCGACATATCGACAGCCAGCAGTCATCCCCTTAGGAATAGGCCTCCTTGCATCCAGCGTTTGCGTGACGCTACCTGACGCCCAGATAAATTTTTACCTTCATCACCATCGGCCCGACTGATTTAACGGCCTGTTTTAGCTGCGCTTCCGACACACCCATCCACTTTGTCCAGTATCGCAATTCCCACGGTTCATTTACGTTGATACGTTTCGGATCCTGCGGTTGGCGGATGTTCAGATTGTCTGGCATGGCTATTCTCATAGTGTGCGGGAAACGAGATGGATTCTGCGCACTCCGATATTCCCAAGACAACCTGTGAACTTTGATAGGACAAACGTTTTGCGGAAGGCGATAGGATTTTATCCATGCGCAAACAGGGGCGGGAGAGATACTCATGGATCAGGTGATCGCAAGCTCGGTAGTTGCCGCAAATTCCTCGGTGCAATCAAATCTAATCGACAGGACGGGAGAAGCTGTGAACCTGTTCTCCAGCGAGATATTGGGTTACGCGATCATTCTGGCGGCGATAGGTACGATAACCATGGCTCTCATCGAGCTATACAAAAGCATGATGAATTCCAGACTGCACTTCCACAAAAATCGCGTTCGCGCGTGGCTGAACGCTGACCGTGATCCAGACGCCTATTCAGAGATGATGTCGATTGCCACAGGCAACCCAATCAAGGATGACTTCCTGAAGAACCACTCCGTCAGAATCACTAACAAAGCGATGGGCGAAGTACATTTCAACGATGTGATATTCGACCAGCCGACAGAGAAAATGATGGGGCAATTCCAGTCGGCGGCCAACATCGTCATGGATTTTCCCGCGAGGTATCCGGCGTTGTATGCATTCCTGACGGGCAGCGTATCCGCCAACAGGCTGCATGAGGATGCAAGACAGTGGGTGGACTACTGTGCGATGGCATCAAACGGGATGGAGTATGAGAGCTATGGAGAGAATAAGTTGGGGCGCGAGGCATCGCAATCTCGCGCAAGGCTGGCAAACCTGGTCGCCAGGAAACTGGATGGATTTCAGAACGAAACGCAATATCTGTGGGCTGAATATAACCAGCGTGCCGCCGTCGTTCTCGGCTCGATAATCATGTACTACGTCTTGAAGAGTAGTGACGCAGGAAGTCATCTTGGACCATTTGAGATCGCGATTTTGTCTGTGATTGGCGGAATGGTCTCGCCCTTTGCAAAGGATGTCGTGTCGGCACTGTCTGGCTTGAGCGCCAAGAGAAAGTAGGCGATGCCAGACGCAGACTGGACGGTCACCTCTCTGTCTTTCAGGCAAAAGACTAAAGGGGGAGAGGTCAAGCAGCTCGATCCGGCAGAGCGGCAGAAACTGTTCGAGAGTTTGAGGCGGGAATTGAGTGCCAAACCGCTGCCGGTACTCCTGCTGCTGGTACACGGATACAACAACGACGAAGCTGACGCGATAAAAGCTTACGAGAACGGCTTTCGCGACTGCCAGCGCAGGATTGCGCAGGAGCGGGGCAATCAGCCGATACTCGACAACAGAGTGGTCGGAGAGGTGTTTTGGCCGGGTGACGCGAACTGGGGATTGTTTTCCTTCTTGTTCTATATGGGCAGCATAGAGCACGCCCTCCAGTCTTCTAAAGAATTGGCGAACGTGATTGTTCAGCTCTGTCGTGAGATCCCGCAATTGAAGATAGAGATCGTCGCCCACTCCATGGGGTGCAGATTGACTCTGGAGCTACTCAGTCAAATGTTCTGGCTGTATGACCGGATCAATTGCGTGGTGCTTATGGCGGCAGCAGTGCCAACATTTAAGTTGGAAAACTCGAATCGAGGGAACTTGCGTTCCGTGATCGAGAATGTGCCGGTCAAAAGTCTGTACTCTAATTCCGACATAGTACTGTCGACGGCATTCCCGCTTGGACAAACATTTGCGCCGGGAGATGAAGGGATATTGCCGGTAGCACTCGGGCATAACATTTGGGTGGATGGGAATGCATACATCGAACAGAAGCCGGTGGATGGCGCAGGTCACTCTGACTACTGGGGGTGGAAACCCAAAACCTTGCACATAGGAATGGAAGCGAACAAGTTGGTGCGAAGCATGCTGGGTCAATATGAAAACTGCCCGAGAACGATTGGCGACAGGGGCACGTTAGTCAGAAAGAATTGTGAAGACATTTCAGAAGCTGAGAGTTTGCGGAATCCAACCAGAATCATCGGCGATAAATTGATAATTCAATAGTAGGGTGCGATTATGAAAAAAATATTCCCTGCATTGATGTTGTGTATGGCAATACAGAGTGCTCATGCGGCGGGGTGTGGCGAGTTGGAGTGGAAGGCAAAAGATCTGAGCACTGGACAGACTTTCCAAACTGAGAAGCCGGGATATTTTGATGTCGGTTTAGGTTATGCAAGCATCGGCAATGTTGCAGGGGGGCTCGCTGCTTCAGGGATCCTCGCAACAATCAAGGTTTATCCATGCGGGAAATGGTATGCGGTGCGAAAAGGGTCGACACCTAAAGAGGCGGCAGAGAAGGTCGTCCAAGCGGCTTCCAATCCGTCTGATGCAGAAAAAAGGGCCGCGGCCGAAGCAGAGCTGAGGGGACTCTTCGAAGATCAGGATATATATCCACTGGTCGGTGAGGAATGGAAGCATCGCTTTTCCATATTCTATGGAAGATCGATGGGAAACTTCGATCCGGCGAGCATAGACGGAGAGGTGAATGCGATCGGTATTGGATTCGATATTGCGCCTGAATTTGCTGTAGTTGCAGGACGAGCAATGTTCCGTTCAAAAGGGGCTGCGGGCGACTCGGGACGTTGGTTGATTGGTGTGCAGATGAACTTCAGTGCTTTCTCAGCATTCCGGGACTTGGGGAAATAAGGCGCTGAGACTTTCTTGCGAGTGGATGGCATGAAGATGAACGGATTGAACCTCACCGTAGTAGGTGAGGCATCTTGCCTGCCAGGCTAGATTAATCTCAAAACGACTGCTTTTATGGAAGCAGCGGTCTTATTGGATGCGCCTAACTTGCTGACCGCATTGTTGATGTGAAAATTCACGGTGCTGTCGGAGATGTTCATGATGTCTCCAGTCTCGCTAGATGTCTTGCCTTCTGCAGTCCAGCGCATCACCTCACATTCTCGTGCGGTCAGCGTTACGCTTGATTCAGGCATCAGCTTGTCGAGCAACAGGCGGGAAAGCCCCTCATGAGCTAATTGTGCAACCCAAGACATCTTCAAGTTGTTCTCTGATAGCTCCGAGGGTGAGAGATTGTCGTGGGAGCGAGCTAACGTGAGCAGACTACCGACGCCGCGCGCATCATGGCAAGACTGAGCCCATCCGACTCTAAGTCCATGAGACCTGGCCTCTTCCCAGAATTCGCGGCAGGTTGCGAACAGGCCGTCTGACCAGACCAGCGGCAGAACCGATTTCATTCCGTGCGCAACAGTCGGATCAATTAATAGATAGTTGTTCCGAACATAGCTGTCTTGCCAACTAGTGGGGTAATTGTTCAGCAGGACTACTTTGGGTGATGAGACAGGTAAGGGGGCGCGTAATCCATATGCGCAGTTCTCGAAGCCCAATTGGGCGACACAGTTAGAGAGTGCGTCGAAAAGCGCGCCTTCTGAATTGGCGTTCAGCAATGACTGCAACTGTTCTTCTTGCCACGAGTCCATGGTATGCCTGTCAATAGATCCAGATTGCGCTGGAAGACTACCTGATAATTCTCCCAATATCGAAACATGGACAGAATGAGTAACATGATCCAGTCGAATAATACCACTATCAAATGCGTGACAATTTACACACTGCTCGGTCGGATGCGTCACTTCAGGAAATACCTGCAGGCATGCTGAAGGTATCTGCGGATGGTTATATCCGTCTTACCTATGCCGAGTTGCAAATGATCAGGCTAAAGCACCTGATGTCCGGGCTAGACGATAACGATGTGGCGGGCAAGATCGCCAACGCAACTAGAGCGTCTATCACTGGGTATACGGAATGGCTGAGCTCAGGCACGCCGCAGATAAGCATTGGCTGGGATTGGGAGATGGAATTCTCCCAAGGAGCCGTGCGCCTGCGCAGGCAAGGTTCGCCGCGCAGCAATATCATGCTGCAAGACGGGGACAAGAATGACCTCGGACCCGAAAAATCTTTGCTGCTGCAAGAATTGCTCATTGACGGAATGGATTGGCAATCCATCGTGATGGAGCAGATTAAGCTGCGATACCGGTAAGTTGTAAAGCCTGTTTTGCATCAAAGTCAAACGCATTCTGCCGGCTCAACCTAGCAACTTTGATAGTTACCTCGTGCTGACCTATCTCATTTAATCCACACCACTGAAAAACAACAGTAGGGGAGTGGACATGAGAGTAATTTCGGGGATGCCGAATGAACTATCCGGGGAGCTGTTCTCAAAGATTTCAAGCTATCGTCACAAGGTATTCATTGAAATGCTTGGTTGGGAATTGCAAACCAAGCAAGGTATCGAAGTCGACCAATTTGACCGGCCGGATACGGTGTACGTCGTTTCACAGGATGATGACGGAACCGTTAATGGTTGCGCGAGATTGTTGCCGACGGATCGCCCATATCTGCTTGGTGAGGTGTTTCCGCAGTTGCTCAATGGGCAGACCCCACCATCCAGCCCGGAAATATGGGAGCTATCCCGTTTTGCGGCTGTTGATTTTTCCAATCAAATGTCTTCCGCCATGGGGCAGTTCTCATCCGAGATCGCGGTGGAGCTTCTTCGCCGTTCGATTGCTTGTGCTGCAGAACATGGTGCTAAAGGCCTGATTACTGTATCGCCGCTTGGTGTAGAGCGCTTACTGAGGCGTGCCGGTTTCCGCTCGCATCGCGCAGGGCCGCCGATGATCATCGATGGGCATCCAATCGTTGCATGCTGGATCGATGTATTGGCGAATATTGAAGGCTAGGGGGCATGGTAGCGAAGTGAAAAACTTCGCGATGCTGGTGACTGGAGTTGGGCGGAGTAAAGGCAAGCAGCCGAGTAAATCTACCTACAGATCCTGCTGATCAGTATTTTGACCATACCGCTCAGGCATGCGGTATGCAATGCCGAAAATTGAATATAGATACAAGGCCAGAAGGATCAATGCACCACACAGGTCAAGACATGATTTGGCTGATCGGCAGTCTGTCGCGCATCTTCCGTTTACCTTTTGATCCGCAACTCATTCGTCAACAGTTCCCACCGCCTTACTCGCGCGTGGCAGTGCTCAATGCACTGCAGGCTTTAGACTTCAAAGTCGGTGAGCGAAACCTGGATAACAAGACACTCACAACGCTTGAACAGCTTCCGTTCCCGGCAGTTGCTTTTCTGCGCCCCCAGCCGACAGAGCAGACGGCTGACAAACCAGATGCCGAGCAGGACAAGCCTGCAGCCGAACCCGACAGTTTAGAACAGCCGGAAGCAGAAGAAGCCCCTGTACTCACCGTCCCTGTATTGCTCATCAAGGCCAGCGGCGGACAGCTGATGTTTTTCCGGGCTGGATCGGAATCTCCAGAAACGATCGCAATCGATGAATTCTTCAAACTGTTCCGCACTGACATTCTGCTGATCGCGCGCAAGGAGCAAAACGCAAGCGAAGGGGAGGAGGCGGCCAGTTCGCCCAAGGAGCCTGAACCGTTCGGCTTCCGCTGGTTCATCCCCGAGCTGATGAAACACAAACGCATCTGGCGCGATGTACTGATCGCCTCGCTGGCTATTCAGCTTGTCGGACTCGTCACGCCGTTGTTCACCCAGGTCATTATCGACAAGGTCGTGGTGCACCAGACGCAGAGCACGCTCATCGCCATCGCGGTCGGGCTGGTCATGTTCATGCTGTTCTCCAGCGCCATGACCTGGCTGCGCCAGTATTTCGTGCTGCACACCGGCAACCGCATCGATGCGGTGCTTGGCAGTCATGTCTTCCGCCACATGCTGCATCTGCCCGTACCGTATTTCGAGCAAAGGCCTACGGGTACGCTGGTGGCCCGCCTGCATGGTGTCGAGACCGTGCGAGAGTTCATCACCGGCGCAGCGGTGTCGCTGCTGCTGGATTTCCCCTTCCTGCTCATCTTCCTCGCGGTGATGTTTTGGTACAGCTGGCAATTGAGCCTCATTGCCCTGTTGCTGATGTCGCTGATCACCCTCGCCAGCTTGCTCGTCACACCAGCGCTGCGCGATCGGCTCAACGAACAGTTCATGCTGGGGGCCAAGAACCAAGCCTTCGTCACCGAGTACATCGCCGGAATGGAAACCGTCAAATCTCTGCAGATGGAACCTGTGCTGGTGCAGAAATACGGCGACTATCTGGCGCAGTATCTTGCTGCGGGTTTTGCCACCAAGCAACTCTCCAACTCCTTCAACGTCGTGGTCAATGCCTTGGAGCAGGTCATGACGCTGTCCATTCTGGTGGTCGGCGCATTGCTGGTGATGCAGAACGACGGCTTCACCATCGGTATGCTGGTCGCTTTCCAGATGTTCGCTTCGCGCATGACGCAACCCATGTTGCGTTTGGCAAGTCTGTGGCAGGAGTTCCAGCAAGCAGATATTGCGGTGAAGCGTCTGGGCGATTTGATGGATGTACCGAACGAACCCTATTCCCTGACGCCGGCCCGTGCGCAGGGTGGGGCAGGGGGCTGCGTTGAACTCAAGGATGTCAGCTTCCGCTACAGCGACAAACATCCTTATCTGTACCGCAATCTCACGCTCACCCTGCAAGCGGGCAAGCTCACCGTGCTGATGGGCCCCTCAGGGTGCGGCAAGAGTACCTTGGCCAAGATGCTGCAAGGCTTCTACTGGCCGAGCGATGGCAGCATCCTGCTCGATGGCTACGATCTGCGCCATCTAGCGGCCAACGAGCTGCGTGCCAACTTCGGCGTCGTGCCGCAAGAGACGCGTCTCTTCTCCGGCACCATCTACGACAACCTGCAACTCGCCAACCCGCACGCCGGTTTCGAAGAGATCGTGCACGTGTGCAAGATGGCCGAGATACATCAGGTTATCGAACAACTGCCGCAGGGCTACCAAACGCCCGTCGGTGAGAACGGTGTCGGCCTCTCCGGTGGGCAGAAGCAGCGCATTGCCATCGCCCGCGCCTTGCTCAAGCATCCGCGCGTACTCATCTTCGACGAAGCGGTCAGCAACCTCGACATGCAAACCGCCGAACACTTCGCCACCACCATCAACAAACTCAAGGGCAAGGTCACCATGCTATTCATCACGCATCAGTTGCCCAAATCCCTGCAAGTGGACGAGGTGCTCAAGTTCGGCACACAAGAGGCGGGTGCACCGTCTGATGCCGCAACCCCTGTGGCACATGCATCCCCGGTGCGATAAGGACAGCATGCGGGGCATGGGACCGATTCAAAGTACATCGTTTGGCGGTTTGCTTATTGTATGGGCTTGTCTGACGGCAACGGATGCTTATGCACTCACCTTCAAGGAAGCGATAGAGCGTGCTGTAGCCAACGATCCACAATTCATTGCCGCACAAGCCAACCGTCAGGCCTCGCAAGCGCGCGTCACGCAGGCGGCTGCCGAGAATTTCTTCCAGGGCAGCATCTCCGTCAGTACCAGCAATAATCGGCGCGAATACCAAACGCGCACAGTCCCCCCTACCCAGTATCCGCTCGAAGCTTACAACATGAGTTCGGCACAGCTCAGTTTTACCCAGCCGTTGTGGCGGCATGGAAACTGGATAGCCTTCATGCAGAGCAAGATCGGCCTGGAGCAGGCGGACTATCAGTTGCAGGCTGCCGGGCAGGACATGTTGATACGGCTGACGCAAGCCTGGTTTGACGTCATGCAGGCGCGCGACAACCGGATCGTCGCCGAATCGGAAGTGAGAGTCATGCAGCAACTATTCGAACAGGCGCAACGCTCTCATGAGAAAGGCTTCCTGTCGACAACAGAATTGGAGGATGCTCGCGCGCAGCAAGCAATTGCCAGCGCGGAACTGGCTGTCGCAGAGAGCGAGATGGCGATTCGGCAGGGCGCTCTGGAACAGATCATTGGGCCGGTTTCCTTCGAGCCACCGCAATTGGTGGACGGCCAAGCGACCCCGCAGATGGGAAGCGAGACGCTGGAAAACTGGCTGGCACAGGCAGAAGCCGGCAACCCCTCGGTGCGGGCTGCCCAACGTGCGCTGGACGCTGCAAATGAAGAAGTCCGCAAGCAACAGGCGGGATACGAACCCACCCTCGATCTTGTCGCCTCCTATGGCAAGACCTCGCAGGCCGCAGGCCTGACTGGCGGACAAAGCGGCTTTGATTCCTACGTTGGCAGTGTTGGTCTGCAGTTCAACATGCCACTGTCGGTCGGCGGCGGGCAAGGTGCCAAGGTGAAAGAAGCTGTGGCGATGCAGGACAAGGCCATACAGGAACTGGAAGCGGCACGCCGTCAAGCCCGGATGTCTGTGAAAGAAGCCTGGTTCAGCTGGCGAGCAAGCAAAGTGCGCGAAGCCGCTACAAAGCTGGCGGCGCAGTCCGCCGAGATGGCCGTGAAGGGGGCCGAGACTGCGCGCCTGCGCGGCATCAAGGCGGACATAGACGTATTGCAAACACGGCAACAACTGGCATCAGCACAACGCGACTGGCGCCGTGCACGTTATGACAACATGCTCAATGATCTCAGACTTCAGGCAGCTTGCGGGCGGCTTACGGGAGAAGAACTTACCGCTACAGATACGTCGTTTTTATACGGGGAAACAAAGTCTGAAGTGCTAGTAGTGAAATAGGGATTGGCTATATCGGTGGAGGAGGCATTGAGCGCAGATGCTATGTGCAATATTTCTCGATAAAGAGTCAGGCTTTCATGATTCTCTCTCATGGCGGGGAATATATATGCCTTACCAAAGCTTGAATCCAGTGGGTTTTAGTTAAATATGAGATGGGCGAGATATAGAGAAATCATGGGCAGGTATATATATAGGTATATATCTTTGAAAAGGTCGCAACAGGGCGCCACCTATCAGTTTTACTAGGCTAACTTTTATTCCAGCTTTGCCATAATACAAAACCTGATAAGCAGTATGGATTTCAAATAAACAAACTAACGCCTAGGGAGAACCCATGTCTGGATATTTTGTATTGAACAAATCTGGAACTTCACAATTCCATTTTGTGCTCAAAGCTGACAATCATGAAACGATACTGAGTAGTGAGATCTACCAGACCAAACTAGCTGCCCAAGGTGGTATCACATCAGTACAAACCAACAGTCCAATCGACGCAAGATATGAAAAGAGGACATCGATTAAAAGCGAGCCTTACTTTGTATTGAAGGCGGCCAATGGGCAAATCATCGGCGTAAGCCAAATGTATTCATCTACCTCTGCCCGAGACTCAGGTATCGCTTCTGTTAAAGCCAACGGAAGTACAACGATAATTGTTGATAACTCCTGATTGAGTGGTGAAACGATTATGTGCCTGCATGTAAATGGCATTGCAGGCGCTATTGCTAGATAAATTCAGAATCGCGAGCGACGAATCGCGTGCAATTAAATGAATTGGTTCTGCGTAATAGAAAGGGAGCTTTGTGGCAGGTAGAAAAATAGCACGCAAGGCGCGCATCGTCGGTGTCGATCCCCAGGATTTCGCTCCCAACCTGTTGCGCGTGCAGAACCAGCCGCCGGCGCCGTTCGCGCAAGCCATGTTGCGCATCCTGCTCATCCTGCTGTTTGCCGTCATCCTGTGGGCCATCTTCGGCAAACTGGATATCGTCGCCAGTGCAGAAGGCAAGCTCATCCCGCAAAGCTACGTCAAGATTGTCCAACCCTTCGAGCAAGGCCTCATCAGCGAGATCCTCGTCAGCGAAGGTCAGCATGTCGAAGCCGGGCAAGTCCTCATGCGTTTGGACACCACCATGTCCGATGCAGACGGCAAAGCTATCAGCGCCGACTACTTCATCAAACAGATCGCCCGGCGGCGCATCGACGCAGAGCTGGCCGACATCGAATTCAAACGCGCAGACAGCGACCCCGAAGCCCTCTACAACGAAGCACTCGCCCAATACCGCGCCAACCGTCACGCCTACCATACCGCTCTCGAAGAAGAACGCAGCATCCGCGACAAAGCCCAAAGCGAACTGGCCGCCGCCAAACAAGCCAGCACCAAACTCACTGAAACCCTGCCGCACTATCAAAAGCAAGCCGAGGCATTCGCCGAATTAGCCAAAGACGGCTACGTCAGCAGATTCGAAGCCGCCGACAAACACCGCGAATACACCGAAAGATCCCAAGACCTCAAAACCCAGCAACACCTCATCGCCAGCGCCCAAGCCACGCTCACCGCCTCCAGCCGAAAACTCGAACAGATCAGCGCCGACTACCGTCAACGCCTGCAAGCTGAACGCGCCGACCTTGGCAGCAAGCTGGACAAGACCCAGGCCGAATACGCCAAACAGCAATACCGCCACGAACTGCTCGAACTCAAAGCCCCGCAAGACGGCATCATCAAAGACGTCGCCACCCACACCATCGGCACCGTCATCAGCCCCGGCACCATCCTCATGACTCTCGTCCCCAAGGACGAGATACTCAGAGCCGAAGTATGGGTCTCCAATCAGGATGTCGGCTTCATCCACCAAGGCCAAACCACCAAAGTCAAACTCGCCTCCTACCAGTTCCAGAAATACGGCATGGTGCAAGGTGAAGTCGCCCACCTCAGCGCAGACGCCACCGACGCCAACCAGCAAGGCACAGGCGCATCCGCTCCACCCAGCGCCAAATCCCCCAACGGTCAACCCTACGCCTACCGCGCACTGGTCGACCTCAAAGCACAAGAGCTCATCGTCAACGGCATCAAGCACGCCCTCAGTCCCGGCATGCAAGTCACGGCGGAGATACATCTTGGTACCCGCACTATTCTTGAATATCTGCTCTCGCCGGTGATGGGGGCGTTTCAGGAGGCGGGGAGGGAGCGGTGAGGGCTGTGCAAATGAAATACTTGGCGGGTTCGCTGACTAGCGGAATTACGAATGAAGAAATGTGGAGGAAAACTGTATGAAAGAGAATCGTGGCACGTTTCCTAATGTTTCTATGGGTGATAAATCGAACCCGGTACCTTTGGTGCTACTTGCGGCGGCGAATGATGTGGCGTTTGAGATGAGGAGGGTGGGATGAAAATGAATACCCCCCTTTTGATGGTTCCATCATTTTGGAGCGAATTATGAATACATCAACATACGATCTTGGGATGGTTTTAATTATTTTCGGCGCATTTTGTGCCCTGCTAGTACCGGTTATTGCTTCAACGTATCTTTACTATAAAGAGAGGCGTTTTGAATTTTTTTCATTTATCTCATTCAAGCCAGAGGATGGCAAGAGCAATTTAGAGAACACGCTAATTCGTGTTTGCAAAATCTCGGAAGGTATTGCCAAAATTTGTTTCTTTTCAGTATTGGCTATTGTGATGTATCGAAGTTTTATTTGATATGAGGAGGAAATATGCCTGGAGCAGCGGACGCGGCAGAAGTTACGGTAAATATTCTTACTGGTGTTGTTGATGTAAATCAGGCACCAGATGGTGCTGCGATGTTGTCCTCTTTGGGGCAATTGGCTGCGACGGTTACCGCCGGTATGGCGAACCCGAGCTTTGCGGTTACTGCGGCTGCAACGAATGCCGGGGCGATGCTTGTTACATCTCAAAAAATATTATTGGATATTAGCAATGGTAAATCTCCGAGTGTGGGGGATCTTGCTTCAATAGCTGGGAATGCTCTTGTAATTTCTTCACTTGCAATTGCTTATTTAAACCCAGCGAGTAATGCAGCACGGGCTGCGTACTATATTTCGAGAGGGGTAGGTTGGCTTGGCTTTGCATTATGGTTTCAAGATAACGCGCAAGCTGACGAACTAAATCAGGTTGACTCAAGTGCAAGCTCATTTTTTGCTGCCGCCCAACGCTTCATCCCCCGCCGCGACCCCCTAACCCTCGACCTCAACGGCAACGGCCTCGAAACCCTTCCCATCAACGCCGCGAATCCCGTCTACTTCGACCTGACCGGCGAAGGTGTGCAGAGCAGTGTCGGCTGGGTTGCGCCATCGGATGGTTTTCTCACGCTGGATCGCAACGGCGACGGCCTCATCAACGACGGCACGGAATTGTTTGGCGATGCCACACCTGCCTATGAAGCTGGAACCACAACACCAACCACCGGCAAGACTGCCGATGGTTTTGCGGCACTGGCTCAGGAAGACACCAACGCCGACGGCGTAGTGAATTCCGCCGATGCAAACTTCGCCAACCTGCGCGTCTGGCAGGATTTGAATCAGGACGGTGTTTCACAGACAGGCGAACTTAAGACCCTCGCCGAACTCGGTATTGAAAGCTTCAACGTCGCCAACGTTGCGCACAGCCAGCTACTCGCCAACGGGAACCAGATCGCCGACACCGGCACCTATACCAAAACAGACGGCACTACCGGCACCGCAGGTGTCACCGCCGGCATGGCCGATGTCAATCTCGCCGTGGACACCTTCCACCGCACCTTCGCCGACACCATTCCGCTCACTCCGCAGACCGAAACCCTGCCGGACATGCAGGGCAGTGGGGCCGTGCGCGACCTGCGCGAAGCCGCCAGCATCCAGACTGCAGAAGGTGTAACCCTTGCGATGGCCCTCGCACAATTCTCCGCCAGCACCACCCGCAACGAACAACGCGCTCAACTCGACACACTCATCACCGACTGGGCCGCCACCAGCGGCTTCGAAGACATGGTCACCCAAGCCGCCGCGCACGGCTACACCCTCACCAGCAACCTCGGACCAGAATGGCAACACAAATTGCACGTCCTCGAAACCTTCAACGGCCGAAGTTTCTACAGCATGCCGTGGGACAACACCAACGCCCAAAGCGGCGTTACTGGCATGAGTGTCAGCGGCAACCACATCACCATCAGCATGAACAGCACGCAGCTTGCGTTGCTGGATCGCGCCTACACAGCGCTCAGGGAATCGGTGTATGACGCGCTGATACCTCAGACTCGCCTGAAACCTTATCTGGACGACATCAGCCTGGCGCTGGATGCGGAGGGGAATTTCAGTTTGGATTTCAGTGCAGTGGATGCGCATTTGGATGCCACGCAGGCAGGCAACGCCAACACAGCCGTGGGCGACCTGATGGATATGCGCCGACTGATGGGCGACACCCTCGAAGGCGCGGGGTGGGATGGACTTGCGTTGCTGACAGATTGGGCGGCTCAAATCGGCAGTTTTGAATTTGAAGGTAATCCGCCGATACCGCCCATGATTGGCAACTATGTCCCCGAAAACTATGCTGCGCTGACACAGCAATACAATTTGCAGCAACAGGAGTACCAAGCTTTGCTGGCCCGAAATGGAGCCCGGCGTGCCGTGGCCGACACACTGGCCGAGTTCGGGTTTCAGCATCAGACCATGCTCGGTGGTGGTAACTCCGGCAGTTATTACTACATCACCCGCTCTGATTTAGGTGGTATCCAAACGGGCTCTGGCAATCTCAGTGGCTTTGCATCCTATAACGATCTACTCGTCGGTCAAGCGGCAGACGATACGATTTCCGGCGGCGCGGGTAACGACTGGTTGCTTGGCGGCGATGGCAACGACACGCTCGTCGGTGGCACAGGTAACGACTTGCTGCATGGCGGTGCGGGCAACGACACATATGTTTTCAACGCAGGTGACGGCGCGGACACCATTCTCGAAACGCAAGGTGATACCGGCGTAGACACGCTGCATTTTGGCGCAGGCACTGCACTCACCAATCAATTGCCGATCACGGTGGGCGACATCAGCATTGCGATGGAAGGCGATGCGCTGGTGTTCCGCCACATCAACGGTCGGGACAGCGTCACCGTCGCGCACTGGTTCTCGTCTGATAAAAACAAGCTCGACACCGTCACCTTCGCCGATGGGCGCAACTTCGATCTCACCACTTTGCAACTGGGAAGTATTGATGCCGACGTGCTCACCGCGCTGGCTACTACTCCGGGCGGTGTGCCGATCAACCAGGTTCTGGTGGGCGGTGCGGGCAACGACACACTCATCGGCGGTGAAGGCAACGATTGGCTGCTGGGCGGCACAGGTGCGGACACCCTGAGTGGCGGCCTCGGCAACGATACTTATTCGGTGGACAGTGCAGCTGATGTCGTTGTCGAGAATGCCGGAGAGGGCGTGGACGTAGTGGAGGCTAGCGCCAGCTACACCCTCGGCGACAATATCGAAAACCTCACCCTCGTTGGCAGCGGCGCGATCGCCGGTACTGGCAATACGCAGGACAACATCATCACCGGCAACTCGGCAGACAATCACCTGCAAGGCATGGATGGCAATGACACGCTGATCGGCAATGCGGGCAACGACACGCTGGATGGCGGCGCGGGTGCAGATGTGATGGCGGGCGGGGTGGGTAATGATGCCTACGTCGTGGATACGCTGGCCGACACCGTTACTGAGCAAGCGGGAGAGGGTACAGACACGGTCTATACCGATCTGAGTTATGCGCTCGGTAGCAATATCGAGAACCTGACCTTGACCGGTGCCAATGCAGTGGATGGCACGGGTAATGAACTCAACAACGTCATCACCGGCAACGCGAACGACAATATTTTGTCTGGTCTGGCGGGCAGCGACACGCTAAATGGTGGCGCGGGGGCGGATACGATGTTGGGCGGCACGGGCAATGATATCTATGTTGTGGACAACACTGGAGATCTCGTTGTTGAGAACGCGAGCGAAGGCATAGACCTCGTAAATTCCTCCATCACCTACACACTCACCGATAACGTCGAAAACCTCACCCTGACCGGTGCAGCGGCAATCAGCGGCACGGGTAACGTGCTGGACAACACGCTCATCGGCAACGATGCCGCCAACACCCTCACCGGGTTGGAGGGCAACGACACACTGAACGGCATGGGTGGTGCAGATACGCTGATCGGTGGAACCGGCAACGATACCTATGTGGTGGACGGCGCAGGGGATGTGGTCGTGGAGCTGGCGGGCGAGGGTACGGATACCGTTCAATCCACTATCAACTATACCTTGGGCGACAATGTAGAGAATCTCACCCTCATTGGCTCAGGCAGCATCACTGGAACGGGGAATGCGCTGGACAACGTTATTGTCGGGAATCATGGCAGCAACATGATCGATGGTGGTGTGGGTGCGGATGCCATGTACGGCAATGGCGGAAATGACACCTACCTGCTCGACAATCTGGGCGACACCATCACCGAATACTGGAACCAAGGCACTGACACCGTCATCAGCCCCTTCGACTACACCTTGGGTGCGAACGTAGAAAACCTGGTTCTGACTGAAGGAGCTTCTCTGACGGGTACGGGTAATGAGCTGAACAACGTCATCACCGGCAACAGCAACGACAATACGCTGACCGGACATATGGGCAACGATACGCTGGATGGCGGCATCGGTGCGGATACCTTGATCGGCGGCACGGGCAACGACACCTACGTGGTGGATAACCTGCTCGATACCACCATTGAAGCGGTAGGTGAGGGCATCGACACCGTCAAGAGCGATCTGACCTGGACGCTGGGGGACAACCTCGACAATCTCACTCTCACCGGAACGGCTGCCATCGATGGCACCGGCAATACGCTGGACAACGTCATCACCGGCAATATCGCCGACAACACGCTCACTGCGCTGGAAGGCAACGATACGCTGGACGGTGGCGCGGGCGCGGACGCCATGCTGGGTGGCACCGGCAACGACACCTACGTGGTGGACAACGCGGGCGACCTTGTCATTGAAAACGCAGGCGAAGGCATCGACCAGGTCAAGTCGAGCATCACCTACACCCTTACCGATAACGTAGAAAACCTCACGCTGACCGGCATTGCAGGGCAAACGCATCCTGCCATTGACGGCACCGGCAACGTGCTCGACAACGTCATCGTCGGTAACGATGCTGCCAACACGCTCATTGGGCTGGAAGGCAACGACACGCTGGACGGCGGCAAGGGTGCTGACACCCTGCTGGGCGGGACAGGTGACGATATTTATATCGTGGATAACGCGGCAGACGTGGTTGTCGAAAATGCCGCAGAAGGCACGGACACTGTTCAAGCCAGTGTCAGTTATGTTTTGAGCGATAACGTTGAAAACCTGACCTTGACCGGTACGGCTGCGATCAGCGGCACTGGCAATGCGCTGGATAATAACATCACAGGTAATAGTGCCGATAACACGTTGGATGGCGGTGCCGGTGTAGATACGATGGCCGCTGGAGTGGGTGACGATACCTACATAGTGGACAATGCCGCAGACATTGTGGTCGAGAACGCAAGTGAGGGTGACGACAGCGTGTTTGCCTCGGTGGCGTACTCGCTCTCGGACAATGTGGAAAATCTTACGCTAACCGGTGCGGCGAATATCGATGCCGCAGGCAATGCGCAGAACAACACCCTCACTGGCAATGCAGGCGACAACATCCTTTCCGCTCTGGCAGGTAACGACACGCTGGTGGGTGGTGCGGGCAACGATCTGCTGGATGGTGGCACAGGCGCAGACACCCTGTCCGGCGGCACGGGCGACGACACCTACATCGTTGATGACATCGGCGATGTCGTCACTGAAAATCTTGCCGAAGGCATGGACACCGTGCAGTCCTCCATCGCCTATACGTTGGGCGACAACGTCGAGAATCTCACCCTTACCGGCACGACCGCGATCGATGGAACCGGCAACGCACTGGACAACGTCATCACCGCCAATGACAGCGGCAATATCCTGAATGGTATGGAAGGCAACGACACGCTCATCGGTGGTGCGGGCAATGACCTGCTGGACGGTGGTCTCGGTGCGGACAGCATGTCGGGTGGCGCGGGTGATGACACTTACATCGTGGATGAAGTCGGCGATGTGGTGAATGAATCTACCGGTGCTGGCACGGATACCGTGCAGTCCTCCATTACCTATACCTTGGGAGCCAATCTTGAAAACCTCGTTTTGACTGGCGAGGCGAATCTGGACGGTACCGGCAATGCACTGGATAACAGCCTCGTCGGTACGGCCGGAAACAATGTGCTGGACGGCGGTGCGGGAGTGGACAGCTTGGCTGGCGGTGCGGGAAATGACACTTACATCGTGGACGATTCCGCAGACGCGGTAGTCGAACTGACAGGCGACGGGACGGACAGCGTGATCGCTTCGGCGGATTACACGCTATCGGACAATGTGGAAAACCTCACCCTCGCGGGCGGCGCAGTATCAGGCACAGGCAACGCGCTCAATAACCTTATCACCGGCAATGCTGGCGACAACGTCTTGAGTGGCATGGCGGGTAACGACACGCTGGATGGTGGCGCGGGTGTGGATGCAATGGCGGGTGGTATCGGTAACGATACCTACTATGTGGACAATACAGCCGATGTCATCGCAGAAAACGTCAACGAAGGCACAGACAGTGTGCTTGCCTCGGCGACCTACACGCTTTCTGATAACGTCGAAAACCTCACCCTCACTGGCACAGCCAACATCGACGGCACGGGCAATGCGCTGAACAACGCGATCACCGGCAATAGCGGTGCAAACGTACTGGATGGCGCAGCAGGCGCTGACACCATGACGGGCGGGGCGGGCAACGACACCTATATCGTGGACAACGTGGGTGACAAGACGGTCGAGGCGCTCAATGCGGGTATCGATACCGTGCTCTCTTCTGTGAGCTATACCTTGGCTTCCAATGTCGAAAACCTCACTCTCACCGGCGCGAACAACATCAATGCGACCGGCAACGAACTGAACAACACTCTGATCGGCAACACGGCCAACAACGGTTTGTACGGTTTGGCAGGAAACGATACGCTGATCGGCGATACCGGGAACGATGTATTGAATGGCGGCACGGGCGCAGACAGCATGGCTGGCAATGCAGGCGACGACATCTATGTCGTCGATAACGCGGGCGACGCAGTGACGGAGAATGTTGATGAAGGTGTCGATACTGTGCAGTCCTCCATCACTTACACGCTGGGAGCGAACGTCGAAAATCTCACTCTGACCGGCACAGCTTCGATCAACGGCACGGGCAACGCGCTGGACAACGTGATCGTGGGCAACAACGGCAACAATGTGCTGTCTGGCCTGGATGGCAACGACAGCCTGACTGGCAATTCCGGCAACGACACGCTGAACGGTGGCACGGGGGCGGATGCAATGGCGGGCGGTGCGGGAAACGACACTTATGTAGTGGACGATGCGGGCGATCTGGTAACAGAAGGGCTGAACGCTGGAACCGATCTGGTGCAATCCGGCATCACTTACACGCTCACCGCGAACGTCGAAAACCTCACCCTGACCGGCGCGGACAGCATTGACGGCACCGGCAATGCGCTCAACAACATCATCACCGGCAACACCTCGGCGAATGTGCTGGACGGCGGCGCGGGCGCGGACACGATCTATGCAGGCACAGGCGACGACACGCTAATTGGCGGCGACGGCAATGACGGACTTTACGGCAACGAGGGAAATGATCTGCTGCTGGGCGGTTCGGGCAACGATACGCTGAATGGCGGCCTAGATGCGGATACGATGCAGGGCGGCTTGAACGATGATACCTATGTGGTGGATAACGTCGGCGATCTTGTCGTGGAGAACCTCGCAGAAGGCACGGATCTTGTACAGTCGTCCATTACCTACACGCTCACGGATAACACCGAAAACCTCACTCTGACCGGTACGGCTGCGATCAACGGCACGGGCAACATCCTCAACAACATCATCCTTGGAAATACAGGCAACAACACCTTGGTGGGTCTGGAAGGTAACGATACGTTGAATGGCGGTGCGGGTGCAGACACCATGTTGGGTGGCTTGAACGATGACACGTATGTGGTGGATAACGCGGGTGACATCGTCATTGAGAACCTTGGCGAAGGTATCGACAATGTGCAGTCTGGTATCAGCTACACGCTTACGGACAACGTTGAGAATCTCACCCTGACCGGTACGGCTTCGATCAACGGCACGGGCAACGCGCTGGACAACGTGATCGTGGGCAACAACGGCAACAATGTGCTGTCTGGCCTGGATGGCAACGACAGCCTGACCGGCAATTCCGGCAACGACACGCTGAACGGTGGCACGGGGGCGGATGCGATGGCGGGCGGCGCGGGCAACGACACCTACGTGGTGGACAATGTTGGCGATTTGGTGACCGAGGCAGTGAATGCGGGAACAGATCTGGTGCAATCGTCCATCACTTACACGCTCACCGCCAATGTCGAGAATTTGACCCTGACCGGCGCTGATGTCATCGACGGTACGGGTAATACACTCAACAACATCATCACGGGCAACGCTGCGAACAATATCGTGGATGGCGGTGCAGGTGCTGATTCGCTCTATGCTGGAGCGGGTGATGACACGCTGCTAGGTGGGGCAGGCAACGACATTCTGGACGGTGGTGTGGGCGCAGATGCGATGTCCGGTGGTTTGAACGACGATACCTATGTGGTGGACAACGTCGGCGATCTGGTTACAGAGAATCTGAATGAGGGTGTCGATCTTGTTCAATCTTCCATCACTTATACGCTGACCGACAACGTCGAGAACCTCACCCTGACCGGAGCGGCCAACATCGACGGTACGGGCAATATGCTCAATAACGTCATCCTTGGCAACAGCGGTGCTAACCTGCTGACGGGTCTGGAAGGTAATGACACGCTAAATGGTGGTGCGGGTGCGGACACCATGCTGGGTGGCACCGGGAACGATACATTTGTCGTGGACAATGCCGGCGACCTTGTTATCGAAAATCTTGCTGAAGGTGTCGACAACGTTCAATCCAGCGTCACATACACGCTGACGGACAACGTCGAAAATCTCACTCTGACCGGTACGGCATCGATCAATGGAACTGGCAACGCGCTGGACAACGTGATTGTGGGCAATACAGGTAACAACGTCATGTCCGGTTTGGAGGGCAACGACAGTCTGACCGGCAACTCTGGCAACGATACACTTGATGGTGGCACCGGCGCTGACAGCCTGGCGGGCGGTGCAGGCAACGACACCTACGTAGTGGACAATATCGGCGACCTAGTGACCGAAGCAGCAAACTCCGGCACTGATACGGTTCAGTCGTCCATCACTTACACCCTGGGTGCGAATATCGAGAACCTCGCTCTCACTGGGGTGGATGCCATCAACGGCACCGGCAATACTTTGAATAATACGATCACGGGCAATGCAGCCGCGAACGTGTTGGACGGTGGGGCAGGTGCGGACAGCATGGCGGGCGGAGCGGGTGACGATACCTACGTGGTGGACAACGCCAGCGACGTGGTGACGGAAGCGTTGAATGCGGGTATTGATCAGGTTCAATCCGGCATCAGTTACACACTGACTGCAAACGTCGAGAACCTAACTCTGACGGGTGCCGCCGCGATCAACGGCACAGGCAATGCGCTCGACAACATAATCATCGGTAATGCAGCAGCCAACGTGCTGAACGGAGGCACGGGTGCAGACACGATGTCCGGTGGTGCGGGTAACGACACCTATGTCGTGGACAACGTCGGTGATGTCATAGTGGAAGAATTCAATTCCGGTACGGATAGCGTACAGTCCAGCGCCACTTACACGCTCTCTGACAACGTCGAGAATCTCACGCTAACAGGCACAGCTGCCATCGATGGCACCGGCAATGCGTTGGACAACGTCATCTCAGGCAACAGCGGCGTTAATGTGCTGGCCGGCCTGGGGGGCAATGACACCTATTACGTAGACAACACGGCCGATGTGATTGTGGAGAACGCTGGTGAGGGAACCGATAGCGTGAACTCGTCCGCGACTTATACGCTTGCCGACAATATCGAGAACCTAACCCTTACCGGGACGGCTGCGATCAACGGCACGGGCAACGCACTCGACAACACGATCACTGGCAATAACGGCAACAACGTGTTGGATGGTGGCGCTGGCGCAGATGCGATGGCAGGTGGTGCAGGTAATGACACCTATGTCGTGGACAATGCAGGCGATGTGGTAACTGAAGCATTGAACGCTGGTACTGACACGGTTCAATCCAACATCAGTTACACCCTCGGCAACAATCTGGAGAATCTCGTTCTCACAGGCGCAGATTCGCTCAGCGCTACGGGGAATTCATTGAACAACGTAATCGTCGGCAATAGCGGCAACAACTTGATCGATGGTGGAGCCGGTGCAGACACGATGTCGGGCGGCGCAGGCGATGACACGTATGTGGTGGATAACACGGGTGACGTGATTGTTGAAGCTGCGGGTGAGGGGTTCGATACTGTTCAAGCCAGTGCAAATTACACGCTGGGGGCTAATATCGAAAATCTTGTCCTCGATGGCACTGCCGATATTAGTGGTACAGGAAATGCGCTCGACAACGAGATTATCGGTAATTCTGGCAACAACTCACTGATCGGTGATGCTGGCAACGACACCCTCAATGGTGGTGTTGGCGCAGACTCTATGGCCGGTGGAACAGGTGATGACACATACATCGTCGACGACACAGGTGATGTTGTAATAGAAGCCATGAACGCGGGCATCGACTCCGTTCAATCGAGCGTCACTCACACCCTTTCCGACAACGTCGAGAACCTCACCCTGACGGGCGCAGCCTCCATCAATGCAAGCGGCAATGCGCTGGATAATATCCTCACTGGCAATAGCAGTGCGAACGTACTGGATGGCGGAGCAGGGGCGGATACCCTGATTGGTGGACAAGGCAACGATACGCTGATGGGTGGTGCAGGTAATGATCGCTACGAATTCAACCTGGGTGACGGGGCCGACACCATTGTTGATGCATCGGGTCTCGATACGCTCTTTGTGGGCGGCAACCTGATCGAAGTCAATCTCGAAGGATTCCGTGTCGGGAACGACATGTTGATCAGTGTGATGGGTACGACCGACTCCATCACACTGACCAACTGGTTCGCCCAAGGGCAAGGTGTGCAACGTATCGAATTCGCAGATGGCTCATTCTTGGACGCAGTCGGCATTGAAGGCCTGTTGAATCGTCCACCAGTCGCGAATCCGGATGACATCACCGTTGACGAAGATACCGCACAGACTGCCATCCCGGTCTCGACACTGCTTGCCAACGACACCGACCCGAACACGGGTGACGTCATCAGCTTGGCAGGATTCGATGCCGTCAGTGCACTGGGCAACACCGTCGCACACGATGCAAATGGCAATCTCGTTCTGGACATTGGACAGCGCTACCAATCCCTTGCCCAAGGCCAGACCGTCACAGACACCTTCGGCTACACCATCAGTGATCGCAAAGGCGAAACAGACAGCACATTGGTTAACGTCACCATCACTGGTGTGAATGACGCACCGATCACTGTGGCTGATGATGCAACTGCATTGCAGGAAGATATCAACATTTCCGCGATAGGGAATGTCCTGACCAACGACAGTGACATTGACCAAGGAACGGTATTGCAGGTCGCCAACGCGGGTGTCTTCATCGGCCAGTACGGCACCCTGACGTTGAATGCGGACGGCAGCTACAGCTACGCACTGGACAACGCCTCACTTGGCGTCCAATCTCTTGCCCAAGGCCAAGTCGTCACCGACATCTTCGACTATGCAGCAACCGACGGCATCACCTCCACACCTTCGACTCTGACCGTCAGCATCACCGGCACGAACGATGCACCGGTAGTCGTTGCGGATGTGAACGCTGTGCAAGAGGATGTAGTGATCTCTGCAACCGGCAATGTGCTTGCCAACGACAGCGACATCGACCAAGGCACCGTATTGCAAGTGGCGAATGCCGGGGTCTTTGTGGGTCAGTTCGGCACGCTCACCTTGAACGCTGACGGCAGCTACAGCTATGTACTGGACAACGCCTCACTTGGCGTTCAGTCTCTAGCTCAAAGCCAAGTCGCCACCGACACCTTCGGCTACGCAGCAACGGACGGCATCACTTCAACGCCTTCGACTCTGACAGTGAGCATCACAGGCACTAACGATGCGCCTGTGGTTGCGGCTGATGTGAACGCTGTGCAAGAGGATGTAGCGATCTCTGCGACCGGCAATGTGCTTGCCAACGACAATGACATTGACCAAGGCACAGTACTCAGTGTGGAGAGTGCGGGCACCTTCGTCGGTCAGTTTGGCACGCTCACTCTCAATGCAGATGGTAGCTACAGCTATGCACTGGACAACGCCTCTTACGGTGTTCAGAGCTTGGCTCAAGGCCAGGTTGTTACTGACACCTTCGACTATGCGGCAACAGACGGCATCACCTCCACGCCATCGATCCTGACCGTCAGCATTACTGGCACAAACGATGCACCTGTGGTTACAGCGGATGTAAATGCTGTACAGGAGGATTTGAATATCACTGCCTCCGGCAACGTCCTCACCAACGACAGCGACATCGACCAAGGCACGGTATTGCAGGTCGCCAACGCGGGTGTCTTCGTCGGCCAGTTCGGCACGCTGACGCTGAACGCCGACGGCAGCTACAGTTACGCGCTAGACAATGCCTCTTACGGTGTTCAGTCTCTAGCCGAAGGGCAGGTAGTAACCGACACCTTCGACTATGCCGCGACAGATGGCATCACTTCAACACCATCGATCCTGACCGTCAGCATCACGGGTACCAACGATGCACCGATCACCACTGTTGATACCGCCGCCGTACAAGAAGATGTGGTGATTTCGGCAACTGGCAACGTCCTGACCAACGACAGCGACATTGACCAAGGCACTGTGCTGCAGGTCGCCAATGCAGGCGTCTTCGTCGGCCAGTTTGGCACCCTGACTCTGAAAGCCGATGGTAGCTACAGCTACGCACTGGACAATGCCTCGCAGGGCGTTCAATCTCTGGCCCAAGGTCAAGTCGTCACCGATACATTCGACTACGCGGCAACGGATGGCATAACTTCAACGCCTTCCTCACTCACTTTCAGCATCTCTGGTACCAATGATGCCCCGGTAGTCGTTGCGGATGTGAACGCCGTACAGGAGGACTTAAGTATCACCGCCACCGGCAACGTGCTTTCCAACGATAGCGACATCGACCAAGGAACGGTATTGCAGGTCGCCAACGCTGGCGTCTTCATCGGCCAGTTCGGCACGCTCACCTTGAATGCCGATGGCAGCTACAGCTACGCTCTGGACAATGCCTCGCAGGGCGTTCAATCTCTGGCCCAAGGTCAGATCGTTACCGACACCTTCGACTACGCAGCCACCGATGGCATCACCTCGACCCCATCAACCCTGACCGTCAGCATCACCGGCACCAACGATGCCCCAATCGTCGCTGTACCGCTGACCGATGCCAGCACTCTGGAAGACCAGGCCTTCAGCTATCGTGTGCCGGACGGTACCTTCACCGACATCGACCAAGGTGATGTGCTGAGCTATCAGGCCGCCATGTCTAATGGATCTGCTCTGCCAGACTGGCTCAAGTTCGATGCCGTCACACAGACCTTCAGCGGCATCCCCTCCAACTGGGACGTTGGGGTTATGGATGTTTCGGTAACAGCTACCGACCTCCACGGAGCCACTGCCACCAGCACCTTCAGTCTGGACGTGCAGAACGTCAACGACGCCCCTATCGTCACGGCGCATATGGCCGATCAGCGTGTCGACAACGGCAAACGCTTCAGCATCGCCATCCCGGCCAGCACCTTCGACGACTGGGACATCGTGCATGGCGACAGCCTCAGCTACAGCGCCACCCTTGCCAACGGCGAGGAACTGCCGGAATGGCTCAGCTTTGATGCCGCCACTGGCACCTTCAGTGGCAAGGCAAAAGGTTCGGACAGCTACGACATCCTGCTCACCGCTACCGACCAAGCCGGCGCCAGCGTCTCGCAGGTCTTCACCCTCAACACAGGCAAGCACGAACAGGATGAACATCGCGATGACGAGCATCATGACAATGAGCATGATGATGACGAGCATGACCACCACGCCGTCCCAGACACCACGCAGGACGAGATCATCGTCAGCAGTAGCGTGAATGACATCGTCCACACCGGCAACGGCGCGGACAGCATCCTATTCGGGCGCGGCGATGGGCAGGACACGGTCTACGGTGGAGAAGGGACGGACAACACCCTGATCCTGACCGACGGCATCCAGATGGCCGACCTTGCCCTGACTCGAAATGCTAACGACCTCATCCTGGAAGTCGGCGCAGCCGATCAGATCACCCTGCGTAACTGGTACGACACCACCGCCAACTACAAGAGCGTGCTCACGCTGGATATCATCTCCCAAGCGGTTGCCGAGTTCGACGAAAAGTCGAAACGCAAGTCTGAACATAAGTCCGACCATCAAGAGATCAAGACTACGCTCGACCAGTACGACTTCAGTGCCGTGGTCGCAGCCTTTGATCAGGCCTGGGCGGCGGACAGCACGATCCAGCACTGGAACGCGGCACAGACGCTGGCAACAGCCCATGTGGATGACGGCGACGATGCCGCACTGGGCAGCTCATCCTTCAAGGACATGAGTATCAGCAGCTTGATGGCGTTGGGGCAGGCAAACCAGAACCTCAATGCGGTGCAGTTGAATCAGGATCGGGCGCGGGGATAAGCGTTAAATGCGATAACGGTGCAGAGATGCGACCGTTATCGAGATGGTGGCCTACATGGACCACCCCACCGGCGAGTCTAGGCTGAGCTACGCGCGGATGGCTGGACATGCCGTTGTGACACTCGTGCAGTTCATTCAGTGCGACCCGGTCTAAGGTGAGCCTGTTTCAAGGTAGGCTAGGCGGTCGCTGAAGCTTATCGGGGGCAGGAAGGGCGCATGGAACTGTTTATTGCAACTACAAGGAGATGCAAAACGGGTTCAATCAAGCAGGCATGAAAGCCTTCTGGGTTGTGGCCATCGTTCAGTACCGGTACCGAATCGTTGGTCAATCGGAGTTGTGAAATGAGTGAATCTGAATTGCGGCCTAGGGTATTCGTCGCCGACCTCATCCAGCCCGGCGATGTTGTCTTGACGACCACGCCCGACCCGATGAGCCAAACGATACGTAAGTTCACCGGCACGGACATCTCCCACGCCATGATTTGTGTGGATACGTCGAGCGTGATCGATTCCACAAGCGACGGTGTTCACGCACGTAACCTTGGGCGAATCATTCTTGAGCCAGGATGTGCAGGTCATGTGCTTCGACCTGTGAAGCCGCTGTCGACTGATCAATTACGCTCTGTCATCTTCTTCGCCAGAGCTGCGGTTGGCACTCGATATACGGTGGCCGGCGCTGCAAAGAGCGTGTTGGCGGGTTTCGTGGCAGGCCGAAGGCAGTTCTGCTCGCGTTTAGTCGCGCAAGCCTACCGCGATGCCGGCGTGAACCTAGTATCGGATGCCGACTTCTGCCACCCAGGAGAGCTCTTGAATAGCGCCGCGCTTGTTGAAGTTCCAAATGTGCTTAGGAATCTCAGTCCAGAAGAAGAGGCTGACCGGTGTGAGGATATTGACAGTGTCCAGGCTATGCGCGATTCAACCAACGCCTTGCTCCAGGAGGCCCGCAAACTGTCCCCTGAGATCGAGTCGCTGAACGATATCGATGCTTACCTGGTAGAGCATCCAAAGGGAGATGCTCAACTTGTGCAAGCACTGAGATCTTCAAGGTATTTAGAACTGTGGAGAGATGAGCTCGAAAGGAATTCTTGGCAGTACCACGTTGCCATGGTGGAGGGGTATAACGGCTCGGATGTACGCAAGCAGAGGTACTGCGAAGTTGTGCTGGCAGACGAGGAGTTGAGCCCAAACCGATTTATCCTGAACCACGCGGGCTACGTGACCTTGAATACGTTGCACCCTCGCCAATACTTTGCCCTGATGGTGAATCTGTACGACATCCTGACCCTACTTCATGCTCGGCGCATCAATGCAGCAACTGCTTGGCTTGAGAGTAAGGGGCTACGCGAGCCGGCACCTCCAAAACTCCTCCGTCCACACACACATGAGTGGTTTGCTTCGCTACGAGAATGGGATCCAAAGCAGGCTGCAATGTCGGAAGCAGCCATTCAGAGGGCGGGAGGTTCAGATGTGTGCAGTGTCTGTGCGGATGATCCGGCCCGTGATTACGTCTTGGTGAGTATGCCAGCAGCTGGACCAGGGACGCTTCGTCTCTGCGATGACTGTTTTCGCATCCGCTCTCTCGACGAACCAATGAGACCTTTCTGACCGCCTATTCTCAGCGAGTCTACGCAAGGTTGCTTGGACTGCTTCGTGGGCGATACAAACATAAACCGTTAGATCTTGGCAATGTCTGGTACCCAGCTTCCGTAGTTATTAACTTGCTAAAGTTGACCAACCGCAACCGAGTTTATATAGACAACCATTTCAAGCAGGTCAATGACGGCCACTGGAAGTGGCTGCTGATAAGCAGCACACCAACTGACCGATATGGGCGAGAAGGTGGCCTAGTCAGGAGCTCGGCCATTGCGGCCGAATCAGTCACTTGAGCTTTCGTCTGCTATTGAATCAATATCGGAAGTTCCAATCTCTTCGGGCGCACAAATTTAGTTTTAATATCAGGCGGTTGCAGCGTTAGCTGTAGCAGTTTTTTATTTTTTGCGTGGCTTTTTTCATTTTCATTGCATCACTTCAGGCGTGCTCACTTCCTTAATTCACTAGAAGCTAATCCTACCTCCCCCAAGTCCCCAAGAGTTTGCCAGTTGGTTTGCCACATATTGTTGAATTGCGTTTAAATCTGACCCAACCCCTGCCGCTATGACTAGATACGGCGAAACGGAATCGCCAAATACTTTTGCCCGTTATGCTGCCCCCTGCAAGAGAGTTTGCGCATTGCTACGCGTGGCGTTAATAGGCGGCGAATGACGTGATAGAGTGTGACCTAAGCATGTATTGCGGGAGGGGTATGGAACGCACACTGTTATTGGTCGACGATGAGGCGGATATCATTTCCGCGTTGGCGCGCGTCCTGAGAAAAGACGGTTACAGGATATTGTCCGCGAGCAGCGGCAAGGAAGGTCTGGCGCTGCTCGCGCAACACGAAGTCGGCGTCATCATCTCGGACCAGCGCATGCCGGAGATGTCCGGCGTGGAGTTCCTGACCCGGGTGAAGGAACTCTATCCGCACACCATACGAATCGTGCTGAGCGGCTATGCCGATCTCGATGCGGTGATGGATGCCATCAATCGCGGTGCCATCTACAAGTTCTTCGCCAAACCATGGGACAACGAAACGTTGCGGGCCGAGGTGCTGGAAGCCTTCAGGCACCACGAACTGGCGTGGGAGAAGGAGACTCTGCTGCAGGAGATACAGGCCGCGAACGACTTGCTGGCGCGGGTCAATCTTGAGCTGGCGGAAGTGGTGGCGTACAAGGACAGCCAGATCGAGCATATCGCCCATTACGATGCCCTGACCGGCCAGCCCAACCGCCTGCTGTTCGTCGACCGTCTGGATCAGGAGCTGGCCCGCGCGCAGCGGGAAGAGCGCATGGTGGCCGTGCTGGCGGTCGGCCTGGACCGCTTCAAACAGATCAACGACTCTTTCGGTCACCCCATGGGCGACCAGCTGCTGCAGGTGGTGGCGGAAAGGCTGGTCGGCAAGGTGCGCGCGTGCGATACCGTGGCGCGCATCGCCGGCGACGAGTTCGGCGTGGTGCTGACGGGCGTGAAAGCCGCACATGACGCCGGCGACGTGGCGCAGAAGATAATCGATTCGATAGCGCAGAACCCCATATCGATAGGCGACAGCGAGATATTCGTTACACTCAGCATTGGCGTCTGCCTGTATCCACTCGACGGGCCGAACACCGCGACGTTGCTCAGGAATGCGGATGCGGCATTGCATCATGCTAAGACCGAGGGTCGCAACAATTTCCAGTATTACGCCGCCCACATGAACGCCTCGGCATGGCAGCGTCTCCAACTGGAGACAGGGCTGCGCCGGGCGCTGGAGCGCGAAGAGTTCGTGCTCCATTACCAACCGCAAGTCGATCTGGAGAACGGTAAGATCATCGGCATGGAAGCGCTGTTGCGCTGGCAGAGCGCGGAGCGCGGCCTGATCTCTCCTGGCGAGTTCATCCCGTTGTTGGAAGAGACCGGCCTGATCGTGCCGGTGGGCGACTGGGTGCTGCGCACGGCATGCCAGCAGGCGCGCGCATGGCAAGCGGCCGGACTTTCCGGTTTCCATGTCGCGGTCAATCTGTCCACACTGCAATTCAGGCAGCCGGATTTTGCCGGGGTGGTGACCGCCATCCTGGAGGAGTACGGCATCGACCCCGCGCAGAGGATGATCGAACTGGAGTTGACCGAAAGTCTGCTGATGCACAACGTGGCCGGGGCGATAGACACGCTGAACAAACTGCACGCAACGGGAATAGAGTTCTCCATCGACGACTTCGGCACCGGCTATTCCAGCCTGAGCTATTTGAAACGCTTTCCGATAAGCAGCCTCAAGATCGACCAGTCGTTCGTGCGCGACCTGTCCAGCGACCGTAGCGATGCAGCCATCGTCACCGCCATCATCGCATTGGGGCACAGCCTGGGGATGAACGTCATCGCCGAGGGGGTGGAAACCACAACGCAACTTGCACGCCTGCGCGAGATGGGATGCGACGAGATACAGGGCTATCTGTTCAGCCGGCCGGTGTCCGCGGCGGAAATGACACGTTTACTGCAAAACGGCGAAACCCTGAGTTTGCCACTGGAGGTGTGATGGAACGCACACTGTTACTGGTCGACGACGAGGAGAACATCACTTCCGCCCTGCTGCGCCTGTTGCGCCGGGATGGCTACCGCATCCTGCGCGCGAACAGCGGCGAGGCGGGACTGGAATTGCTGGCGCAGAACGAGGTCGGCGTGATTATTTCCGACCAGCGCATGCCGGGTATGACCGGAGTGGAGTTCCTCGGCCGGGTGCGCGAACTGTATCCCGACACCGTGCGCCTCGTTCTGAGCGGTTACACCGAACTCAACTCGGTGACCGACGCCATCAACCGCGGTGCGGTCTATAAGTTCCTCACCAAACCATGGGAGGACGAACTGCTGCGTGCCAACGTGGAAGAGGCGTTCCAGCGCTACGAATTGAAAATGGAGAACGTCCGGCTGGCGCAGGAGTTGCAGCGCGCGAACGCAGAGTTGCTGAGCATCAACCATGAGCTCGAGCGGCGGGTGGAGGAGAAAACCAGTGAAGTCATGCGCAACCTGAACGTGCTGCGGGTGTCGCAGGAAGTGCTGGAACACTTGCCGGTGGCAGTCATCGGCATTGGCGAAGACGGTGTGATCGCCATTGCCAACCGGGCCGCGCACAGCCTGTTCTCGCAGCAGGGAGCGCGTGCCTTGCTGGGCGAGACGGCCAGCGACGTCATCCCGCCCGAATTGCTGGCGTGCATGGCGGGCGCGGAATGCGACAGGCCGGATGAAAAATACCCGTACCGTTTGGACGATGGTCGGCAAGCCAGCTGCTGGTGCTGCAGGATGGGGGCGTTTTCGTTATCAAAAGGCTTCGTTCTCGTTATCGATGCCGGCATATGAAACTAATCATTCCGAAATTTGGCCCGAACCAATATGACTACGCGAATTACGATGGATAAGAACGCGATTCTCGACCGCCTGCATCAGTTGCCCGCCATGCCGCTGGTGGTGCAGGAGGTGCTGGCAAGTTTCAATGACGAGCGGATCGGCAGCGCTGTTCTGGCACACAAGATCGCGCTCGATCAGGGCTTGAGCGCCAGAGTGCTGCGGGTGGCGAACTCATCCTTCTACGGCCTGCCGCGCGAGATCGGTTCGATCCAGGAAGCGGTGACGGTGCTGGGCTTCGACACCGTCCGTTCGCTGGTGCTGTCGGCGGGCTTCATGCGCGCCTTCCCCGCCGCCGCGGGCAAGGGTTTCGACCGCCATGCCTACTGGCTGCGCAGTTTCCGGGTGGCGACCTACACCGAGGCGTTGGCGCAATGTCTGGGCAATGAGCGGCCGATGTCGTTCAGCGCAGGCATGTTCCACGATGTCGGCCAACTGGTGCTGGATGTATGCATGCCGGAACAGTTCGCCGACGTACTGGCGCAGCAAGCGGCTTCCGGCCGGGATCTGCTCGAATGCGAGCGGGAAGAACTGGGATTCGATCATGCCGAGATCGGTGCGGATATGGCCAGGCGCTGGAATTTTCCGGCCAAACTGGAACATGCCATCCGCTATTGGCGCGCGCCGGCGCATGAGCCGTTCGAGGCGGTGACCGCGATGGTGCATATCGCGGTGGAACTGGAGCGCGGCGCGGGCGGCGAGGCGCTGATCGAGAGTCTGCCGGAAACGCTGCGCGAGAGTTTGCAACTGAGCTGGCCGGAACTGGAGGTCTGTTTGCCGCAGCCGCAGCAACTGGATGCCACGGCAAGACTGATGCTGGCGACGCAGGATTGATGCACAAGGATATTGCGAGGAGGCAACGGAGACCATGGATCTTTCAAAGCGCAGCGCATCCCTGCTGGAGAATTCTCCCGCCCTGATCCTGCTGGTCATCGCCTTGTCCGTGGTGGCGGCCGAAGCGTCGGTGATGCTGCTGCTGAACTATCTCCCGCCGCTTTCCATGCTGCAGGAGGCGTTCGCCGATGCGGCCATGCTGGTCGTGCTGATCTCGCCCGCGCTGTATCTGTTCCTGTTCCGGCCCATGGTGGCGCAACTGCGCCGGCGCACACATGACGCGAAGGTGTTGCAGGCTTCGCTGGGAGAGTTGCGCTCCCTCAAGTTCGCACTGGACAGGCATGCCATCGTCAGCATCACCGATGCCAAGGGGCAAATCGTTTACGTGAACGAGAAATTCTGCAAGGCAAGCAAATACCGGCGCGAGGAACTGCTCGGGCAGAACCACCGCATTCTCAAATCCGGCATGCACGAGGACGGACTCTACATCGACATGTGGAGAACGATCTCTGCCGGCAACGTGTGGCAGGGTGAATTGTGCAACCGGAGCAAGGACGGTGAACATTACTGGGTCGAGACCACCATCGTGCCCCTGCTCGACGAGCAGGGGCTGCCGCGCCAGTACATCGCCATCCGCACCGACATCACGCGCTTGCTGGCGGTCACCGCGGCACTGGCCGACAGCAAGGCGGAACTGGAACTGCGCGTGCGTGACCGTACGGCCGAGCTGGAGCAGGCCAAGCAGGCGCTGGAGGCGGACATCCATGCGATGAAACAGCTCAACCAGAAACTGGAAGACGCACACAACCAGCTGTTGCAATCGGAGAAGATGGCCTCCATCGGCCAGCTGGCGGCGGGCGTGGCGCACGAGATCAACAACCCGATCGGCTACGTGTATTCCAACCTGGGCACGCTGGAAAAGTACGTGCAGGACACCTTCGGCATGCTCGAACTGTACGAACAGGCGGAAGACGCGCTCACCGACCCGGCCGTGCGGGCGCGCCTGCAGACAGCCAGGCAGAAATTGGACATCGCCTTTCTCAAAACCGACCTGCGCGCGCTGATGGAGGAATCGCGGGACGGCATCACCCGCGTGAAGAACATCGTGCAGAACCTGAAAGACTTCTCGCACGCGGACAGCGCCGACGAGTGGCGTTACGCCGACCTGCACCGCGGACTGGACAGCACCCTGAGCATCGTCAACAACGAGATCAAATACAAGGCGGAAGTGGTCAGAAAGTACGGCGAGTTGCCGGAAGTGGAGTGCCTGGCATCGCAGCTCAACCAGGTGTTCATGAACCTGTTGGTGAACGCCGCCCACGCCATCGAGGAGCGCGGCACCATCACTGTCAGCACCGGACGGCAAGGCGATGAGGTATGGGTGGAAGTGGCGGATACCGGCAAGGGCATCGCCCCGGAACACCTGAAGAAACTGTTCGACCCCTTCTTCACCACCAAGCCGGTGGGGCAGGGGACAGGGCTTGGGCTGTCGCTGTCTTACGGCATCGTGCAGAAACACCACGGCCGGATAGAAGTGCAGAGTGAATTGGGCAGGGGATCGGCCTTCCGCGTATGGTTGCCCGTTGAGCAAGCGCGCAACAGGACGGAATGATCACGTCAGCCGCAGCAGCGGGGAAAAGGATATCGAATATGCAACGGCACACACGATCGGGGCGCGTATGAGCGAGACACCAGACACGACAGCGACGATACTGTTCGTCGATGACGAGGCGAATATCCTGTCCTCCCTCAAGCGACTGTTTCGCCCGTTCGGTTACCGCATCCTCACGGCGGAAAGCGGCGCCGAGGGACTGGAGATCCTGCAGCGCGAGCCCGTCGACCTGGTGGTCTCCGACATGCGCATGCCGGAAATGAACGGCGCGCAGTTCCTGGAGCAGGTCCGTGCAAGATGGCCGGCGACGCTGCGCATCCTGCTGACCGGCTATGCCGAGATAGACGCCACCATCGAGGCCATCAACAAGGGGCATATCTACCGTTACGTCTCCAAGCCGTGGGAAGACAACGACATCACGCTGACGATCCGGCACGCGCTGCATCAGAAACAGCTGGAGCGGGACAAGCAGCGACTGGAAGAACTGACCTACCGGCAGAACGAGGAGCTGAAGGAGCTGAACGCCAGCCTGGAAACGAAGGTCAAGGCGCGTACCGAGGAACTGCGCCAGACCATGAGTTTCCTCGAAGCCGCACACGAGAAGCTCAAGCAGGGTTTCATCACCTCGATCCGGGTGTTCTCCAACCTGATCGAGATGCGCGAGGGCGGCATGGCGGGGCACTCGCGCCGGGTCGCCGAACTGTCCAGAGCCATCGCCTGGCAGATGGAGATGAAGGAACCGGACGTGCAGGACGTATTCCTGGCGGCGCTGTTGCATGATGTCGGCAAGATCGGTTTTCCGGACTACCTGCTGGTGAAGCCGTTCTCGACCCTGACCGCCGAGGAGCGGGGCGCGGTGATCAAACATCCGGCCAAAGGGCAGACGGCGCTGATGGCGCTGGAACAATTGCACAATGCCGCGAAGCTGATCCGCAGCCACCACGAGCATTTCGACGGCTCCGGCTACCCGGACAGACTGGCCGGGCTGGAGATCCCCCTGGGCGCGCGCATCATCGCGGTGGCCAACGAATACGACTCGGTGCAGATCGGCACGATGTTGAACAAGCATCTGAAACAGGCCGACGCGCTGCTGTTCATCCAGGATGGCCGCGGGCGGCGTTACGATCCGGCGGTGGTGGATGCTTTCATCAGCGTCATGGGAGCGAACACTGAAACTGCCCATGTGCGGCCGGAACTGGCGCTGCATCCGGAGCAGCTCAGGCCCGGCATGGTGCTTTCGCGCGATCTGCTGACCAAACAAGGCGAACTGCTGTTGTCCAAGGATTACCGGCTGGACGAACTTTTGATCGGGCAGATCAGGAACTTCGAACAACAGGGCGACAAATTGACCCTGTATGTCTATGAAAAAAGGCCGGGACAGGCGTAGCGTCTGACGCCCGCTTTTCCATCAACTCCAACGGAGGGCGATCATGTACATCGAACAGCAATACTGGACGGCCAGTGACGGCTGGCAAAAGGAATCGGCGGCCACCGTCGACGGTAATGCCTCGCTGGTGCTGGTCTTCGGCGCGGGCCATGTGCTGGCCGATGCCGCGCGGATGGACGAGGTGCGTGCGTTCTATCCCGCCGCCCCGCTGCTCGGGTGTTCCACCTCGGGTGAGATCTGCGGCACCCGCGTGCGCGACGACTCGCTTGTCGTGACCGCCGTCCGTTTCGAGCATACCGCGATCAAGCTGGCGCAGACGACCGTCAACGGCAGCGCAGACAGCGCGCATGCCGGCCAGCGCCTGGCGCAGGATCTGGTGCAGCCGCAACTGGTGCATGTGCTGGTGCTGTCGGACGGGCTCAAGGTCAACGGCACCGAGTTGGCGCGCGGTTTGCGCGAGAACCTACCGCAGGGCGTGGCCGTGACCGGCGGCATGGCCGGCGACGGCGCGAACTTCAAACAGACACTGGTCTGTGCCGACGGCCCGCCCGCCGAAGGCATGATCGCCGCGCTGGGTTTCTACGGTGATCGCCTCAAGGTCGGTTATGGCTCCCTCGGTGGCTGGGACTCCTTCGGCGCGGAACGACTGATCACGCGCTCGAAAGGCAACGTGCTGTATGAACTGGACGGGCAATCCGCCCTTGAATTGTACAAACGATATCTGGGCGAACATGCGGCCGGGCCGGCGGAAGCCCTGCTGTTCCCGCTGGCGCTGCGCACCGACGGCGAGGGCTACGGCCTGGTGCGTTCGGTCATGGTGATAAACGAGGAAGAACAAAGCATGACCTTCGCCGGCGACATGCCGGAAGGGGGCTATGCGCGTCTGATGAAGGCCAACTTCGAACGCCTCATCGACGGCGCAGCCGATGCGGCGCACGCCACCAGCGAGACGCTGGGCGCGTCCAACCCCGAACTGGCTCTGCTAGTCAGTTGTGTGGGACGCAAGCTGGTGCTCAAACAGCGTGTGGAGGAAGAGGTGGAAGGCGTGCGCGAGGTGCTGGGCGAAGACACTGTGCTCGCCGGCTTTTATTCCTACGGCGAGATCTGTCCGTACGGTGCGTTCACCAAATGCGAGTTGCACAACCAGACTATGACGATCACCACTTTCTCGGAGCGATGAACCATGCACAGGCTGCTCGCACGCCAGATCAAGCGTCACCTCGGAGATCCGGCCGAACTGCCGGCGGGGCTTGCGGCATTCATCGCCGCTGTGGACGAGGCTTATGACAACGCCGATGCCGATCGCCTGCTGATCGAACGCTCCCTTGATTTGATGTCGAAAGAGTTGACCGAGGCCAATGGCGGACTGCGCAAGGAACTGGCGGAGCACCGGCGCATAGAACATATCCTGCAAAAGAAACAGGAAGAGCAGGATATCCTCATCAGGAAACTGGAAGATGCGCACAGCCAACTGCTGCAATCGGAGAAGATGGCCTCCATCGGTCAGCTGGCGGCGGGTGTGGCACACGAGATCAACAACCCGATCGGCTACGTGTATTCCAACCTGGGCATGCTGAAAAAATACGTGCATGACGCCTTCGGCATGATCGAACTGTACGAGCAGGCGGAAGGGGCGATCACCGACCCAGAAGTTTTGGCGCGTCTACAGGCGGCCAAGCAGAAACTGGATCTCGCCTATCCCAAGACCGACCTGCGCGCGCTGATGGACGAATCGCAGGACGGCATCACCCGGGTCAAGAAGATCGTACAGAACCTGAAAGACTTCTCGCATGCGGACAGCAGCGACGAATGGCGCTATGCCGACCTGCACCACGGTATGGACAGCACCCTGAGCATCGTCAACAACGAGATCAAATACAAAGCGGAAGTGGTCAAGCAGTACGGCGTCTTGCCGGAAGTGGAGTGCCTGGCATCGCAGCTCAACCAGGTGTTCATGAACCTGTTGGTGAACGCCGCCCACGCCATCGAGGAGCGCGGCACCATCACCCTGCGCACCGGCCGCGAAGGCGACGAGGTGTGGGTAGAGATCGCCGACACTGGGTGCGGCATCGCGCCCGAACACCTGCAGAAGATATTCGACCCGTTCTTTACCACCAAGCCGGTCGGCAAGGGCACGGGACTGGGGCTGTCGCTGTCGTACGGCATCGTGCAGAAACACCACGGCCGGATCGAGGTGCAGAGTGAGGCGGGTAAAGGCACCGCGTTCAGGGTTTGGCTGCCTATCGTGCAGCCGCCGGAGACGAATTGATGCAAGCAAGGAAAATCGAGTTCACAAGAGCTGCTTGATATTGTCCTATCGCCCCCTTCATTTGACTTCTAAGAACTGGAAAATGTACATATGAACTAAAATCCAGACCTATCAAAATGATTAATAAAGGATTTAGTGCATTTGTCTAGTTAACTTGATTGGTGACTGTACATAAACTGTGTTCATACCGAGGAATTGATTCAATTTAGATTGAACGTGTTCATGAACACATTAGGTGTCGAAAATTAGCGAACCATAAAGTGAAGGCCGAGAACCTGCCTGTCTCAATCTCGGTGCGGATTCAATCCGTCGACGCAACAAGTTGGTTAAATCGTTCAGCCGGTGTTTGATAGTTTAGCGTCTTCCTTGGTCGTTCATTTAGCCTCCTCGCCACGCCATTTAGCTGAGTTTGCGTGTATCC
>NZ_JBTSFG010000009.1:0-63199 GCF_054604835.1 Sideroxydans sp. | reverse complement strand
CAGCAAGAAATGGACGATGCCAATCCGGGATTGGAAGGCGGCGCTAAACCGGTTTTCTATCCAGTTTGATGACAGGATGCCGCAGCAGTAATGGAATCCCGTTTACACAAAATTCTGGACACCCTCAACTTTGTCGAATTTGATTGACGCTTATGCCTTCAGCGGAATTACTTTTGCTCCGCTTTTCAAACTATCCAGATAATCCGCCCACGCCTGCATCATGTTTGCTCTATCAGGCAGGTACATGAGCCAGGTTTCACGTTTGTATGCTGCTTTTACCTTGTTGGGTTCTTCGTGTGCCAACTGCCTCTCGATGAGTTTTGGATCAAACCCGAGGTTATCGAGAGTGGTACTCGCCATGGCTCTAAAACCGTGGGGTGTCATTTCGTCGTTACTCCACCCCAACCTCCTTAACGCTGACCGCACTGCATTATCAGACATAGGACGATCACGGTCACGCTCTCCGGGGAACACATACTTTTCTCTGGAAGTCAGGGGATAGACTTCTCTCAGAATCGCAATTGCCTGCTTTGAAAGTGGAACGACATGCGGTTGCCGCATCTTCATCCGCTCTGCTGGGATAGTCCACAATGCGTTATCCAAATCGATCTCATACCAAGCAGCCATGCGCAATTCACCTGGTCGTAGAAATACATATGGAGATAGCTGAAGAGCGCAGCGAACGACCATCGATCCAGTGTAGCCATCAATACTTCGCATCAGCTCACCGATCCGGGCGGGAGATGTCACTGCTGCCATGTGGCGATCTCGTCTATATGGAGGCAAAGCCCCTCTTAGATCTGGAGCGGGGTTTCGGTCTGCCCTGCCAGTTGCAATCGCGTAGGAGAATATCTGCGAAACATTGGCCAAGGCGCGATGAGCAGTCTCAAGCGCCCCTCTGTCCTCAATCTTTCTGAGCACACGTAACAATTCAGGTGCATTGATCTCAGCGATCGGCCGTGCACCCATCCAAGGGAAGATATCTCGCTCCATCCGCTGAATGATTTTGATCGAATGGCTAGGCGTCCAATCCCTGGAGAACTTGGCGAACCACTCCCGAGCGATCGCCTCGTAGCTGTTCGTGACACTTTCTATTGCGGCGATTTTGGCGGCTTTCCGTTGCTCGCCGGGATCGACACCTTGGGCAAGAAGTTTTCTTAGCTCAAGCGTCTTTTCTCTAGCGTCTGCCAGGGTGACTTCAGGGTATGTGCCGAGCGAGATCCGCTTTTCCTTATCCAGGAAGCGATATTTGAGGCGCCACCACTTGCCCCCACTGGGGGATAACTCCAGATATAAGCCTTTACCGTCAAACATGCGGACAGTCTTGGCTTCTGGCTTGGCGTGGCGAATTTTGATATCGGTCAGGGACATGGGGGCAACTCCTTTTTAGGTACCGCTGTTGCCCCCAATGTTGCCCCCTGTTGCCCCCGGAAGTCAACGTGCCACCGCGAACCAAAACGGAAAATAAGGGGGGGAAATCAACAAAAAAGCCCGCATAATCGCGGGCTTAGGTGTGTCGCCGAACTTCTGCGAACTGTGTTCTGGTGGTGATAGGTGGACTTGAACCACCGACCCCAGCATTATGAGTGCTGTGCTCTAACCAACTGAGCTATATCACCGTCAACTTTTCGGGCATCGATCGTTGCGTTGCCAAAAAGAGGGCGGCATTTTGCTGATTTAGTCGCTCCCTGTCAATTACAGTCTGACATTTTCAGCTCGCTGTCTGGGAATTCTTTCTGAAAACCGCGCACTTTCGATTCGATCTCCGGCTCGGCATCCGCAATCACGAACTGTGTGAACCGGAGTTTGCTCTTGCGCTCCCCCACCTTGGCGGTGCGAACACCCTGTTTGCGCAGGCTGGACAGATAGTTCTCGGCAGCACGTTCTGTGCGAAACACACCCAGTGAGATAGCACGCTGCCATTCGCCTGCTTCCTGCACAACGAAATAATCGTTCACGCCCAGATTCTTCAGTTGCCCGATCTTTTTCTGCACCTCGGCCTGATTCTTCAGTGGTGACATATAGACCCAGTACCCGCTCGCATGCTCGATGCTGCGCGTCTGCAGGCGCGCCCCCAGTTCCAGTGCAGACAGTTTCTGCTGCGCATCTGCAAGACCTCTGCCGGAGAATTCCCCCCAGAACAGGCACTGCTTGATCTGCGGCGGATTCGCCAGTGCATCACTCAAACGCGGGGCGGGAGCAGGTTCTGCCGCTTCCACCGCCGATGCCACAGCGGACTCTGACACCGCGACCGGAGGCAAGGGTTCGGCTTTCGCCGCTGCCGCCTCTTTCAACAGGATGATCTTGTCCGCGTGCAACGGTGCCTGCGCTGCCAATACATCCGGATCGACCGTCAGCATCCCGCCCCAGCGCATCCACGCAAACAACAGTGCATTGACCAACAACAGCCCCCATACCCATTTCTTGCTCATGCTTCGTCTTCTCCCAATATCTGTAGCCCGTGCAACACCACATGCGCGTCATGCTCGCAAGGCACGGACCAGCCATGCATCACTTCGCCAGCCGCACCACCACTCAGCAGACAGCGCACGCTGCCCTCACGCTGTTGCAGCAGACCGTACTGATGCAGGATCGCCCCCTGCGTCGCCCGCACCGCTCCGCTCAGCATGGCAGCGGCGGTGTCGCGAGGGAAGTCCTGCAAGTCACCTGCCTGATCGGCCAGCTGCGCTGTGTTGGCGCTCAGACTGCTCAACATCAGAGACAGCCCCGGCAATATCAATCCACCCAGGAACTCGCCCTGCGCCGAGAGCGCATCGACCGTGGTCGCCGTGCCGCAATTGACCACCAGACAGGCACCGGCCACTCGGTGACGTGCCGCGACCAACGCCGCCCAGCGATCACTGCCGAGTTGTTGCGGCGCGCGATATGCGTTGCGCACGCCGCAGCGTTCAGCCTCGGCGCGGATGAGTGTCGGCTCACACTGCATAGCTGCGAAGAATTCGCGCAAATTGGCCTCGACCGCATCGCCCGCCACATTGGACACCAGTATGCGAGAACGCACCGGCAGATCGCCCACCAGCGCCGGCAGCTGTGCCAGATCGCGATTCTCCAGCACGCCCTGGCGCAGCCAGACGCCGTTCTCCACCAGCGCCCATTTGCAACGACTGTTCCCGATATCCAGCAACAGCATCCTATCTCCCCCTCAGACTGACTTCGCCGGAATGGAATTCGCGCAAGCCCTCTGCCGTTTCCACGCGCAACGCTCCTTCATCCGTCACACCCAGCGCGACGCCTTCGATACGCTTGCCATCCGGCATCAGCATCTCGACAGGACGGTTGGCATGTATATGGGCGGTTTCCCATTCCTTGTGTAGCGCAGTGAAACCATGCGCGGAGAACTCGCGCAGCACGGGCACCAGATGTTTGAGCAATACAGCCAACACCTTGTTGCGCTGACTGAGCTCGACACCGCAGGCCGACAAGTCGCCCGCCGTCTGCCCGATCTTGCCAGCTTCTGCCGGTGCGGCCAGATTCATCCCGATACCGATCACCACCGCGCTGGGGCCCAGCATATCGCCCTGCGCTTCCAGCAGGATACCGGCCAGCTTTCCTGATGGCAGCATCACATCATTCGGCCACTTCAGGCCGGCGTCTTCAACGCCCAGCTCCCGCAAGGCACGCATCATGGCGACACCCACAGCCAGACTCAACCCCGACAGCGCCGCCAAGCCGCATTCGAAACGCCATAGCTGTGAGAAAGTGAGCGCCTCGCCCAGACCGGCATGCCATGTACGCCCCAGGCGCCCGCGTCCGGCGCTCTGCCATTCCACCGCCACCACACGACCGCTGGCAGCGCCCTGCGACGCGGCATGCAACAACAAGGCATTGCTGGAAGTCGCGCATTCTAGGATCTGCAGATCCAGCGCCGCGCGTGCATCCCCGACTTCGGCAAGAATCCTGTCCTTGTCCAGCCAGCACAACGGATGGGACAGCCGATAGCCGCGCCCGCGCACACTTTGCAGCAAGACGCCGTATTGCGCCACGTCATGCAGCGCGTTGTGCACGCTGGCGCGCGACATCCCCAGCTGCCGGGCCATATCCTCGCCGGAATGGAACTCACCGTCTGCCAGCAAGCGCAGCAAAGTGAAGGTCAGTGACTTCGGGGGAATGGCCGCTGTAATGCTCATTGCGCCAGATCGCGGCACGGCGGTTCGCCGCCCTGCTCCAGAAAGGCGACGATCTCTTCGCGGCGCTTGAGCGCATCCTGATAGCCGAGATCGATCAACGCGCGGCAATAGTGTTTGTCGAACAGCAGATAACTCACCAGATTCGCACCGCTGCCGCGCATCACACCGGCCAGGCGCAACAGCAAACGGATCGTCCATGGCAAGTTGTGGATATAGCGCTCGGCGATCTTCTCCAGCGGCTGGCTGGGCGAGATGACCAGCGCCTCGACACGGCGCAAGTCCAGACTGCGGTGCATCTCCTCGGGAATGGCTGTCAGCGTCCGGTTGATACGTTGCAGGCGCTCCAGATCGACTTCCAGTCCGTCGATGAAGATGCTGTCAAGTGCATGGCCGGCGATCTCCGCCAGCGCGGGGTAATGCTCGATCTTGGGCCGCTTTTCGAAATCCTCGGTCGCGCTATGGCCGACTCCGACCACCAGCACGCGCTCCGCGCCCAGATGCAGCGCGGAACTGATAGGCGCGATCTGCCGCATCGAACCGTCGCCGAAGAACTCTCGGTTCACGTGCACGGCCGGGAACATGAACGGGATGGCGGACGAAGCCAACATATGCTGGATGTCGAGTTGGGTCGGCACTCCGACGCGGCGGGTGCGTTTCCATGGCTGGATATCTGGCGCGCCCTGATAGAACGTCACCGAATGGCCGGTACCATAGCCCGAGGCGGTGACACTCACCGCATGCACCAGTCCGTCATCGATATGGCGCTGGATCAATTCGCATGGCAGAGCACGCTCCAGGAAGGTACGCAAAGGGCTGTTGTCCAGCAACGAGACCTGATTGAGCCGGTTGCTGCCCAGCATGCTCAGCAGCAGGCCGAACACCCAACGCAGACTGTTACTCAGGACGCCGAGCGCATCGGCGCGGTAGATGTCGGTCACGTGCGCATTGGTCCATATGTTCAGCAGGTAGCGCACCCCCTTGCGGAAATGGCGCGCGTTCACCGCCAGCGTGATCGCGTTGAGCGCGCCGGCCGAAGTGCCGCTGATCACTTTGAAGGGGATCTTTGCCCGGTAAGGCAGGAACTCGGCGACGGCTTTCAGCACGCCGACCTGATAAGCCGCACGTGCACCACCGCCGGTGAGGATCAGCCCGATCTTCTCCTTTTGCATGGTTTCAAGCTGCCGAATGAGCCTTCACGGATTCCAGTGCGTCCTGCAAAGTTTCCTCGGGGAGCGCGTTGAGCATCTCGGACAGCACCTCGGCGGCATCCACCGCCTGCGGCTGCAAACGCATCGCGTCGGCATTCGCCACCAGCACCGCCGCCGCACCCACCACTTTGAGCAGGCGCGCACGTTCCGCCATCAACATCTCGATCTCATTGCTCAACAACTCTTCTTCCTGCTTGTTCATCATGCACTCCTGGTTTTCACGCCGGCGACAGCCAGCGCACTCATGTTCACGATACGCCGCACCGTCGCGGTCGCGGTCAATATATGCGCGGACTTGTCCGCACCCAACAAGATGCCGCCGATGGTGATGCCATCGCCCGCAGTCATCTTGAGCAGATTGTAGGCGATATTGGCCGCATCCAGATTGGGCATCACCAACAGATTGGCCTGACCTTTCAATTGCACGTCCGGGAACAACTGCTCGCGCATGCTTTCCGACAGCGCCGCGTCGCCATGCATCTCGCCCTCCACTTCCAGCTCCGGCGCCATCTGCGACAGCAAAGTCCGGGTACGCGCCATCTTGCGCGCCGATGCGTCATCATGGCTGCCGAAGTTGGAATGCGACAACAGCGCGACTTTCGGCGTCAGGCCGAAGTAACGCACCTCTTCAGCCGCCAGCATGGTCAACTCGGCCAGCTGCTCGGCAGTCGGATCGAGGTTCACATGCGTATCGCAGATGAACAATGTGTGTTTGGACAGCAACAGGATGTTCATCGCGCCGTACACACTGCTGCCGGGACGATGGCCGATCACCTCGTCGATGAAACGCAGGTGATAGAGCGGTTGGTCCACCGTACCGCACAGCATCGCATCGGCCGCGCCCATGTGCACCAGCATCGCCGCGATCAGCGTGCTGCGCCGGTGCATCTCGCGCTTGGCGACCTCGGGCGTCACCCCGCTGCGCGCACACAGGCGGTGGTATTCCATCCAGTAGTCGCGGTAGCGCGGATCATCGTTCGGATCGACCAGCTCGAAATCCTGACCGGCACGGATGCGCAAACCCAGCCGTTCGATGCGCTTCGCGATCACATCCGGCCGGCCCACCAGTATCGGCAGTGCTAATCCCTCGTCCACCACGGTCTGTACCGCATGCAGTACACGCTCGTCCTCGCCCTCCGCATAGACCAGACGATGTTTTGTCTTCTTCGCCAGATCGAACACCGGCTTCATCAACATCGTCGAGTGATAGACGAAGCTGGATAAGTGTTCGATGTAGGCCGACATATCAGGTATCGGTCGCGTCGCCACCCCGCTATCCATCGCCGCCTGCGCCACCGCCGGCGCGACCTTGTAGATCAGACGCGGATCGAAGGGCTTGGGGATCAGGTACTGCTCGCCGAAGCTCAGACTCTCGTCGCCATACACCGCAGCCACCTCATCCGACTGCTCGGCCCGTGCCAGTTCGGCGATGGCGCGTACTGCCGCCTGCTTCATCTCTTCATTGATGGCGGTCGCGCCCACATCCAGCGCACCGCGGAAGATATAGGGGAAACACAGCACGTTGTTGACCTGGTTCGGATAGTCGGAGCGGCCTGTCGCCAGGATCGCATCCGGGCGCGCCTCCAGCGCCAGCGCGGGCAATATCTCGGGATTCGGATTGGCCAGCGCGAAGATCAGCGGCCTCGCCGCCATCTGCTGCACCATCTCCGGTTTCAACACGCCGCCCGCCGACAGACCGAGGAACACATCCGCACCCGCAATGACCTCCGCCAGTTTGCGCTGCGGGATGTCGCGCGCATAACGCGCCTTGTTGTCGTCCATCTCCTCGGCACGCCCCGTGTACACCACGCCCTTGATGTCGGTGACGACGATGTTCTCCATCTTCACACCCAGGCTCACCAGCATGTCCAGACAAGCCAATGCCGCCGCACCCGCACCGCTCGCCACCAGTTTGATGTCCCCGATGTTCTTGCCGACCACACGCAGACCATTCAACAATGCCGCGCCGACGATGATGGCCGTACCGTGCTGGTCGTCGTGGAACACCGGGATTTTCATGCGCTCGCGCAGCTTGCGCTCGATGTAGAAACACTCGGGGGCTTTGATATCTTCCAGGTTGATGCCGCCGAAGGTGGGCTCCAGCGCGGCGATGATGTCGACCAGTTTGTCCGGGTCGTTCTCGGCGATCTCGATGTCGAATACATCGATACCGGCGAACTTCTTGAACAGCACGCCCTTGCCTTCCATCACCGGCTTGGACGCCAGCGGGCCGATGTTGCCCAGCCCCAGCACCGCCGTGCCGTTGCTGATGACGGCGACCAGATTGCCGCGTGCGGTGAGGTTGCGCACTTCAGAGGGGTCGCGCACGATCTCATCACAGGCCGCCGCGACGCCGGGTGAATAGGCCAGCGCCAGATCGCGCGCCGTATGCAAGGGCTTGCTCGGCTGCACGGTGATCTTGCCCGCCGGGGATTGGCGATGGTATTTCAATGCGGCTTCGCGTATCTGCTTGTCCATACTGCCCTCGCTATTCTGACTCCCCTCAACGGGTACTTCGCACACCCCCGCCGTACTTACCCCTTGCGCTCCAGCCGCAAAGTCTCCAGCGTGCGCTTGCGAACCGCATGCAACAACGGCACATCGTCATCCAGCGATGAACCGTAAGACGGGATCATCTCCCGCATCTTGCGCTGCCATTCTGCGCTCTTCATGCGCGGTTTGAAACAGCGCTCGATCACCTCAATCATCGCCTGCACCGAGGTCGATGCGCCGGGTGAAGCACCCAACAGCGTGGCCAGCGTGCCGTCCTGCGCAGTCACGATCTCGGTGCCGAACTCCAGCTTGCCGCCTTTCTTGTCGCAGTCCTTGATGATCTGCACGCGCTGACCGGCCGAGGCCAGCTCCCAGCCGTTCTCGCGCGCATTACCGAAGAAATCGCGCAGCGCACCGACACGGTCCTTGTGCGACTTCATCGCCTCGCCGATCAGGTAGCGCATCAATGGCAGGTTGTCGCGCGCCACCGACAGCATAGGTTTGAAGTTGCCCGACTTGAGCGAACCGAACAGGTCGAAGATCGAACCTTCCTTGAGGAACTTGGTGGTGATGCTGGCGAACGGCCCGAACAGCAGCACCGATTCACCGCCCAGGATGCGCGCATCCAGATGCGGCACCGACATCGGCGGCGCGCCCACCGCCGCCTTGCCGTACACCTTGGTCGTATGCTGGCGCACGATCTTCGGATCGTGGCAGATCAGCCACTGGCCGCTGACCGGGAACCCGCCGTAGCCCTTCGCCTCCGGGATGCCGGATTTCTGCAGCAGCGGCAGCGCGCCGCCACCCGCGCCGAGGAACACGAAACCCGCCTCGACAGTGCGCGTCTTGTCGTCGTGCGTATCCTTCACGCGCACATGCCAGCGCCCGTCGTCGTGCTGCTTGAGACCGGTGATGGTGTTGTTCAGCTTCAGCTCGAAATTGGGCAACTTGAGCAGCGCCTTCACCAGCTTGCGCGTCAGAAAACCGAAATCCACATCGGTACCATGCTTCACCTGCGTCGCCGCCACCGGCTCCTTGTCGTCGCGCCCCTGCATCACCAGCGGCATCCACTCGCGCAACACCGCCGGATCGTCGCTGAACTCCATCTCCTCGAACAGGTGATGAGTGTGCAGCGCCGCATAGCGCTTGCGCAGGAATTCGACATCCGCCTTGCCGCGCACGAAACTCTGGTGATACACGGGATTGATGAACTTCTCCGGCGTCGGCAACAAGCCCTGATCGACCAGATAGGACCAGAACTGCAACGACACCTCGTACGCCGCGTTGATCTCCAGCGCGCGCTTGATACTGACACTGCCATCCGCCTGCTGGGGCGTGTAGTTCAGCTCGCAATAGCCGGCGTGCCCGGTGCCCGCGTTGTTCAGCCCGTGCGAACTCTCGCTCGCCACCTTGGACAGGCGCTCCACCATCATGATCTTCAGTGAAGGATCGAGTTGCGCCAGCAACTTGCCCAGCGTCGCACTCATCACCCCTGCCCCGACCAGCAACACATCCACTTTCTTGTTCGACATCTTCAGACTTTCCGGCACCGTTATCCGGCACACATTCTACCCGTTCAGGGACGCCAATACCTTCTCCAGCCGCTTGGCCGACACGATCACCGGAGTTTTCAATTCCTGCGCAAACAGGGATACGCGCAGTTCCTCCATCATCCAGCCGAAGTCTTCCAGACGCTCGTCGCGTGCGCCTTGCTGGGCTTGCAGGCGGCGTTGCCATTGCTGCTGCAAAGGCAGTAATTGGGCCAGATTGGTTGCGTCGCGCGCGGGGTTGCTGCGCAGTTTTTCCAGGCGCACGTTGATCCCCTTCAGGTAACGCGGCATGTGTTGCATGCGCTCGTAGGGCGTGCGGGCGATCCAGCCTTTTCCGAGCAGGCTCTCCAGTTGCTGGCGGATGTCCTGCTGCGCTTGGCCGTGCGCCTTGAAGCCGGGCAGGGCTTTTTGCAGGGCCTGATGTTCGGTGAGCACCGTGCCGACCAGACGCGCGATCTCCTGCCCCACCAGATTGAGGCGCGACTTCGCGTCCTTGCAGCGCACGTTGAAGGTCTTCTCACTGTCCGGCAGCGGATCGTTCAGACAGCAGCGGTCGAAGGTGACGCAGAGGATCTGCTGTTGCAGATCCTGCTGGCTGCCGAATGGAAGGAACAGCATCGCCATCTTCTGCAGGTCGGGCAAGTTCTTCTCCAGGAACTTCACCTGCTCTTTCAGCGCCAGCATGAACAGGCGGCGCAGCCCGGCACGGTGCACGGCTTGCGCTTCGTCTGCAGTATCGAAAGCTTGCAGCGTCACCGCATCGCCCTCGTCGTGCAGTGCGTTGAACACCGTCACCTGCTGACCGGCACGCGGCACTTGGGTGGTCTCGGCGAAATCGCCGAAGGTCCAGGATGTGTAGCGTTCCCTGTTGGTCGTGACTGCAGTCTGCGTCTGCTTCACAGGCGCGCTGGCGGCCAGCGTCACCTTAGGTGCCCACTCGCCGCGCAAATGCAGGAAGTTGCGCCCCATCCCCAACTGCCGTCCGTGCTCATCTATGACACGGAAGTTCATCAGCAGATGCGGCGGCAGTTGTTCCAAGCGGAAGGCATCCAGCGGCACGTCGACCTGTTTCTGCTCGCGCATGTATTTCGCGATGGCCTGCAACAGCGGCATGTCGCTCGGCTTCACTGCGACACAGAAGGCGGCGGCGAATTCCGGCACTGGCACGCAATGACGGCGCAGTTTCTGCGGCAGCGACTTCAGTAGTTGCGCCACCTTCTCCGCCAATATGCCCGGCACCAGCCATTCGCAGCGTGCAGGCTGCACCTGGTTGATGAGCGCCTGCGGCACGGTCAGCGTGACGCCGTCGTCGTTCTTGCCGGGCGCGAAGTTGTAGGCCAGCGCGTAGCTCACGTTGTTCATCAACAACTGCGGCGGAAAGTGCTCGGTGGTGATACCCGCCGCCTCGTGCCGCATCAGGTCGTCCTTCTTCAGGTACAGCAGTTTCGGATTCTCGCGCTCGACTTCCTTGCGCCACTTCTCGAAATTCGCACCGTTATGCATCCCGGCCGGGATGCGTGCATCGTAGAAAGCGAAGATCAGTTCGTCGTCCACCAGCACGTCGGGACGGCGCGATTTGTGTTCCAGCGCTTCGATGTCGGCGATGAGTTTCTGGTTGTGCGCGAAGAACGGCGCCTGCGTGTTGAACTCGCCTTCCACCAGCGCGGTACGGATGAACACCGCACGCGATTCCTGTGGATCCATCGGGCCGTAATGCACGCGCTTCTTCGGATTGATGAGCAGGCCGAACAGCGTGCTGCGTTCCCATGCTGCCACCTGCGCCGCTTTCTTCTCCCAGTGCGGATCGAAGTAGCTGCGCTTCAACAGGTGGTCGCCGACCTCCTCCAGCCATTGCGGTTCGATGCGCGCCACGCAGCGCGCGTACAGGCGCGTGGTCTCCATCAGCTCCGCCGCCAGCACCCACTTCGCGCCTTTCTTCGCCAGCACCGAGTTGGGCGCGATGAAGAACTTCGTCTCGCGCGCGCCAAGGTAGTGCGGCTCGTTCACCGCGCGCGTGCCGATGTTGCCGATCAGACCGGTGAGCAGCGCCTTGTGTATCTGCTCATAGCTGGCGGGCTGCTCGTTGAAGCGCATGTTCATCTCGGCCATCTGCGCATGCAGCTGCTGGTGCAACTCGTGCCATTCGCGCAGACGCAGCGGCGACAAGAAATGACTGCGGCATTCGTTCGCCCACAACTTGTTGCTCTTCTTGTGCTGCACGCCCTTCTTGAACCAGTCCCATAACTTGAGATAGGCAAGGAAGTCTGAACGCTCGTCGTTGAAGCGCTGGTGCGCGGCATCGGCCGCCTCGCGCCGCTCCGCCGGGCGGTCGCGCGGGTCTTGCAGCGACAAGGCGCTTGCAATGATGATGATCTCGGTCAGACACTGGTATTGCTTGCCGGCCAGCAACAGGCGCGCGATCTTGGGATCGAGCGGTAGCTTGGCCAGCTCGTGGCCGAGTTTGGTCAGCTGGCGCTGCTCGTCGATGGCGTTCAGTTCGTGCAGCAACTGATAACCGTCGGCGATGGCGCGCGAACCGGGCGGCTCGATGAAGGGGAACTCCGCGACATCGCCCAGCCCCAGCGCGCTCATGCGCAGGATGACGGTCGCCAATGAGACGCGGAATATCTCCGGATCACTGAACTCGGGACGTTGCGTGAACTCCTCTTCGTCATACAAGCGGATACAGATGCCGCTCATCACACGACCGCAACGACCGGCGCGCTGGTTGGCGGCCGAGCGCGCGATCTTCTCGATATGCAACTGCTCCACCTTCTGGCGGATGCTGTAGCGGTTGATGCGCGCCACACCGGTGTCGATCACATAACCGATGTTGGGCACAGTGAGCGAGGTCTCCGCCACGTTGGTGGCCAGCACCACGCGGCGCTGATTACCGACTTTGAACACGCGATCCTGTTCTGCTATCGACAAGCGGGAGAACAGCGGCAATATCTCTATGCCTTTGTGCTGATGCTTGCGCAATGCCTCGGCGGCTTCGCGTATCTCGCGCTCGCCGGGCAGGAACACCAGCACGTCGCCGTGCAGTCCGCCGATGGAAAGTTCATCGAGTGCGCTGCAGATAGCCTGCGGCACATCCTGCATCTCGCCTTCCTCATCTTTTTGCGGCGGTCGGTAGCGCACTTCGACCGGGTAGGTGCGACCAGAGACCTGCAACACCGGCGCGCCCGAAAAATGTTTCGAGAAGCGCTCCGCGTCCAGTGTGGCCGAGGTGATGATGAGTTTCAGGTCGGGCCGCTTGCGCAATAACTGCTTGAAGTAGCCGAGCAGGAAGTCGATGTTGAGCGAGCGCTCGTGCGCTTCGTCGATGATGAGCGTGTCGTATTGCTTGAGCAGCGGGTCGCTGTGGATCTCGGCCAGCAGGATGCCGTCGGTCATCAGCTTGATGGCAGAATCGGGCGACACCTTGTCGTTGAAGCGCACCTTGTAACCGACCAGCCCGCCCAGTTCGCTCTTCAGTTCCTGCGCGATGCGTGCGGCCACCGAACGTGCCGCCACTCGCCTGGGTTGCGTGTGACCGATGACGCCATGCACACCGCGCCCGATACTCAAACATATCTTGGGCAACTGCGTGGTCTTGCCGGAGCCGGTCTCTCCGCACACGATGATGACCTGATGCTTTTCTATGGCCTGCGCCAGTTCTTCGCGCCGCGCCACCACCGGCAGGTCGGCCGGATATTCGATGCTGGTGAGTTGCTGGATGCGCGCGAGGCGGCGCTGGGCGATGGCGGACAGTGGTTTCATCGCTGCTCCACGCACAATTTCGGACACGGGATGCCGTCACCATCCGTATCCAGCGAAGTCTCGCCGCAGCGCGTCAGGTAGAAGTGCGCTTCGTCGCAGGCAGACATTTGCGCGCAGCGCCTCTTCTTACCGCAAGTCAAATCATAGGGTTCAAAGACCGGCGGGGTGTTCGTTGTCGCATGCTGTCGGTAGTACAAGGGATGTTGCCTGCGCCATTCCCACGGCGCTTGCGGACTGGTTTGCGTCCACAGGCCGCGCCGCGCCTGTTGCGCTTCGTGCTGCAATTCGATGAACTCATTGTCGGCGTGATGGAAGGAATATTCCCATGCCAGCCCTTGACGCACTTGCTCACGATTCAAGTTGATTCCGCTCAAAGTGAGTGTGGCGATGGTGCGACCGTATTGGTCGACGGCTCTACTCTCCACCTGCACCACTTTTTTGATCACGCGGGACTTCAAATAATTTAGGGATTCAGGACCGAACGGTTGCGCCTTCTCGGGTGCATCGATATCGGCCAGCCGCAGTTTGATCTTCTGCTTGTCGCGCAACGCTAGCACGGTATCGCCGTCGAGCACGGCGATCACATACGCTTCGAACGTTTCCGCCTGCGCCGCCCAAGTCAGGCAACACAATAGAACGCACCACCACTTCATAGCAGGATGCTTTTAAGGAAAGCCAGGCAGAGCAGCGTGTAGCCCGCCGCCAGCAGGTCGTCGAACATGACCCCGAGACCGCCATGCCAGTGGCTGTCGTAATAGCGGATGGGTTGCGGTTTGACGATGTCGAAGAAACGGAACAAAGAGAATGCCAGTAACTGCCAGATCAGACCGTCAGGTGTGAAGAACAGCACCAGCAGGAAGGCCACCACTTCGTCCCACACGATGCCGCCGAAATCGGCCTCGCCCAGTGCCTTGCCGGTGATGTCGCACACCCACACACCGATGACGTACATCCAGATCAGCACGAAGATAAACATGGCGTCGGACAGGCGCGGCGACATGTACCAGAAGAACGGGAATGCCAGCAAGGTGCCGGCGGTGCCGGGCGAGCGCGGCACCAGCCCCAGCCCCAGCCCGAATGCAAGCATGTAGGCGGGATGGCTGAACAGGAAGCGCCAGTTTGGCTTGACCTTCAATACTTCATGCGAAGTGGTCATAGCCCTCCTTCTCGATCCTGATCACACTGCCGTCTGCCGCGCGCAATTTGCAGCTCTGCCCGGAAACGATCTTGCCGATACGCGTCAGCGGCAGGTGCAGCGGATCGGCCAGCGCCATGATCTCTTCGCGCCGCGCAAGCGGTGCGGTGAAGCACAGCTCGTAGTCATCGCCGCCGGAGAGCACGCAATCCTGTGCCAGCATGTCCATGCCTGCGCCTGAAGTGGCGAAATAAGCGCATTTCGGCAAACGGTCGTAGCGCACTTCGGCCGCCACATTCGAACTGTCCAGGATGTGTTTCAGATCAGCCAGCAGGCCGTCCGATATATCGATGGCGCTATGTGCGAGACCGCGCAGGGCCAGCCCCAGCTCCACACGCGGTTGCGGCTGCTGCAAGGCGGCGAGACAGGTCTGGCGCGCCCCATCGGGCAGCTGCACCCGATCCTGCAACTGCGCCAATCCCAACGCGGCTTCACCCAATACCCCCGACACCCAGATATCGTCACCGACCTGAGCGCCACTGCGGCGCAGCGCTTGCCCCTGCGGCACTTCGCCCATGATGGTCACGCTCAGATTGAGCGGGCCGCGCGTGGTGTCGCCACCGACCAGCTCCACACCGTGCGCATCGGCCAGCGCGAAGAAGCCCTCGCTGAATGCCAGCAACCAGTCGTCGTGCGCCTGCGGCAACGACAAGGACAGCGTCGCCCAGCGCGGTTGCGCGCCCATCGCCGCCAGATCGGACAGATTCACCGCCAGCGTCTTGTGGCCCAGTTGCCGGGGATCGGTATCGAGATAGAAATGGGTGCCACCGACCAGCATGTCGGTGGAGACTGCCAACTCCATGCCCGGGCTGACAGTCATCAGTGCTGCATCGTCGCCCACGCCCAGATTCGTGTTGGGGGTGGGGCGCGTGAAGTAACGCCTGATGAGATCGAATTCTGACATCAGGACGGCTTGCCCTTACTTGGCCGAGACTTCGATCGCTCGCGCCTGCGCCGCCAGCTTGTCCAGCACGCCATTGACGAACTTGTGGCCGTCGCTGCCGCCAAAGGTCTTGGCCAGCTCGACGGCTTCGTTGATGACCACGCGATAAGGCACTTCAGGCTGATGGAACAATTCGTAAGCGCCGAGCAGCAACACCGAATATTCAACCGGGCTCAACTCCGCCAGCGCGCGATCAAGTTGGGGGGTGATCTGCTCATCCAGCGCTTCATGCTGGGCGATGGCGCCGCGCAACAGTTGCTGGTACAGCTCGCTGTCGTAGCGTCCCAGACTCTTGTCGTCGCCCGTGCTGCGGCCGATCTGCGTCGCGCTGCTGCCGGAGATCTTCCATTCGTAGATGCCCTGCAGCGCCAGTTCACGCGCGCGGTGGCGCGGGCTGACGGCGACTTTCTTGGTGTCGGTCATGCCAGTTCCCGTGCCAGATTGACCATCTCAATGGCGACCAGTGCGGCTTCCGCACCTTTGACACTCATGCGCACTTCGGCCTGCTCATCGGTATCGGTGGTGAGGATGGCATTGGCGATGGGCATGCCGGTCGCCAATTGCACTTCGCCCACGCCGCGTGCGGATTCGTTGGACACAATCTCGAAGTGATAGGTGTCGCCGCGGATCACCGCGCCCAGCGCGATCAGCGCATCGTAGTCATGGCTCTCGGCCATCTGCCACAGCACCAGCGGTATCTCGAGCGCGCCCGGCACGGTGGCCAGCACGATGTCGTCGTCCGCCACACCGCTCTTGAGCAGTTGCGCATGACAGGCAGCCAGCAAACCGTCGCATACGACATCATTGAAACGGCTCTGCACGATGCCGATGCGCATCCCCGTGCCATTCAGATTCTTTTCGATCTCTCTCATTTTGTATCCTTGGAAGAACAATAACCCACGATCTCAAGGCCGAAGCCCGCCATGCTCGGCATCTTGCGTGCCGTGCCGATCAAACACATCTTGCCCACACCGATGTCGCGCAGGATCTGCGCGCCGATGCCGTAACTCTTCGGGTCCCACTTGCTCGCCGGATGTTCGGCATGATTCTCCAGCGCACGGTCCAGCAGCGTCTGCGATGTCTCGTCCTGATGCATCAACACCAGCACGCCGCTGGAAGCCTGACTGATCTTTTTCAGCGCCTCGTGCACACTGGTGCTCTTCTCGTAGCTGGTCTGCTCCATGAAGTCCATCACCGACAGCGGCTCGTGCACACGCACCAGCGTCTCGAACTCGGGCTGGATGTCGCCTTTGGCCAACGCCAGATGCGTGCGCTGCGTACTCTTGTCGGTATAGGCATACAGCTCGAACTCGCCATACGCGGTCTGCACGGTACGCTTGCCCACGCGATCGACCAGTGTCTCGTTGTGCGCACGGTATTCGATCAGGTCGGCGATGGTGCCAATCTTCAGGCCGTGCTGCTGGGCGAACGGGATCAGGTCCGGCAGGCGCGCCATCTCACCGTCTTCCTTGAGGATCTCGCAGATCACCGAGGCGGGTGTCAGCCCGGCCAGTTGCGCCAGGTCACAGCCAGCCTCGGTGTGACCGGCACGCACCAGCACACCACCGTCGCGCGCCATCAGCGGAAAGATGTGGCCGGGCTGCACGATGTCTTGCGGCTTGGCATCCTTGTTCGCTGCGGCGAGGATGGTGCGCGCGCGGTCCGCAGCGGAGATACCGGTGGTGACACCGGTCGCCGCTTCGATGCTGAGTGTGAAGTTGGTCGCCAGCGGCAGACCGTTCTCGCGCACCATCAGCGGCAGGTCGAGCTGCTTGCAATGCTGCTGGGTCAGCGTGAGGCAGATCAGGCCGCGACCATGCTTGGCCATGAAGTTGACCATCTCCGGTGTGGCGAACTCGGCGGCGAATACCAGATCGCCCTCGTTCTCGCGGTCTTCCTCGTCCACCAGCACGACCATGCGGCCGGCGCGTATCTCTTCGATGATCTCGTGGATCGGTGCAACGTCTGTCATGTGTTCTGTTCTTTCTCTGCCTGCATCATGCGTTCCACATAGCGCGCGATCAGGTCGATCTCCAGATTCACGCGCTTACCTTTTTCCAATTCATTCAGTGTCGTCACTTCCAGCGTGTGCGGGATCAGGTTCACCTCGAACTCGTTGCCCGCGACATGGTTCACCGTCAGGCTCACACCGTTGATGGTGATCGAGCCCTTCACCGCGATGTACTTGGACAGTGCCTGCGGTGCACGCACCACCAGACGCCAGCTTTCGCCGATATCATTGAACGCCGCCACCTCACCCACGCCGTCCACATGGCCGCTAACCAAGTGACCGCCGATGCGGTCTGACAGGCGCATCGCCTTTTCCAGATTGACGTGCCCGCCTTGCTGCTCCAGCCCGGTGGTGCAATCCAGCGTCTCTCGCGAGACATCGACGGTGAAGTCGTTGCCATCCACCGCGATCACGGTCAGACACACACCGTTCACCGCGATGCTGTCGCCCAGTGCCACATCGTCCATGCCCAACACTTCGGTCGCCACGGTCAGGCGCAGACCGCCTTCGCGATCGGCCACCTTCTTGATCATGCCGGCGTCTGCAATGATTCCACTAAACATGTTTCACCTCCGCTGTGATTCGTAGATCCTCACCCACCCGGCGCACGTCGCGCCAAGCCAGCTCCACGCGCTGCTCCAGACGCAACAACTCGCCCAAGTCTGCCATGCCGCGTGCGGCGTCGCCCAGTAGCTGCGGCGCCAGATACAGCACCAGCTCATCCACCAGTCCAGCTTGCAGCAATGCGCCGTTCAGTTCGCGCCCCGCTTCCACCAACACTTCGTTGATGCCGCGCCGTGCCAGTTCGCGCATCACTGCCTGCAGATCGACACGCCCTGAGGCATCGGCCAACAACAATACTTCCGCGCCCCGCTGCTGCAAAGCTGCACGCTTGCCGGCATCCTGCGATGCCGTGCAGACCAGCACCGAACCGCTTTGCAGCATGCGCGCCGCAGGCGGCATGCGCAGCGTACTGTCCAGCACCACGCGCAAAGGTTGGCGTTCGGTCGCGATGCGCACGTTCAATTGCGGATCGTCCGCCAACACCGTGCCGATGCCGGTCAGCACCGCACAGGAACGCGACCGCAGATGCTGCACATCCTGCCGGGCCGCCGCGCCGGTGATCCACTGACTGACGCCGTTCGCCAGCGCGGTGCGTCCGTCCAGGCTGGCGGCGATCTTGCTGCGCACCCAGGGCGAACCACGTGTCATGCGCGAGACGAAACCGACATTCAGTTCATGCGCCGCCGCTTCCATCAGACCGCATTCGACTTCGATACCTGCCGCACGCACACGGGCGATGCCTTGCCCGGCCACCTGCGGATTGGGATCCTGCATCGCGCACACCACGCGCGCCACACCCGCTGCGATCAATGCATCGGCACAAGGCGGCGTACGCCCGTGATGACTGCACGGCTCCAGCGTGACATAGGCAGTCGCCCCGCGCGCTTTTTCCCCGGCTGCACGCAAGGCGTGCACTTCAGCATGCGGCTCACCGGCACGTCTGTGCCAACCTTCACCGACAACTTCATCGCCCTTGACCAGCACACAGCCGACACGCGGGTTGGGCGAGGTCGTGTTCAACCCCTGCGCCGCCAGTTGCAGCGCCCGTGCCATCCACTGACTATCGGCCGCGTGCATGATCAGTCCGTCTTGCGCCGTCGCACCGGCTTGCGCATGGCGTCCACCTCGTCGGTGAAGTCGTCCACATCCTGAAAGCTCTTGTACACCGAGGCGAAGCGGATGTAGGCCACCTTGTCCAGCTTCAGCAGCTCTTTCATCACCAGCTCGCCGATCTGGCGCGACGGGATCTCACGCTCACCGAATGCGAATATCGTTTGCGTGACATGCCCGATCGCCGCATCCACCAACTCGGTCGGCACCGGTCGCTTGTGCAGCGCACGGGTGAAACTGTTGCGCAAACGCTCATCGTCGAACTCACTACGCGTGCCGTTATGCTTGACCACCTGCGGCATGCGCAGCTCCACCACTTCATGCGTGGTGAAACGTTTGTCGCACGACAGGCAACGACGGCGACGTCGGATGCTGTCGCCTTCTTCGCTCAATCGCGTATCCACCACTTGGGTGTCTTCGTGCTTACAGAATGGACATTTCATCGCTGCAAGTACCGGGTGATAGGTTTCAAGTGCCGGCTTGTGAGTCTGTTCAGGCCGGCACTCAAAACGATTTAGTTACCGTACACGGGGAAGGCGGTGGTCAGCTGCTTCACCTCGCCCACCACGCGCGCGATCACGGTTTCGTCGGTCGGCGCATCCAGCACATCGGCGATCAGGTTGGCCAGCTTCTCTGCTTCCAGCTCCTTGAAGCCGCGCGTGGTCATCGCGGGCGAACCGATACGGATACCGGACGTGACGAACGGCTTCTCGGGATCGTTGGGGATGGCGTTCTTGTTGACGGTGATGTGCGCTTTGCCCAGCGCCTCTTCGGCAGCCTTGCCGGTCAGTTTCTTGGCACGCAGATCGACCAGGAACACGTGACTGTCGGTGCGGCCGGAGACGATGCGCACGCCGCGCTCGGTCAGCACTTTGGCCATCACGCGCGCGTTGTCGATCACTTGCTTCTGGTACTCCTTGAACTCGCTGCTAGCCGCTTCCTTGAACGCCACCGCCTTGGCGGCGATCACGTGCATCAGCGGGCCACCTTGCAGTTGCGGGAAGATGGCGGAGTTCAATGCCTTCTCATGTTCCGCCTTGGCCAGGATCAGACCGCCGCGCGGGCCGCGCAAAGTCTTGTGAGTGGTGGTGGTGACGAAGTCGGCGATGCCGACCGGGCTGGGGTAGCAACCCGCCGCGATGAGACCCGCGTAGTGCGCCATATCAACGAACAGATAGGCACCGACGCTGTCGGCGATGGCGCGGAAGCGCTTCCAGTCGATTACCAGCGCGTAAGCCGAAGCACCCGCCACGATCATCTTGGGTTTGTGTTGCGTCGCCAAAGCCTGCACCTGGTCGTAGTCGATCTCTTCCTTGTCGTTGAGACCGTACTGGATGGCGTTGTACAGCTTGCCGCTGATGTTCACCGTCGCGCCGTGGGTCAAGTGACCGCCATGCGCCAGACTCATACCGAGGATGGTGTCACCCGGCTTCAGCACGGAGACGTACACACCCTGGTTGGCCTGCGAACCGGAGTGCGGCTGCACGTTGGCGTATTCAGCACCGAACAAAGACTTGGCGCGATCGATGGCCAATTGCTCGGCGACGTCCACGAACTCGCAACCGCCGTAGTAGCGCTTGCCGGGATAACCTTCGGCGTACTTGTTGGTCAGCTGACTGCCCTGCGCTTCCATCACCGCCGGGCTGGTGTAGTTCTCCGAGGCGATCAGCTCGATGTGATCTTCCTGACGGGCGGTTTCTTTCTGGATCGCATCCCACAGATCGGGATCGACGGCGGCGAGGGTGTTTTTGCGCGAGAACATGGATGGCCTTCCAAAGTTAAAGGATAAAAAGAAAGGCGCGCATTTTATCACGCCCGGAAGCTAAAACGCCGCCCATCAGGGCGGCGTCTCCTTGGGGCGCATCGGCCGCTCAGGGGGCGTCGAACAGCATCGGCACATCCCAGGCACCGGCCTGCCCGCCGGCAAATATCTGGCGCACACGCAGGAAATAGCGCCCGGACTGCGGGCGCGGCATATCGATCCAGTTGTCCGCCGTCTTGGCATCCAGCAGCAGATGCTGGAAATCCTGACGCGGCGCGACCTGCACCTGATAACTCACGCTCTGCTTGCGCCCCACCCAGCGCAGTTGCAATTGCTTGCCGCCGACATAGACCTTGGTCATAGCGAACTTGCGCGGCGGCACATTGACCTCGAAGCTGATCCGGCCCTCCATGCCCTGCAGACCGTGGCTATCCACCGCGCGCAACTTCAACCAGTAACGGCCGTTCGGCAGTTCGTTCAAACGGATTGTCTTGCCGTCGCTGCGCACCGAGACCAGTCGGTCAGAGAAGTCCGCGTTTCGCGCCAGTTCGCCGACAAAGCGCTGCGCGCCAGCCTGCTCGCCCATTGTCCACTCGATATAGGGCGTATCGAACGAGACAGGCAATTCGGGATAGACCGGCTCGGACAACAGCGGAATCACCTGCGCCGCGTCACGCCCATTGGCCACCGAACCCTCGCGCGCATTCAGCGCCAGCACGACCGGTGTCTGCGTGGCATCGAAGGCGACCGCGCCTTCTTCCACTTCGGTAAAAGTGACCACGCCATCCTGTCGCACACGGAAGTGCGTGCCGCGTATGCCGACTGTGGCATTGCGTCCCGCGATAGCCAGATCGGCCATGCCGACTTCATGCCGGACCTTGAACGCATCGATCTGTCCGGTCACCAGTCGCAACAGCGACGAGAGCACGCCATCCGCGCGCTGCTCCAGCTTCTCAACCTTGAGCTCGCTGCGCTCCAGCATGTTCACCAGCGAAGTATCCGGCATGCGCAAGCGCAAGGCTCCGCCTTGCGCGGTCAACACACTTGCACCGGCGGGGATCATGTCACCCGCTTTCAATTCTTTGCCATTCGCCGTCGCCTCGCCTGTCACGGCTTCGACTTTCAAACTGCCCGAACGGGACTTCAACCAGACGCGCTTGACGCGCAATTGCTGACCGGGCTCGATCAGGTTCGGATCGGGCAACAGGTTGTAGTTCGCCACGTCGCGCCAGCGCGAAGGCATATCCATCTGCGCGCGCGCCAGATCGCCCAGGGTGTCGCCGCTGCGCACTTCGATGGTCACATCGTCCGGCCCCGGCAACAGCGCTTCCGCACTGACGAATTGCATCCAGAACAGGACGACAACGCCCAACAATACTTTCTTCATTGCATTCCCCTCCATGCTCTTCATTGCCCCGCTATCGACATGCGCCCGAGCAACACCGAACCGCACTGGCGCGAACCCTGCACCAGCACATCGTTGCCGATGGCGACGATGTCACGGTACATGTCCTTCAGGTTGCCCGCGATGGTGATCTCTTCCACCGCATACTGGATCTCGCCGTTCTCCACCCAAAAGCCCGCCGCCCCGCGCGAGTAATCACCCGTCACCGGATTGACGCCGTGACCCAGCAACTCGGTCACCACCAGCCCGCGCTGCATGGTGCGCAGCAGACCGGCGAAATCCTGGTCACCCGGGCGGATGATCAGATTGTGCGTGCCGCCTGCGTTGCCGGTGGTTTGCATGCCCAGTTTGCGCGCGCTGTAGGTGCCGAGGAAATAGCCTTGCAGCACACCATCTTCGACGATGGTGCGTCGACGCGTGCGCACGCCCTCGTTGTCGAACGGACTGCTGGCCAGACCGCGCTTGATGTCCGGCACATCCTCGATGTGCACGATATCGGAGAACACCGGCTTGCCCAGTTGGTCCGGCAGGAATGACGATTTGCGATACAGCGCACCGCCGCTCACCGCCTGCACGAAATGACCGAACAGGCCGGCAGCCACCGGCGCTTCAAACAGCACCGGACATTGCATGGTGGACAACCTGCGCGCCTTGAGGCGGCGCACGGTGCGCTCGGCGGCGATGCGCCCGATCTCTTCCACCTTGAGGATCTGCGCCGCATTGCGCGCCACGCTATACCAGTAGTCGCGCTGCATGCCGCTGCCTTTACCGGCAATCACCGAACAACTCACGCTATGTCTGGATGAAGCGTAACCGCCGCTGAAACCGCGACTGTTGGCCTGCACGAAACAACCCTGATTGGCATTGACGCTGGCACCTTCGGAATTGACGATGCGCGTGTCTGCGGCGAATGCGGCTTGCTCGCATTCACGTGCCAGCTCGACCGCCTGATCGACATTGATACCCCACGGGTGACACAGATCAAGGTCCTGATATTCGAAAGCCAGCTGGTCGACATCGGGCAGACCTGCGCAGTCGTCCTCGGCAGTGAAGCGCGCGATGTTGAGCGCGGCATCCACCGTGTCGTGCACGGCCTGTGTGGAGAAATCCGAGGTACTGGCATTGCCGCGTCGCTGGCCGAGATACACAGTCACGCTCAAACCCTTGTCGCGGTTGTATTCGATGGTCTCGATCTCGCCCTGGCGCACGCTGACCGCATGCCCGTCACCTTCGGACACTTCGGCCACACAGTCCGAAGCGCCCTTCTTGCGGGCGTAAGCGACGATGTCGGCAGCCAGTTGGCGCAGGTCATCCAGGGTCGGTCGGGTATTGTTTACGGGAGCGCGCATAAAATTTTCAGTCGGGGGCAAGCAGCAGGGGCGCTATCATAACAACATACCGACCTGGAACGACACCCACGATGAAACCGCACAACACCCCCGACGAGGAGCTGGAAGAGCTCCCGCCCAGCAAGACCAAGATCAAGAAACAGATGCACGACCTGCGTGATCTGGGCAAAGAACTGACCGAACTTTCCAAGGACAAATGGCGCGAACTGGATCTGCCGGAGAACCTGTTCGATGCTTTGGTTGAATACAAGCGCATCACCAAGTTCGGTGCACAGAAACGCCAGCTGCAATACATCGGCAAATTGATGCGCGATGTGGAGACCGAGCCCATCCTGGCCAAGATGGATATCTGGAGCGGCAATTCGCGCCAGCACACGGCATGGCTGCATCAGGTGGAAGCCTGGCGCGACCGCATGCTGGAAGAACCGGATGCGCTGACCGAATTCCTGGCCCAGCATCCCGAGGCGGATGTGCAAAGACTGCGTACGCTGATCCGCAACGCGCTGAAAGAGAAAGAGCTGAACAAGCCGCCCAAGTCCTACCGCGAGATCTTCCAGTTGCTGCGCGAGATCATTCCGCAACCATGAGCGGACTGTTGCGCCACATCGCCTTCGACAGCGGACGCGAGCCCCGCCACAGCATGATCTGGCTGCATGGTCTGGGGGCGAGCGGTGACGATTTCGTGCCTGTGGCGGAAGCCTTGCAGCTGCCGCACGCGATGCGCCATATCTTCCCGCATGCGCCGCAGATACCGGTCACGCTCAATGGTGGATTCGTGATGCCCGCCTGGTACGACATCCGCAATGTCGATGCGTCCAGCTGGAACCGCACCGGCAGTGATTCATCACAGGATGTCGAGGGTATTCGTGCGTCGCAACAAGCGATCGATGCCTTCATCGAAAACGAGATCACGCGCGGCATTGCGCCTTCCAATATCTTTCTTGCGGGATTCTCCCAGGGCGGCGCCATCGCGCTGCAATGCGGACTGCGCAGACAAGCGGGCTTGGGCGGCATACTGGCCTTGTCCACCTATCTGCCGCTGGCGGACACGTTACAGACAGAGGCAAGCGAGGCCGGATCGCACACGCCATTGTTCATGGCGCATGGACGGCAGGATACGGTGGTGCCATATGCGCTGGGCACGCACTCGCTGCAGCTATTGCAGGATGCGGGTTGCATGGTGGACTGGCACGAATACGACATGCCGCATTCGGTATGCATGGAAGAGATCGACGATATCTCAGGCTGGCTTAGCCAGCGTATGACCAGCCCCGTTTAAGCTTCGCTGGTGGAGTCTTGCTCCATCATGCGGTAACGCGCGAGGTCATAATCATCCCCTCGCTCGACCAGCGCCAACGGCAACAGCAGGTAGGCCTTGTCATCCAGCTCCATATTCAGACTGCGCTGCGGCGTATAGGTATCCTGCTTCATCAGCAGCCACGCCTCGCCGCTGGTATCGGCCGGCCGGTTCAGATACAGACCGAGTTGCCCGCCTTCCGGCCCCCGCACTGCGCGATCCTGTAAAGGTACTCCGACCACGCGCGGACTCAACACTTCGACACCGATGTGCATAGTGCCATCACGCTCGCGACTCAAACGGCGCACCACACCCGCTCCCCAGTGGGTGACACTCTCCGGCTTGCTGCCGACCAGCGCACCGATCTTGATGCCGTCGACCCGCGCAGGTTGCACCACGCTGCGAAAACCTGTCGCACTGATGTCTTCGATCTCCCAGGTCTCGCTCTCTTCGGCGCCGAAATTCAAACCCACATCACTGTGCTCCAGCATCTTCAGGAAACCGTTGGCGACCTTGAGATTGACCTTGATCTTGCGGCGCGGCGTGCGGCGCGTGGGCGGCGGCAAGGTCAGGCTCTGCATCAACCTCCCCGCGATATCCTTCACCAGCTCCGCTTCGAACTTGGCACCGTACAGATTCAAGCCGTCCGGCAGGATGCCCTTGTCCAGCGTCTTGGTCATGTTTTCCAACATCTGGCGCATATCGTCAGCCACGATGTAGCGCAAGGCAGGATGGATGGTGCCTTCTGCCGTGGCGCGCATGGGAGGGGTGGGTTGTGCCATGTCGAATACGAACAGCGCCGTACCGTTGTAGGCATTGAACACCTTCACACCTTTGCCCAGTGCCGCGAACAGGCGCTCGGCGATATGTTCCTGCACGGGATTCAGGTTGCCGGCACTACAGCCGTACCACAGCATCAGCACGGCAAAAGCTTCTCCGGTGCTGAGATTGCATCCGGGATAGACGGTGACGCTTTCGTTGCTGAATTCCTGCGACTCGGCCAGCTCATAGTAGGCGGCCAAGCGTCGCCATAAGGCCGGGTCGACCATCGCATAGCGCGCCGCCGCCATCTTGAGCAGGCCGCCGATGGCACCGATCCCGCGCGTACACAGCAGAGCCAGATCCGGCTTGATCGCAGAAGCACCTTTGGCATTGTCGCGATAGCGCTGCAGCACATCGAAATGCGCGTAATCACTCTGTGTGTAATAGGTATCCAGCAGCGTCCACAGACGATTCTCCTGGAATTTCGAGAGCGTTTGCAGCACGAAGTAGTCGTGCAACAGTTTGCGTACATGTCCCTGCGCCGCCTGATCGTACAGACGCAACACCGCCCAATGATGGTCGAGCTTGAAGTTGTCCGCCTGCTCGCTGATGGCCTCGACCCAGTCGGTCAGCTCCTGCAGCGCCTTGATCGAATCATGCTTGGGAATATCGTCCAGCAGCGATTGGGCGGACTTCAAATCCGCCAATGGATGATCCGATTTCTTGCCAAATATCCCCAGTACCACCGTTGCCTCCCCTTTGAGCGCGCACCTTGCAGGTAGCAATATAAGCACATTTCAGGCGTACTGCACATAGGGAGAATGGCCTATATACCGGCATATACCCACCATCCATCCGCTTTCAGTGCCAAATCCGGCAAGTTGTTCTATGCTCAAGGCATGATCCTGCTGCTGCAAGAAGACACCCCTTTCCCGCCTGTCACACAAGCCCTCAGACATCCGAACGGCTTGCTGGCCGCCGGTGGCGACCTGTCGCCCGCACGTTTGCTGGATGCCTACCGGCACGGCATCTTCCCTTGGTTCGGCGAAGGAGACCCCATCCTGTGGTGGAGCCCCGATCCGCGCATGGTGCTGATCCCTGCCGAGTTCAAACTCTCCAATTCCTTACGCAAGACTTTGCGCCGTGGTGCTTACCAACTGCGCACCGACACTGCCTTCGAGCAAGTGATGCGTGCCTGCGCCGCGCCGCGTGACGGGCAGGACGGCACCTGGATACAGGATGAGATGGTACGCGCCTATTGTGAGTTGCATCGCCAGGGCTACGCGCACTCGGTGGAGACCTGGATGGATGATGAACTAGTCGGCGGTCTGTACGGCGTGAGCATCGGCAAGATGTTCTACGGCGAATCCATGTTCAGCCGCCGCAGCGACGCATCCAAGATCGCGCTGGCACATCTGTGCGCACAACTGCAACGCTGGGACTTCGGCATGATCGACTGCCAGATGAACACCGCACACCTCGCGTCGCTCGGCGCGCGCGAGATACCGCGTCAGTCGTTCACCACCGAGATAGCGCGGCTGACCGCATCGCATGCTCCGCCCGCCCGATGGCAGTTCGACGTTGCAAACTGGTGAATCAGGCTGCGCTGGACACCACGCAGTTACGCCCCATGCGCTTGGCTTCATACATTGCGTCGTCGGCGCGGGCGTAGATGCTTTCCTGCGTATCGCCTTCCCTGAAGTGGGCGATGCCGATACTGACCGTGATATTCCCCACCACCGGGAACGGCCGATCCGCCACGACCATGCGTAATTTCTCGGCGAGCGGCCCGATATCCTCATCACCCGCCACATTCGCCAGCAGACAAAACTCTTCGCCGCCGACACGAAACAGCTGATCCGCACTGCGCACCGCCCCGCTTATGCGCTCGCAAACACCGCGCAACACCTTATCACCGACCTGGTGACCGTGAGTGTCGTTGATAAGTTTGAAGTGGTCGATATCAATCATCAGCAAGGCGAAGCGATGGTCATGGCGTATGGCATTGGATACGGCGCGATCCAGCACATCGTGGAACTTGCGCCGGTTGTAGGTGCCGGTCAGGGGATCGGCGACCACCAGATGCTCCAGCTCCGCCTTCAGCCTCTCCAGTTCCGCATTGCTCTCGCGCAGTGCATGCCCGGCCTTCTCGGCGCGATCGAGCAGGATGGCGGCATACAGTCCGAACAAGACGAACAGCACGGACACCAGCAGCCGCATGTACAGCTCGACCGGCTCCAACTCGAACAGCCCATGATGGAATGCTTCGCCCAGACCGAACATATAGACGTCTATGGCACCATCCAGCAACCAGAACAGCGGCACCATCACCACACCGGCCCAGGCGACCCGTCGCGAGTCTTTGCTCAGATGGGCCAGCGCCCCGAACCACACGCACAAGATGCAGAACCGTCGCTGCGCCTGCGCAGGCTCATGACTTTTGTCTTGCATACGCCCCCCTCTTTTCTTCTTTTGTCAGCACTCTACTCTTCCGCCCGCACGCCGCAAACCCCTGCAAAATCGGGGTTACCGCCGCGAGCGCGGAATTGGTACACTTGCACACCGCTCGCGCCAACACCGTATCCCGCATGAGTCTGCTCAACGATATCCCGCTCTCTTCCATCCAGCTCTATCTGACTGCGCCCTATCCATGCAGTTATCTGGAGGGACTGGAAGCGCGCTCGCAGGTCGCCACGCCGTCCTTCCTGATCAACGCTCAGGTCTATTCCGAACTGGTGCGGCAGGGCTTTCGCCGCAGCGGCACCTTCACTTACCGTCCGCGCTGCGACACCTGCCGTCAGTGTGTGCCGGTGCGCGTCGAGGCGAATACATTCACTGCCACGCGCTCACAGCGCCGCAGTTGGAAGAAGCATGGCAACCTGCATGTCGAGTTGTTGCCGCTAGAGGACAAGCCGGAATATTTCGAACTGTACCGGCGTTACCAGCAGGCGCGCCATGCCGAAGGCAGCATGGCGGACGACGATCCCGAGCAGTACCGCAACTTCCTGCTGCAGAGTCACGTGGACAGCATGCTAGTGGCATTCCGCGAGAACGGTGCCCTGCGCATGGTCAGCATCGTGGATGTTTTGAAGGACGGCCTGTCCGCGGTCTACACCTTCTACGATCCGGATGTACCCGGTGCCAGCTATGGCACTTACAACGTGCTGTGGCAGATCGAGCTGTGCCGAAAACTGGAACTGCCTTATCTCTATCTCGGCTACTGGATCGCCGCCTCGCGCAAGATGGCATACAAAGCCACTTTCCAACCCCTGCAAGGTCTGCGCGACGGATTCTGGCAACGACTCGAACACAAGGACCGCACATGCTGACCCGTCTGGCACTATTCGTATCACTGATACTCGCCCTGCCCTTTGCCGGATCGTTATTATCCGACGGCGAAGTCGATTGGCGCTTCGGCGAACTGGCGACACAGCCAGTGCAGCCATTGCTGATATCACTGGGCGCGATACTGGCACTATTCATCGCGATCGAGGTCGGCAACCGTCAGCGTTCCCTGCTCAAGCTGCAACGCCATTACCTGATCGCCCTGAGTGTGGCGGGCGCGGTGAGCGGGTGGTTGTTGCTCTATCTGAATCGTTATGTGGAAAGCTGGCTGGCCCCTGCCGAGCTGGATACAGCAGGCATGCTGACCCTGACCCTGTTGTTCGCCTTGCTGCTGCCTGCCGTGCTGGGATTGCGCACCCTGCTCGCCGGGCTGCCCGGCCTGTTGCAGCGACTGGCACGGCTGCCTGCCATGCCGTCGCTTTCGGCCAGCCATACCGTCAATGTGTTGGCACCGCTCGCCCTGCTGGGATTGATCGGCGGCGCAGCCTGGCCGGAGTTGCTGTTCTGGTTGATGTGGCTCGCACCGCTACTGTTGCTGATCTCGTTGCAAGCCTTGTGGCATGAACGCAGCATCTTCGCCGAACTGGCGACCGGCGACTGGGGGCGTGTGCTGTGTGCCGCGCTGTCCGGTCTGCTGGTGTGCAACGTCGCCGTGCTGGCGTTCCGTCTCGGCGGCGGCACGCTGATCGTGCAAGTGCCCAACGCCGCCTTCGCGCAACTCGGCTACGCCCTGTTCGGCCTGCTCAGCCTGCAACTGGGCGATGTGATCGCCGAATACTGGCGCGGCAAGACGCGCGGCGAAGTGTTCAAACGCAAATCGTTTCCCATTCCAGTCGTTTCCAAGAAAGAGCAGTGATGTCATTTTTTCAGTTGTTCCGCCCCGCCCTGTTCGCGCTCGATGCCGAGACCGCGCACCACGCCACCATCGACGGCCTTAAGACCGCGCAATGCCTCGGCCTCACCTCGATGATGTTCAAGCGCCCCGCAAATGATCCGCGCACCGTGATGGGCCTGACCTTCCCCAACCCGGTCGGCTTGGCCGCAGGTCTCGACAAGAACGGCGAAGTGATCGACGCGCTGGCCGCATTCGGCTTCGGCTTCATCGAGATCGGCACCGTGACACCGCGCGCCCAGCCCGGCAATCCCAAACCGCGCATGTTCCGCATCCCCGAAGCGCAGGGCGTGATCAACCGCATGGGCTTCAACAACGGCGGCGTGGATGCGCTGATCGAGAACGTGAAGCGCGCGAAGTACCAAGGCATCCTCGGCATCAACATCGGCAAGAACGCCGACACCCCCATCGAAAAGGCGGCGGACGATTACCTGATCGGACTGCGCAAGGTGTATCAGCATGCCAGCTACGTCGCCATCAACATCTCCTCGCCCAACACCAAGAACCTGCGCCAGCTGCAGGGCGGCGACGAACTGGATGCACTGCTCGGCCAACTGAAAGCGGAACAGGAAAAACTCGCGCAACAACATGGCAAATACGTCCCGCTGGCCGTAAAGATCGCGCCCGATCTGGATAGCGAACAGATCAAACAGATCGCCGCGCTACTCACCAAACACCGTATCGACGCCGTCATCGCCACCAACACCACCCTGTCGCGCGAAGGCGTGGAAGGCCTGCCGCACGGCAACGAAGCAGGCGGCCTCTCCGGCGCGCCGGTGCGCGACAAGTCAACCGCCCTGATCCGTCAACTCGCCGCCGAACTGAATGGCGCCCTGCCCATCATCGGCGTGGGCGGCATCCTCAAAGGCGCGGATGCCGTGGAGAAGATGCAGGCCGGTGCCGCGCTGGTGCAGGTCTATAGCGGATTGGTGTATCGCGGGCAGGAACTGGTAACAGAATGTGCGGCCGCGATACACACTGTCGACAACAAGGTCTGACCCCCTTCAACCGCCTGCAAGTTATATGCTTATAGCCTGCCTGCGGTTGAAGCGCCCCCCGTTCCGGCGCATAATCCGCCCCTGTTTTTTCGCGCCTCGCGCTCCTTGCAATGACTGACTATCTGCTGATACTGATCGGAACGGTGTTCGTGAACAACATCGTGATGGTCAAGATCCTCGGGCTGTGCCCGTTCATGGGCGTTTCCAAGAAATTGGAGACGTCGCTCAGCATGGGCGCGGCCACCACTTTCGTGCTGACCATCGCTTCCGGTTCCAGCTATCTGGTCAATCACTATCTGTTGGGGCCCGATCTCGCTTATCTCACCACGCTGTCGTTCATCGTGGTCATCGCCGCCACGGTGCAGTTCACCGAAATGGTGGTGAAGAAGACCAGCCCGGTGCTGTATCAGGTGCTGGGCATCTATCTGCCGCTGATCACCACCAACTGCGCAGTGCTCGGCATCCCGCTGCTGAACGTGCAGGCCAAACATAACTTCATCGAGTCGCTGCTGTTCGGTCTCGGCGGCGCGCTGGGCTTTACTCTGGTGATGGTGTTGTTCGCCGGCATGCGCGAACGTCTAGAGGGTGCCGACGTACCCGCCGTCTTCCGTGGCACCGCTATCGCCATGGTCACTGCAGGATTGATGAGCCTCGCCTTCATGGGCTTCTCGGGCCTGGTTAAATGATCACTGCGCTGTGGATCATGATCGCCCTCGCGGCGCTGCTGGGCATGATCCTCGGTTATGCATCGATCCGCTTCCGCGTAGAAGGCAATCCGCTGGCGGAGAAGATCGATGCGGTGCTGCCGCAGACACAATGCGGCCAGTGCGGCTATCCCGGATGCAAACCCTATGCCGAGGCCATCGCCAAGGGCGAGGCTGACATCAACCTGTGCCCGCCGGGCGGCGAGGAAGGCATCCACAAGCTGGCCGAACTGCTGGGCGTGGAATTCAAACCGTTCGGCGAGAATGCGCAACCGAAACCGAAAGCGGTCGCCTTCATCGACGAGCAGACCTGCATCGGCTGTACCTTGTGCATCCAGGCTTGCCCGGTGGACGCCATCGCCGGTGCCGCCAAGCAGATGCATACCATCATCGCCGCCGAATGCACCGGCTGCGAGCTGTGCGTGCCGCCCTGCCCGGTGGATTGCATCAGCATGGTGCCCATCGAAGAGCAGCTGACCAACTGGAAATGGCGCTATCCGGTGTTCAAGTTGAGGCAGACCTCATGACCAGGCTGCACAGTTTCCACGGCGGCATCCATCCGCTCACGCACAAAAAAGAATCAACGCAGTCGCCGATCATGTCCGCACCGCTGCCCGCGCAACTGATCGTGCCGTTCCGCCAGCATGCCGGCGACGCGGCCAAACCAGTGGTACAGGTCGGCGAACGGGTGCTTAAAGGTCAGCTCATCGGCGAACCGGTGGGGATGATCTCCAGTTCCATCCATGCGCCGACCTCGGGCACCATCACCGCCATCGAACTGCAGCAGATCGCCCACCCTTCGGCGTTGCCCGATCTGTGCGCGACGCTGGTTCCGGACGGACTGGATGAATGGGGCGTGCGGCAGCCGCTGAACTATCGCCAGTTGTCGTCCGACGAATTGCAGAAGCATCTGCGCCGTTGCGGCATCGTGGGGCTGGGCGGTGCGGCCTTTCCCAGCGACATGAAGCTGAGCCACCCGGTCGTGGTCGACACACTGGTCATCAACGGCGCCGAGTGCGAACCCTATATCACCTGCGACGACATGCTGATGCGCGAACGCGCGGAAGGCATCGTGCGCGGCATCGAGATCCTGCGCCATGCGCTGGGCACCGACGCGGTGCTGATCGGCATCGAGGACAACAAGCCGCAGGCCATCGCCGCGATGCAGCGCGCGGTCGACGACAGCAGCCACCCGTTCAAGGTGGTCGCCGTGCCGACCCTCTACCCGGGCGGCAGCGCCAAACACCTGATCAAGGTGCTGACCGGCGTCGAGGTGCCATCGGGCAAGTTGCCCACCGATGTCGGCGTGCAGTGCTTCAACGTGGCGACCGCCTACGCCGCGCATCGCGCGGTCGAGCATGGCGAGCCGCTGGTGTCGCGCGTCGTCACCGTCACCGGCAATGTCGAGCAGCCGCGCAACTACGAAGCGCTGATCGGCACGCCTTTCAGTGACCTGATCGCGCTGAGTGTCGCCAAACCCGATACCAACCGTTACATCATGGGCGGCCCGATGATGGGCGTGGAACTGCCCGCCGTGAACGTGCCGCTGGTGAAAGCGAGTAACTGCGTGATCGCAGCCAGCGATGCGCTGTTCCCGCCGCCGCCCGCCCCCATGCCGTGTATCCGCTGCACGCGCTGCGCACAGGTCTGCCCGGTAGAGTTGCAGCCGCAAGACCTGTTCTGGTTCTCCCAGTCGCACAACTTCGGCAAGGCACAGGAATTCGACCTGTTCGACTGCATCGAATGCGGCGCCTGCGCCTATGTCTGCCCGAGCAGCATCCCGCTGGTACAGTATTACCGCTATGCCAAGAGCGAGATCCGTGCGCGCGACCTGGAAAAGCGCGCCGCCGATCTGGCGCGCGAACGGCACGAGTTCCGCCAGTTCCGCATCGAACGCGAGAAGCAGGAAAAAGCCGAGCGCCTGGCACAGAAGGAACGCGCGGCGGCGGAAGCCAAGGCAGCGGCTGCAACTGTGATCGCGACGCCTGTCGATCCAACCGCCGATGCCGACGATACCCAGCAGATGCGTATCGATGCGGCCCTGGCGCGCGCCAAGGAACAGGCTGCGGCAGCCACACCCAAGAACACCGAGGCGCTCACCCCCGAACAGCGCGCCGAGATCGAAGCGATCGAAGCACGCCGCGCGCATATCCACGAGCTGGCGGCCGATGCCGGTGCCGACGACGAACCGCCGAAACACAGCCAAGGAAACTGACCGATATGCTGTCTTCCCCTTTCATCACGCGCCCGCTCACCGTCGACCGCATCATGCTGCGCGTGTTGTATGCGCTGCTGCCCGGCATCACGCTGTATGTGTGGTATTTCGGCCCGGCCATCCTGGTCTCCATCGCGCTGGCGGTGACTGCCGCACTGGCAACCGAGGCGCTGATGCTCAAGTTGCGCGACCGGCCGGTGCGCCCCTTTCTGGCTGATTACAGCGCCCTGCTCACCGGCGTTCTGATCGCGCTGTCGATTCCGCCGCTCGCGCCCTGGTGGTTGCCGGTGGTCGGTACTGCATTCGCCATCGCGGTCGCCAAGCATCTGTATGGCGGACTGGGTAGCAATCCGTTCAATCCGGCGATGATCGGCTATGCCGTGCTTATCATCTCCTTCCCGCAGGAGATGACGCAGTGGCTAAGCCCGCAAGGCATGGGGCACAGCGTCCTGACTTACGGCGACCAACTGCGTTATGTATTCTCCGGCGTGCTGCCGGTCGGCATGCAACTGGATGCGCTGACCATGTCGACGCCGCTGGATACGATGAAGACGCAATTGCATCTGGGCATGCCAATGAGCGACATCCGCGACCTGCCCATTTACGGCCGACTGGCCGGCAAAGGTAGCGAGATGGTGGCGGCCGGTTTTGCGCTGGGCGGCATCTATCTGCTGATCGCACGCATCATCCCCTGGCAGTTGCCGCTGGCTTTCCTGGGTACCTTGTTCGCACTGTCCGGCATCTTCAACCTGATCGATCCCGCGCACTATGCGCCGCCGCTGTTCCACTGGTTCTCCGGCGCGGCCATGATCGGTGCGTTCTTCATCCTGACCGATCCGATCACCTCGCCGACCACCGCCAAAGGCCGTATCGCATTCGGCATCGGTGCGGGCCTGCTGACTTTCCTGATCCGTGCCTACGGCGGCTTCCCGGACGGTGTCGCGTTCGCCACCATCCTGATGAACATGTGCGTACCGCTGATCGATGCCTGGACGCAGCCGCGCATCTTCGGCAAGAAGAAAGGGAGCGAACGATGAAGCGCATCGCCCGTTCCTCGCTGCAGACCGCAGTCAATCTGGTGTTCTTCGCCATCATCGGCACTGCCATCCTGTCCGCCACCTATTACCTGACGCGCGACACCATCGCCGCCACGGTGGAGCAAGCCAAGCTGAAGCTGGTATCGCAACTGTTGCCACCCAGCTCGTACGACAACGACATCATGCAGGACATCCACACGGTCGCGGCGGATGAGATGCTGGGAACCGATGAAGCGACACAGGCGCATATCGCACGGCGAGACGGGCAGCCGGTCGCCGTGGTGCTGGAAGCTGTTGCGCCGGACGGCTACAGCGGCAAGATCGCACTGATCATGGCGATCCACCCCGACGGCTCGCTGGGTGGCGTGCGCGTGGTGAACCACAACGAGACGCCTGGCCTGGGGGATTACATCGACATCGCCAAGCACGACTGGATCAAGACCTTCGACGGCCGTTCGCGCACCCTATTCAAGGATGAGATGTGGAAGGTGCGCAAGGACGGCGGCATGTTCGAATACATGGCCGGGGCCACCGTGACGCCGCGCGCAGTGATCAAGGCAGTGAACCGTGCACTGCAATATTTCGAAGCGCATCGCGACGAACTGTTCATCGCCGATGCGCAGCCCGCGAAAGGAGCACGAAAATGACGCTCACCGAAATAAAGGACATCGCCTACAACGGTCTGTGGAAACAGAATCCGGGGCTGGTGCAACTGCTCGGGCTGTGCCCGCTGCTGGCGGTCAGCAATACGCTGGTCAATGCCGTCAGTCTGGGCCTTGCCACCACGTTGGTGATGACACTCTCCAGCGCGACCGTTGCGCCGGTGCGCAGCTATGTGCCGAACGAGATCCGCATCCCGGTGTTCGTGCTAATCATCGCGGTGCTGGTGACCGTGGTGCAATACTTGATGAACGCCTATCTGTACGGCTTGTATATCGTGCTCGGCATCTTCGTGCCACTGATCGTGACCAACTGCATCGTGCTGGCACGCGCAGAATCATTCGCCTCCAAGAACCCAGTGCTGCCCTCCGCCTTCGACGGCATGATGATGGGACTGGGGCTGACTGCCGTGCTGGCGGTACTGGGCGGCCTGCGCGAGATCGTGGGCAAAGGCACACTGCTGTCCGGCATCGATCTACTGTTTGGTGAACAGGCCAAAGCCTGGGTGATCCCGGTCATCCCCGACTATCACGGTTTCCTGCTGGCCATCCTGCCGCCCGGCGCGTTTATCGGCCTCGGCCTGATCATCGCTGCCAAGAACTGGCTCGATCTGCGCGCGGCAAAGAAAGTCTCCAGCCAGCCCGCACCGGAGACCTTGCCCGAGGCGGCACAGGGATGAACGCAGCCAAACGGCGCGAGATATTCCTGCGCCTGCAAGCCGCCAACCCGCATCCCACTACCGAGCTGGAACACAAGTCCGATTTCGAATTGCTGGTGGCGGTGATCCTTTCGGCGCAGGCGACCGACAAGAGCGTGAACATAGCCACGCGCGAACTGTTCCCCGTCGCCGATACCCCGCAGAAGATCTTCGATTTGGGCGAAGACGGCCTGCGCGAATACGTGCAACGCATCGGCCTGTACCAGACCAAGAGCAAACACATCATCCAGATGTGCCGCATCCTGCTGGAACAGCACGGGGGCGCAGTGCCGCAGACGCGCGAGGCGCTGGAAGCGCTGCCCGGTGTGGGCCGCAAGACCGCCAACGTGATCCTCAACACCGCCTTCGGCCAGCCCACCATCGCGGTCGACACACACATCTTCCGCATCAGCAACCGCATCGGCCTCGCGCCCGGCAAGGATGTGGCGGAAGTGGAGAAGAAGCTGATGAAGTTCGTGCCGAAGGAATTCATGCAGGACGCGCATCACTGGCTGATCCTGCACGGGCGCTATGTATGCGTGGCGCGCAAGCCGAAATGCGGCGAGTGCTGCATACAGGACTTGTGCGAATTCAAGGAAAAGGTGTTCTGATGTTCCAACCGACACGCGACGAAGCACGGCTGTTCCTGTTCGAATCCTGGCGCAAACGCAGCGCCGGTGAACTGCTGTCACCGCTGGAAGACCTGACTGCGCAGCTCATCGGCAAGCATCCCGAGTACCACGCGCTGTTCAACGACCCCGAGCACAATCAGGACAAGGATTTCGCGCCGGATGGCGATGTGGTGAACCCCTTCTTGCACCTGATGATGCACCTGACCATAGAGGAGCAGATCAGCATCGGCCAGCCGCACGGCATCCGCGAGCAGTTCGCACGGCTGACGCAGAAATACCAATCCGAGCACGAGGCGCAGCACGCCATGATGGATTGTCTGGGCGAGATGATCTGGCAGGCACAGCGCAACAAGACTGCACCGGATGCGGCGGTGTATCTCTCCTGTCTGGAGCGGCAATGAGACTGTCGAAGATCACCACACGCACCGGCGACGACGGCACAACGGGGTTGGCGGACGGCTCTCGCCTGCCCAAGGACGATCCTCGCATCGCGGCCATCGGCAGCGTGGATGAATTGAACAGCCAGCTCGGCTTGCTGTTGACCGAGTCATTGCCGGAAGCCGTGCGCAAGCAACTGCTGGATATACAGCATGAGCTGTTCGACCTCGGCGGCGTGCTGGCCACGCCCGGTGCCCCTTTCGATGCAGCGAGATTGGCTAAGCTGGATACCGCCATCGTTCGTTTCAATGCTGATCTTCCGCCCTTGAAGGAATTCATCCTGCCCGGCGGCAATCGGGCGGCGGCCTTGTGCCATGTCGCCCGCTGTATCGCACGACGCGCCGAACGTGAATACGCCCCGTTGGCGCGGGAGAACCTGGCCCCGATGCATGGCTTGCAATACCTCAATCGCCTGTCCGACCTGTTGTTCATCCTGTGCCGCGAGATCAATCGCTCCGAAGGCCGTGCTGAGACACTTTGGCAACGCAGCTGATTGGGATCATCCTCCGCCTTTACACTGACGAAATATCACCTTGCAGCTATAATCTGCACCGTATCGACAACAACCATCTGTTCTAAGGAGAGAGTTCCATGCCGCATCGCCCGCCGCAGCCTACCGAGCTGAAGACCACCAGCCACGTCCAGGACATCCTGGAGCCACATAACGAGCCTTGGCAGGTTGAACTGAAGGACCCCGCCACGTCCGTGATGACCGATTTCCACGTGCGCGGTATGTTCAAGATCACGCCGGATGAGACCATCGACCAGGCACTGCACGAGATGAAGGTCGCCGGGTTACGTATCGCCTTCGTAAAGGAGAAAGGTTCCGACAAGCTGCTGGGATCCATCACCGCTTACGACATCATGGGCTCCAAGCCTATGGAATTCCTGCAAAGCGTCGGCTTTGCTGACCGTGCTGTGACCCATAAGGACATCCGCGTCAGCGACATCATGGAACACACCAAGGATTGGGTGGTCGCCGAGATGCACGACGTGGAAAAAGCCACGGTGAAGGATGTGCTGACAGCCATGCAAAAAGCCGGCAAGACCCACATGCCGGTGCTGGAAGTCGCGGAAGGCAAACAGCCGCAATTGCGCGGCCTGTTCTCCTCCGCGAAGATCCTGCGTCTGACTGAACTCAGCCGCCAGAAGTCTGCCAAGTAAGCACAGGCCAACTACCTGCAAAAAAAGGGCGCATCGTGAGATGCGCCCTTTTTAATTATCCAATCGAAACTTATGGCTGCGGCGAGGAAGGCTTCTTGCGCAGATCTATCAGGCTCATCACATAGCCCGACAGACAATAGCCGAAGAACAGCAGGAACAGGTGCAGCGGCGGATTCTGCGCCACAAAGATGAAGAACAGCGCGAACAGGAAGATCACGAAGAACGGCACGCTCTTGCGCATGTTGATCGACTTGAAGCTGTAGTACTTGAAGTTGCTGACCATGGACAGGCCAGCGAACACGGTCAAGGCAGCGGCATACCAGCGCAGGTCGTAACCGGTGAACTTGTTATCCAGCATGACCCACACGAAACCGGCCACCAGCGCCGCTGCCGCCGGGCTGGGCAGCCCCTGGAAGTAGCGTTTGTCGACCACATCGATGTTGGTGTTGAAACGTGCCAGACGCAATGCGGCACCGGTGCAATAGATGAAGGCGGCGAACCAGCCCCACTTACCCAGATCGCGGAACGCCCATTCGTACATCAGGATGGACGGTGCGACACCGAACGACACCATATCGGACAGGCTGTCATATTCTGCACCGAACTCGCTCTGTGTGTGTGTGAGACGTGCGACACGACCGTCCAGACCATCCAGCACCATGGCGATGAAGATAGACACTGCCGCGATCTCATAGCGGCCATTCATCGATTGCACGATGGCGTAGAAACCGGCGAACAGCGCAGCGGTGGTGAACAGGTTGGGCAACAGATAGATGCTGCGCCGACGCAGATTCATTTTGCTGCGGGTGTTCATCATGGTCATCAGCTCAGGCCAGTTTGGCTAATATGGTTTCAGTGGCTCGCACTTTATCACCGATGGCGACCTTGACGGTAGCATCGAGCGGCAGGTAGACATCCACGCGCGAACCGAAACGGATGAAACCGTAACGCTGGCCGCGCGACAGCGCATCACCCGCATTGACATAGCACAGGATGCGGCGTGCGATCAGGCCCGCCACTTGCACAAAGGTCACGGTCTGCCCTTCGTTGGTCTTCAGCACGATGGCATTGCGCTCGTTCTCGCTCGACGCCTTGTCCAGATCGGCATTGACGAACTTACCGGGGAAATATTGCACTTTTTCGATGACGCCATCGACCGGACTACGGTTGGAGTGCACGTTGAACACGTTCATGAACACGCTGACCAGAATGGCTTCGCGCTCACCGTACAGATCGGTGGTGCGTTCAACTTTGATCACACGTCCATCCGCAGGTGACAGCACGGCACCCGCTTCTTGCGGAATGACACGTGCCGGATCACGGAAGAACTGCAACACGAACACGAAGATGATCCACAACGGGATCGCCCATGTGATGCACCATGCCGAGACGGCAAGTGCGACGACCAGCGATATCGCCAGGAAAGGCCAACCCTCGCGGGCGATGATGGGATGCGGATAGTTGCTCATATGAAATTGCCGGAAAAGTGACGACCAATGAAAAGAAGGTGAAGCATCTGCTTCACCTTCTATCTGTTACTGCGATCAGTTCTTGGATTGGTCGACCAGCTTGTTCTTGCCGATCCAAGGCATCATCGCACGCAGCTTGCCGCCGACAACTTCGATCGGATGCTCTGCATTGATACGACGACGTGCTGTCATTTCTGGATAGTTGGTGCGACCTTCCAGAATGAACTGCTTGGCGTAGGAACCGTTCTGGATGTTGGTCAGGCATTCCTTCATCGCAGCGCGCGCTTGATCAGCGATCACACGGTTGCCTGTGACATACTCACCATACTCTGCGTTGTTGGAGATGGAGTAGTTCATGTTGGCGATGCCGCCTTCGTACATCAGGTCGACGATCAGCTTCAGTTCGTGCAGACACTCGAAGTAAGCCATTTCCGGAGCGTAGCCCGCTTCGGTCAGTGTTTCGAAGCCAGCCTTCACCAGTTCCACTGCACCACCGCACAGCACGGCTTGTTCGCCGAACAGGTCAGTCTCGGTCTCTTCGCGGAAGTTGGTCTCGATCACGCCACCCTTGGTGCCGCCGTTGGCTGCCGCGTAGGACAGTGCCACGTCTTTTGCTTTGCCAGTCTTGTCCTGATACACAGCGATCAGTGTCGGGACGCCGCCACCCTTCAGATATTCGGAACGCACGGTGTGACCTGGGCCTTTAGGCGCGATCATGATGACGTCCACATCTGCAGGCGGCACGATCTGGTTGTAGTGGACATTGAAACCGTGGGCGAATGCCAATGCAGCGCCCGACTTAAGGTTCTTTTCAACGTTTTCGCGATAGATGTCTGCCATCGTCTCATCTGGCAACAGCAACATCACCAAGTCAGCGCCTTTGACTGCGTCTGCGATCTCGGCGACTTTATGACCAGCGGCCACAGCCTTGTCCCAGGAAGAGCCGCCTTTGCGCAGACCAACGGTCACGCTCACGCCGGAATCTTTCAGGTTTTGCGCATGGGCATGGCCCTGCGAACCGTAACCCACGATGGTCACTTGCTTGCCCTTGATCAGGGACAGGTCTGCGTCTTTGTCGTAATAAACTTTCATGTTGGCCTCGTCGAAAAAATCAGTAAAAGAAAGGGGTTAAATCTTCAGGATGCGTTCGCCGCGTCCGATGCCGGAAGCGCCGGTACGTACCGTCTCCAGGATCAGCTTGCGATCGATCGCCTGCAGGAAACTGTCCAGCTTGGAACCGGCTCCGGTCAACTCGATGGTGTAGGTCCTGTCCGACACGTCGATGACGCGACCACGGAAGATATCGCTCATGCGCTTCAGCTCTTCGCGATCGGCACCTTCCGCGCGCACCTTGACCAGCATCAGTTCGCGTTCGATATGGTCACCGTCGGAAAGGTCCATCACCGACACGACATCCACCAGTTTGTTCAGCTGCTTGTTGATCTGCTCGATCACCTCGTCGGAACCGCTGGTGACGATGGTCATGCGCGACAGGGTCGCATCTTCGGTCGGCGCGACGGTGAGCGACTCGATGTTGTAACCGCGCGCGGAGAACAGGCCGGACACTCGCGACAGCGCACCCGCTTCGTTCGCCATCAACAGGGAAATGATATGTCGCATGTTACAGGTCCTCCGCCAAGATCACTTCCGACAAGCCTTTGCCGCCGGGCACCATTGGGTACACGTTCTCGGTGGAATCGGTACGGAAATCGAGGAACACCAGTTCATCCTTGCGGGCGAACGCCTCTTTCAACGCGCCTTCCACATCGGACGGCTTCTCCACCAGGATGCCGACGTGGCCGTAGGCCTCGGCCAGTTTGACGAAGTCAGGCAGCGCATCCATGTAGGACTGCGAATAGCGGTTGCCGTGGAAGAACTCCTGCCACTGGCGCACCATGCCCAGATAACGGTTGTTCAGTGCGATCACCTTGATCGGCAGGTTGAACTGTTTGCAGGTTGACAACTCCTGGATGTTCATCTGGATACTGCCCTCGCCGGTCACGCAGGCGACCGTCTCGCCCGGATGCGCCAATTGCACACCCATCGCGGCAGGCAGGCCGAAGCCCATGGTGCCCAGACCGCCGGAGTTGATCCAGCGGCGCGGTTTGTCGAACTTGTAGTATTGCGCGGCCCACATCTGGTGCTGGCCGACGTCGGAGGTGATGTAAGCATCACCGTGCGTGATCTTGTGCAATGTCTCGATCACGAACTGCGGCTTGATGATCTCGCTGGAATTCTTGTAGTTCAGCGAATTCGCACCGCGCCATTCGTCGATCTGCTTCCACCAATCCTTGTGCGCATCCGGCTTTTGCTTGCTGCTCTTCAGCACCTTGATCAGGTCGGTCAGCACGCTGCCCACGTCGCCGACCAGTGGCACATCGACCTTGACGCGCTTGGAGATGGAGGCCGGATCGATGTCGATATGGATGATCCTGCGCGGCACGGAATTGAAATGCGCGACATTGCCGATTACGCGGTCGTCGAAACGCGCGCCGACGGCCAGCAGAACGTCGCAGTTCTGCATGCCCATATTGGCTTCGTAAGTGCCGTGCATGCCGAGCATGCCGACGAACTGTTTGTCGCTGGCGGGATAACCGCCCAAGCCCATCAGGGTGTTGGTGCAGGGCGCATCGACCAGGCGCACCAGTTCGGTCAGTTGCTTGGCCGCATCGGACAGAATCACGCCGCCGCCCGCATACACCATCGGGCGCTTGGCTTCGAGCAGCATCTGGGCCGCCTGCTTGATCAGATTGGCATCACCCGTCACTTGCGGATGATAGGAACGGATATTGACTGTGGACGGGTACTCGAACGCGGTCTTATGGTTGGACACATCCTTGGGGATATCCACCAGCACCGGGCCGGGACGACCGCTCTTGGCCAGATAGAAGGCTTTCTTCAGCGTGGCCGCCAGGTCCTTGACATCCTTGACCAGGAAATTGTGCTTGACGCAGGGGCGCGTGATGCCGACCGCATCCACTTCCTGGAACGCGTCCTCGCCGATGAAGCTGGTCGGCACCTGGCCGCTGATCACCACCATCGGGATGGAATCCATATACGCCGTGGCGATACCGGTGACGGCATTGGTCACGCCGGGACCGGAAGTCACCAGCGCGACACCCACCTTCTCGGTGGAACGGGCATAGCCGTCCGCGGCATGCACGGCGGCCTGCTCATGACGTACCAGCACGTGCTTGACCGCCTCCTGCTTGAACAGCTCGTCGTAAATGAACAACACTGCGCCGCCGGGGTAGCCGAAAACGTACTCGACCCCCTCCTCCTGCAAACAGCGTATGGTTATCTCTGCACCGGTCAGTTCCATGGCCTAAAACCTATATATCGCAACAATCGAAAGACCGCGCAAGATAAAGGCTGGCGGCCTTTTGGTCAACCCCAATCACGCCTTGACCGCCCGAAAACCCTTGCTGCAACAGGAATTTGCTATCATCCGGCGACCAGCGAACTTGCTCACCTCCATCCGTGTCCAGCCGAGAACAGCTTTCCGATTTTCTTGCCAGCGTCGAACGCCGCGCCTTCAAGCAGGCCGCCTATGCCGTGCGCGACGATCATGCGGCGCTGGATATCGTGCAGGATGCCATGATCAAGCTCTCCGAGCGCTATGGCGACAAGCCCGCTGCGGAATTCCCAATGCTGTTCCAGCGCATACTGCAAACCACTATCCTTGATTACTTCAGGCGGCAGAAAGTGCGTAACGCACACTTCAGCCTGTTCTCGTCCTTCACCTCGCACCATGATGACGAAGAATTCGAGCCGCTCGACGTGCTGCAGGATGGTGACAACGCCAGCCTGCCCGCCACACCGGAAGCAGCCCTGCAGCAATCCGAGATACTTGCTTTGATAGAAGGGGCTTTGCAACAGCTGCCGGTACGTCAACGGGAAGCATTTTTACTGCGTTATTGGGAGCGATTGGACACCGCCGAGACCGCCGCCGTCATGGGCTGCACCGAAGGCAGTGTCAAAACGCATTGTTCGCGCGCCACGCATGCGATGGCCGCCACTTTGAAAGCGAAGGGAATAGACCTGTCATGGGACTCAAACTGAAACTCGACGACCTCGCCCCTATTTTGGATCGGGCAGCGCAGCAACTCGACCACGACACACTGGATCGTTTGCATGCCGCGCGCCGACAGGCACTGAGCAGGCATCGCACTACTGCGCCCGCGGCGCTGTTGTCGCGACTGCATCATCTGGTCACCGACCACGGACATGAATCCCATCACCACCGGGCGCTTAACTGGGCCGGTGGATTGCTGCTGCTTGCTGCAGTGCTGGCCGGCGGCTGGCATTGGAACCAATCGACTTGGCACGACCATGCCGCTATCGACTTGGCCATCCTGACCGACGATCTGCCGCTGCACATGTATGTGGACTAAATTCAGCGCGATGCGTCCGATTCGTATGCATACGCTGCTGCCACTGCTTATCCTGGCACTGCTTCCGTTGTCAGCCAGTGCCGAAAAGTGGGATACGCTCAGCCCGACCGCCCAGCAGATACTCTCCCCTCTGGAGCAGACTTGGGAGACCCTGCCGCGTAGCGAACAGAAAAGCTTCATCGGAGTGGCGAAAGCCTACCCCTCACTGCCCCCCGAGAAGCAGCAGCGTTTGATCTCGCAGATACAGAAATGGGCCGATCTGTCGCATACACAACGCGAACGCGCCCGTGAAAAGTTCACCGCTTTCAGCAAAGTGCCCGAGGAAAAGCGGGAAGCCGTCAAACAGATGGTGCGTGAGCAGGAATCACAACCGGACAATCAATGAGCGCGATCATCTGCGCTCGGTGCGCCACAGCATGGCAAGCGCCAGCCCCAGGAAAATCCAGGTCATCGCCGTAGCACTCAATGCCGCGGGCCACTCATTGAGCGCGCCCAGATTCGCAAACAATCTGCCGGCAAAGTGGTAGCTCAGTCCCAGCACGACGCCGACGAATATCTTGCCGCCGATACCCCCCTCGCGTCGCTGATAGGACGAGAAGGGTAGCGCCAGCAACATCATCACCAGCACCGCGAACGGATACACCAGCTTGTTCCAGAGAGCGATGTCATAGCGCGCCGTACTTTGTTTGTTGTCCGCCAGATGCTGGGTGTACTGGTACAGATCCAGCGCCGACATCTGCTCTGGCAACACCAGCAGCACATTCAACAGATTGGGGTTGAGCGCTGTATGCCACTCCATATCCGGCAGGCTCTCGGCCGAGGCGCCTTGCCCGGCAAAATTCGTGCGCTGGATATCTTCCAGCCGCCACAGGCGCTCTTTCAGGAAGGTCGCGCGTTTGGCGGCCGTGACACTGACCAGGCGATAGTTCTCATCGAACTGGTAGATGCTGACATTCAGCAGCGATGTGTCTGGCAGCACGTTACGGATGTTGACGAAACTGCCTTCGTCCTTGACCCATACGCCGGAGCGGAACTCCCTCAGGTTCACTTGTGCCTTCTGCGCCTTAAGCTTGGTCTGCTGCGCCAACTGTTCGCTGTAAGGCGCGACCACTTCGCCGAACAACAGGCACAGCACCAGCAGCGGCGCGCCGATGCGCAACAGCGCAAAGATCAGCTGTTTCAGCGACACGCCGGATGCGCGATACACCGTCAATTCCGAATTGGCCGCCATCTGCACCAGCGCGAAGATAGTGCCTATCAGTACCGCGACAGGAAAGAGTTCGTAGACATGCCCGGGCAGGATCAATACCACGTAGAGCAGCATGTAACCCAGGCTGTAATCGCCGCGCCCCATCTCATTCAACTGGCTGATCAGGTCCAGCAACGCGAACAACATGAGCAGCGCGGCGAAGACCAGCGCCACACTGAAATAGATCTCACGCGAGAGGTACTTGGTCAGCAGCTTCATCGCTTCCAGCGCCGCCAGGAGAAAACCGAAGACCGGTGATAGAAGAACACCATCAATAGCGCCAGCATCAGCAGATGCAACCCCCAGAAGCCGGTCACCGCATCGACCTTCTGCCGCGCCACCCAAGAGTTGGTCACGCTGATCATGTTGTTGTAGAACATGTAGATCACGATGGCCGTGATCAGATTCAGCGAACGCCCGGAGCGGTTATCCACGTAACTTAGCGGGATGGCCAGCAAGGCAAGGATCAATGCGCTGATCGGCAGACCGAGGCGCCATTCCAGCTCGGACAGGTTGCGCGGCGTGGGATGCTTTACGAGATAGACCGTGGAATAGGCTTTCAGGTTGGGCTGCTCCTTACCCAGTTCGGCCGGCTCGATGCGCATGGCATAACGGTCGAACTCGGCGATCCTGAAATCGGCCTGCCCCGGGATGCCCTCGTAGCGCGTACCGTTCAGCAGCACCAGAAAGCGGTCGCCATTCTCGGCTGTTTCCTGATAGCCCTCTTTCGCCACCATGGTGCCTTCCTTGCCATGCTGCACAGAGCGCACGAATATGTTCCCGACGCGCTTGTTCTCGGAATCGACACCTTCCAGAAAGAACACGCGATCGGACTGTTTCGATTCTCGGAATGCGCCCGGCGAGGCGACCGAGACATCGTCCCGACTGTCCAGACGGCGTTTGTATTCATCCGCTTTGGAAAGCGCCCAAGGCGACAACACCAGACTCATCAATGCGATGACGGCCGTCACAGGCAGTGCATACCCGAGCACAGGGCGTATCCATCGCGTCAGGCCGATGCCGGAAGAGAACCACACCACCATCTCGCTGTCGCGGTAACAACGCGTCAGCGTGATCAACACCGAAAGGAACAGACTGATCGACAACAGGACAGGCAGATAGTTGATGGCGCTGAAACCCAGCATCACCATCACACCATCCACAGCCAGCAAACCGCTCACCGATTCGCCGAGGAAACGGATCAACTGGGTGAAAACCACGATTCCGAGCAGAATGGCGAACACCAGCATGCCGATGGAGGCGAATTCGCGTATAAGCGAGCGATAGAAGATGCCTCGCACACGCCGCACGTGAGCTTGTTTTGACTTTTGCGGCGGTGATTGCGGATAATCCGGCATCTGCAGAATTTTGAGATCTTTTGAGGAGAAGCGCGTGGAATTTAGCATAAAACAGGGTAGCCCGGAGAAGCTGAAGAGTGGATGCGTGGTGGTCGGCGTCTACGAAGGCGGAAAATTATCCAAAGCGGGGCAACTGCTCGACAAATCCACCGGACACGCTTTGAGCGATGTCATCGCGCGCGGCGACATGACGGGAAAGTCTGCCACCACGCTCTTGCTGCACAAGATCGCTGGCGCATCGGCCGAACGCATCTTGCTGGTCGGCCTCGGCAAACCCGCCGAGCTGGACAACCGAGGTAGCGTGGATATCCTGCGTGCCGCGTTCAAAGCACTGCATGCCACCTCCGCCAAAGATGCCGCGCTGTTCATCACCGATGACGGCGTGGGCAAGGATGCAAGCTGGGTACTCAAACAAGCCATACTCGCGGCAGCCGATGGCGCTTACCGCGCCGACGGCCTGAAGAGCAAACCTTCGAAACCCGCCACGCTGAAGCAAGTGACCTTCATCACGCTGGAAAAGCCTGCAGCAGAGCTGAAAAAGGCAGTCGCACAAACTTCCGCCGTCGCGCGCGGCATGGAACTGACCAAAGACCTGGCCAACTTGCCCGGCAACATCTGCACCCCTACCTATCTCGCAGCCAAAGCACTGGCGCTGGCTAAGGCGCACAAGAAGGTCAAGACCACCGTGCTGGAAAGGAAAGACATGGAGAAGCTCGGCATGGGCTCCTTCCTTTCCGTCACGCGCGGCAGCGCACAGCCGCCCAAGTTGATCACGATGGAATACAACGGCGGTGCCAAGACGCAGAAGCCTATCGTGCTGGTCGGCAAAGGCATCACTTTCGACTCCGGTGGCATCTCGCTCAAGCCGGGCGCCGACATGGACGAGATGAAATACGACATGTGCGGGGCAGCCAGTGTGTTCGGTACGCTGCAGGCCATCGCCGAGATGGAACTGCCGATCAACGTGGTCGGCGTGATCCCCACTTGCGAGAACATGCCCAGCAGCACCGCCACCAAACCGGGCGACATCGTCACCTCCATGTCCGGCCAGACCATCGAGATCCTCAACACCGATGCCGAAGGCCGCCTGATCCTGTGTGATGCACTGACCTACACAGCGAAGTTCAAGCCCGACACCGTGATCGATATCGCCACCCTCACCGGTGCCTGCGTGATCGCATTGGGCCATGTCGCCAGCGGCATGTTCGCCAACGACGACAAGCTGGCCAAAGAACTGGTCGGTGCCGGCGAACAGGCACATGACCGCGTATGGCAGTTGCCGCTGTGGGACGACTATCAGCCACTCCTGGACAGCAACTTCGCCGACATGGCGAACATCGGCGGTCGCGCCGGCGGCACCATCACCGCAGCCTGCTTCTTGGCACGCTTCACCAAAGACTACCGCTGGGCACACCTCGACATCGCGGGCACCGCCAACAAGTCCGGCAAGGACAAGGGCGCGACCGGACGTCCGGTGCCGTTGCTGACGCAGTATCTGATCAATCGCTCAACAAGCAAGTGACCAGAGTCGACTTCTATACCGGCAGCGAAGACAAGCTGCGCACCGCATGCCTGCTGAGCCACAAGGCGATGCAGAGCGGCATGCGTGTGTTGTTGCATGTGCCGGATGAAGACACGGCAGACAAACTGGATAAGCTGCTGTGGCATTACCCGGCCACGGCCTTTATGCCACATTGCCATAGCAGCGATGCCGAGGCCGGCGCGATGCCGATCGTCATCGGCCACGATGAGACCTTCCCCCACTCCGAACTTCTGATCAGTCTGCATGACGAATGTCCGACCTTCTTCAGCCGCTTCGAACGTGTGATAGAGATCGTAGGACATGATGCCGAAGAGGCCACACGCGGACGTGTCCGCTTCAAGTTCTACCGCGACCGTGGCTACGAACTCAACCACACCGACCTGTCCAAGTTGCGCCCATGAGTACGAACGACATCGATCAGGCATTACCCCACGACCTGCCGGTGCTGACCGAGGTTGTCAGTGACGACGACCTGCCCACGCTGACCGATATCGTCGAAGCGCCTGAAGCGGATGCTCCAGCCATTGAACTCGATCCGGCCGTAGCCGCCGCCCCTCTGCCCTATGCTGAAGAAATACCGTTTGAGGTCCCACCGCAACTCGAAGCACACCTGGAAGCTCTCTTCATGCAGCGCTTATTGCCGCGTCTCGAAGCAGCACAACGTCAGGCCATCGCCCAGACATGGGACGAACTGAAGGACGAATTGCCGCAGCTTGTTCGCGACATCCTCCCGCCACACTCATAAACCCGGCAAGCACCCCGCTGTCGCAGCGCCGTCTTGATATAATCGCGCCTTCCTCACGACAAGCTCAGGACAGGCATCACGCCGCATCGCAATGACTCAATCCAAAGAACTCGCAAAAAGCTTCGACCCCAAAGACATCGAATCCCGCTGGTATCCCGCGTGGGAATCCGCCGGACACTTCAAAGCCGGACTGGATGCAAACAAGCAGGACAACTTCTGCATCCTGCTACCGCCGCCCAACGTCACCGGCACGCTGCACATGGGCCACGGTTTCAACCAGACACTGATGGACGCGTTGACGCGCTACCACCGCATGAAGGGCGACAACACCCTGTGGCAACCGGGCACCGACCACGCAGGCATCGCCACACAGATCGTGGTGGAACGCCAACTCGATGCACAAGGTGTCTCGCGCCACGACTTGGGCCGCGAGAAGTTCATCGAGAAGGTGTGGGAGTGGAAGGAATATTCCGGCAACACCATCACCAAACAGATGCGCCGCCTCGGCACCTCGCCCGATTGGTCGCGCGAGCGCTTCACCATGGACGAAGGCCTGTCGCGATCCGTCACCGAAACCTTTGTGCGCCTGTTCAACGAAGGCCTGATCTATCGCGGCAAGCGACTGGTGAACTGGGACCCGAAATTGCACACCGCCGTCTCCGACCTCGAAGTAGTGCAGGAAGAAGAAGACGGTTTCATGTACCACATCCAGTATCCATTGGCGGATGGCTCCGGCCACTTGGTCGTTGCAACGACACGCCCCGAGACCATGCTGGGCGACGTGGCGGTGATGGTGCATCCCGAGGACGAGCGCTATGCGCACCTCATCGGCAAGCAAGTCACGCTACCGCTGTGCGACCGCACCATCCCGGTCATCGCCGATGACTATGTGGACAAGGAGTTCGGCACCGGCGTGGTGAAAGTCACGCCTGCGCACGACTTCAACGACTATGCCATCGGACAGCGCCACCAGTTGGAGATGATCTCCATCCTCACGCTGGACGCGAAGATCAACGAACACGCACCCAAGCAATATCAGGGCATGGACCGCTTCGCCGCACGCAAACAGATCGTGGCCGATCTGGAAGCTGCCGGTCTATTCGTTAAAGCAGACAAGCACAAACTCAAAGTGCCGCGCGGCGACCGCACCGGCGTGGTGATCGAGCCGATGCTGACCGACCAATGGTTCGTCGCCATGAGCAAGCCCGGCGACGGCGGCAAGAGCATCACCGAGCAAGCGCTGGAATGTGTGAGCTCCGGCGAGATCAAGTTCCATCCCGAGAACTGGGTGAACACTTACAACCAATGGCTGAACAACATCCAGGACTGGTGCATCTCGCGCCAACTGTGGTGGGGCCACCAGATCCCGGCATGGTATGGCGTGAACGGCGAAGTGTTCGTCGCGCACGATGAAGCCGAGGCGCGCAAGCTGGCCGACAAGGCAGGTTACGCCGGACAGCTGGATCGCGACAACGATGTGCTGGACACCTGGTTCTCTTCCGCGCTGTGGCCGTTCTCCACGCTGGACTGGTCGGGTGATGCGGACAAGGATGCAAAGAACCCGTTCGTGCAGCAGTACCTGCCATCCTCCGTTCTGGTCACCGGCTTCGACATCATCTTCTTCTGGGTGGCGCGCATGGTGATGATGACCAAGCACATCACCGGCAAGATCCCGTTCAAGGATGTGTACGTGCACGGCCTGATCCGCGACGCGGAAGGCCAGAAGATGTCCAAGTCCAAAGGCAACGTGCTCGACCCCATCGACCTCATCGACGGTATCGATCTGGCTGCGCTGATCAAGAAGCGCACCACCGGCTTGATGAACCCGAGGGATGCCGAGAAGATCGAGAAACGCACACGCAAGGAATTCCCGGACGGCATCACCGCTTTCGGCACCGACGCACTGCGTTTCACATTCGCCTCGCTCGCTTCGCCCGGCCGCGACATCAAGTTCGACATGCAGCGCTGCGAGGGCTATCGCAATTTCTGCAACAAGCTGTGGAACGCCACGCGCTTCGTGCTGATGAACTGCGAAGGCAAAGATGTTGGTCAGGATGAATCACTGCCGATGGAATTCTCTGCGGCCGACAAATGGATGATCAGCGAACTGCAGAAGGCCGAAGCCGAGATGGCGACGCATTTCGCCGACTACCGTTTCGACATGGCCGCGCGTGCCGTGTATGAACTGGTGTGGAACACCTACTGCGACTGGTATGTGGAGTTGGCCAAGGTGCAGATGGCGAATGGCAGCGAAGCTCAGCAACGCGCCACCCGCCGTACATTGGTACGCGTGCTGGAGACCATCCTGCGTCTGGCCCACCCCATCATCCCGTTCATCACCGAAGAGTTGTGGCAGACGGTTGGACCGATGGCGAATGCAAAAGGTGACACCATCATGCTGCAATCCTATCCCAAGGCGGATGCCGGCAAGATCGATGCAACGGCCAGCGCACAGATCGCACTGCTGCAAGAGCTCACCACCGCCACCCGCAGCCTGCGTAGCGAGATGAACCTGTCCCCCGCCGCACGCGTGCCGTTGATCGCGGCGGGCGATGCGACCGTGTTGGATGCACTCGCGCCCTACATCAACAGCCTCGGCAAGTTGAGTGAAGTGCAGGTGGTCGCAGAACTTCCGGAAGGTGACGCACCGGTTTCCATCGTCGGCAGCTACAAGCTGATGTTGAAGGTGGAGATCGATATTGCGGCGGAGCGCGAGCGTCTGGACAAGGAGATCGCGCGTTTATCCAACGAGATCACCAAAGCCAACGCAAAACTCGGCAACGAAAGTTTCGTGGCGCGCGCACCGGCTGCGGTAGTTGAGCAGGAGAAGAAACGTCTGGAAGAATTCGGCACCACGCTGGTGCAGTTGCAGGCGCAGCGCGCAAAATTCGACTGAGGAGAACGCCATGCTGCACGAACTGCTGATCGACGCCATCGCCTACATCGTGCCGCTCACCGAGTTGCTGGGCGTGGCGGTGGTCACCTGGGGCAGCGTGCACGGTCTCATCCTGCTCCTGCAACGCGGCTGGGACCTGCTTAGCAGCCGAGAACCGGGCAGTTCCTTGAGCGACATCCGCATCGCCATCGGCGAGAAGATGGCACTGGGCTTGGACTTCTTCCTCGCAGGCGACATCATCGGCACCATCGTGGTACCCAGTCAGGAGGCACTGCTGCTGCTTGGGGGTATCGTGGTGATCCGAACGGTGATGGCCTATTTCCTGGCCAAGGAGATCGAGAAGAAAGCGGCCGAATAAGCGGCTAGGCGCGACGGCGAAGCAGGATCACGAACTCGCCGCCCTGCTCGGTCGACGACAGCAGATCGTTGCCGGTCTTGCTGCAGAAATCGGCGAAGTCTCTGGGCGCGCCGCCGTCGGTCGCCACCACTTTCAGCACCTGCCCCGCGCTCATCCCAGCCAGTGCTTTCTTCGCGCGCAGGATGGGCAATGGACAAGCCAGCTTGCGCACATCCAGCTCCACGTCGAACATCTCTCCGCTCACGCGACCAATTCCCCGCCCGACTGCGCCCAAGCCAGAATGCCCCCCTGCAGATTGGCTGCACCATGCAATCCCTGTGCAGCAGCGAATGCCGCCGCCTGCGCCGAGCGTCCGCCCATCTGGCAATAGAACACAGTGGTCTTTTCGGAACCCAGCTCGTTCAGACGCAAGGGCAACAGATGCAAAGGCATGCAGATCGCACCTTTGATGCGACCGCGCGCGATCTCGGCATCGGTGCGTACGTCCACCAGTTGCACATCGGGCTTGTCCATCAATTCGTGCAATTCAGCCACGGTAATATTCATGAAACCGCTCATTCCCATCCACTCCACTTTTCTGATTCATTGACCTTCATCATGGTCGCTCAGCAGACGCGCGATGCGCGTATTGGCGACCGACAGCCGCTTGACGATGATGCGCAGGAAAGCTTCATCGAAGCGGTAACGACAGTTTGAGGTTGCTAACGCCAGAACCGACGGATCGATCTCTATCAGCTTCACATCCGTTTTGGCCAGCACATCGGTGCTCCGCCTGGTGCCATTCTCGCTCAGATGCGCCATCTCGCCGAAACAGTCCCCCTTGTGCAACAAGCTGAGCAAACGCCCCTGTTTCACCACGCGCACAGAGCCGCTGGCGATGATGAAGAAGTTCAGCCCTTCCTCTCCTTCGCGCAGTATCTGCTCTCCCTTGGACACTTTCCGCCACTCGCTGATGCGCAGCACTTCCCACAGCTCCACATCGTTGAACTGCTTGAAGAACGGCAAAGCGCGCACGGTATCGAACTTCTCAGTGTCGCGGATCCCTTCCTGTTGCGGCACGTTATCGCTGATGAATGACACCAGGTCGCGCGCCATCTCATCCCAGGTTCGATAACGCTTGGCCGTGTCCTTGTGCATCGCGCGCAACACGATACCGTCCAGCACCGCGGGGATCTCGGGACGGAAAGTGCTGGGAGGCGGCGGCTCGATGTTCATGATCTGATAGATCATGCTGTAGTTGTTGGCCGCGTCGTATGGCAACTTGCCGGTCAACATGCGGTACATGGTCACACCCAGCGAGTAGATATCGGTCTGGTGTGACAAAGAGTGTTCCTTGATCTGCTCGGGAGACATGTAGGCGGGCGATCCCACGCCGCTCACCTGTGTGGTCTGCTGGCTCTCGATCACGGCGGCGCCGAAATCCGATATCTTGATGTCGCTCTCGCCGCACAAGAGGATGTTGGCCGGCTTGATGTCACGATGGATCACCCCCTGGTACTGGGCGTATTCCAGCGCCTTACAGCACTTGTAGATGATCTCGGCAATACGCCCCAATGGCAGCAGGTGATCGACTTCGGCGAATCGCTCCAGCGTCTCGCCTTCGACATACTCCATCACCATGTAATTCGTATCGCCTTCCATGATGGCGTCGAATATCTTCACGATGTGTGGATGGGACAATTTGCCGGCGAGCGATGCTTCGGTCAGCAACAGTTTGCGGAAAGCCTTGCCGCTGGCACTGTTATTGAGCACATTCGCATTGAACACTTTGAGCGCGACCTGTTGCTCATTGAACGGGTCCAGCGCAAGATACACGGTGCTGGTCGCGCCGTGCCCGAGTTCTTTGACGATGTGATATTTGCCTAATGATTCCATACTGATATCGCTCGAATGGGAGCGCATTCTGCGGCTTTGGGGGCGTACTGTCCAGCTTGGGGGAACCAGTTCGAGCCGGTGCTATCATAGCTTCCATGAAAAAATTCCTGCTCCTGCTTTTGATCCCCTTCAATCTGTACGCAGAAGGGCTGCCCGATCTGGGTGACGAATCGCAAACCGTGATCTCTCCCCAGATGGAAAGACAGATCGGTGAGCAGAGCATGTTCCAGATCCGGGCCAGCGAGCAATATCTGAGCGATCCGGAAGTCACGGATTACCTGAATCGCCTCGGCAAACGACTGGTCGCCAACAGCAGCGAACCCAGCCAGCCGTTCGAGTTCTTCGTCATCGACGATGCGGCCATCAATGCCTTTGCCATGCCCGGCGGTTTCATCGGCGTCAACACCGGGTTGATCATGCTCTCGCAGAGTGAATCTGAGCTTGCCTCGGTATTGAGCCACGAGATATCGCACGTGACTCAGCACCATCTGGCTCGCATGATCTCGGGTCGCAAATACGATTCACTGGCGGCGATGGCGACCATCGCGGTCGCCATTCTGGCTGCTCGCGACAACCCACAAGCCGCGCAGGCCGGCATCGTCGGCGCACAAGGCGGACTCATGCAACGGCAGCTCGACTTCACGCGCGAGCATGAAAAGGAAGCGGACCGCATCGGAATCGACCTGCTGCAACAATCCGGTTTCGATCCGCACGCGATGCCGAGTTTCTTCGAGCGTCTACAGAAAGCCACACAACTGGTGGAGGGAGACACTCCCAGTTATCTGCGCACCCACCCGCTCACGACAGAGCGCGTCGCCGATGTGGGCAACCGTGTGCAGCGCATCCCGTTCAAACTGGTCGCGGACAGCCTCGATTTCCATCTGGTGCGGGCACGCTTGAATGCCATGCAGAAGCCGCCGCGCGAAGCGGTAAGCTATTTCCAGTCGGCACTGGGCGCACAACGCTTCGGCAATCAGATCGCGCAACGCTACGGACTGGTGCTGGCCTTGCTACGCGACAGGCAGGACAAGCGTGCCGCACAGGAATTCGCCATACTGCACAAACAGGCACCACGCAATGCCACGATCGAGACGCTGGCAGGGCGCATCCGCCAACTGGACAAGAAAGATAGCGGCGTGCTCGATTTCTATCGCACGACGCTCAAGGAGTACCCGACGCACCGCGCCTTGATCTACGACTACGCATTGCTGCTGCTGCGCACGCAGCATTATTCAGAGGCACTTACCCTGCTGGACGAGCAGATCAACCGCGATGGCAATGATGCGGCACTCTACGAATTGCAGGCACGAGCCTACACAGCATTGGGTCGTCATCAGGAAGCGCATCATGTGCTTTCTTACTATCAGATCCTGCACGGCAACCTGCGTGGCGCGATAGAACAACTGGAGCTGGCGAAACTGGCTGGCAACGATTATTACCAGCTATCCACCATCGAGACCGAGTTGCGCCAATACCGCGAGATACTGGAATCATTCCGCAAGAAGAAGTGATCAGCCAGCTCGTTGGGATGTCTGGAGGCTGAGTAGAATCTGACGTACCGGACTGGGAATGGCCGCCCCCAGCGCATCGTTCAGATCCAGCCACACACACCCCTGCTGTTCGATCCGCATAGGCTTGCTTGCCAGCTCAAACAACACCGGCCGGATATGCAGCTTGAAGTGCGTGAAGACGTGCGTGAACGCATCCATTTCGGTGCGCCGTGAGATTTTCATATCGTTGCGCAACAAGTAGTTCGTCTCTTCTTGCGCGTCCACCTGCGGAGCGCACCACAGCCCGCCCCAAATGCCGCTAGTCGGACGCTTCTCCAGCATGATTTCGCTGCCGTGCTTCAGCAACAAAAAAGTCGTCGAACGTTCAGGAATCGCCTTGCGTGGACGCGGCGCGGGAAGTCGCTCGACACGCTCGGTGTTTAATGCCACGCAGCTCGCTTGGACGGGGCAATTCGCACAACGGGGGCGTGAGCGCGTGCAGACCGTCGCCCCCATATCCATCAAAGCCTGCGTATAGATTGCCACATCGCTCGCGGGGAGCAGTTGCTCTGCCAACTCCCACAATCGTGCTTCGACCTTGCGCTCCCCAGTCCAGCCATCGATGCCACAGTAGCGGGCGAGCACACGCTTCACGTTGCCGTCCAGGATCGCACGACGCTCATGCCACGCCAAAGCAGAGATCGCGGCGGCAGTCGAACGTCCGATACCCGGCAACATCAGTATCTGTTCGAAATCTCGCGGGAATCGTCCTTCATGTCTTTCAACGATGAGACGTGCAGCCTTGTGCAGATTACGACCGCGCGCGTAGTAGCCAAGGCCACTCCAGTGCGCGAGCACCTGCTCTTCTGTGGCGGCAGCCAGCGCGGCAATATCCGGGAACGATGCTATGAACCGCTGGTAATAGGGAATGACAGTCGTCACCTGCGTCTGTTGCAGCATGATCTCAGACAGCCAGATGCGATATGCCGACTCCCCTTGCCAGGGCAAGTCGTGGCGGCCATATTCTTTCTGCCAGCCTATCAGGCGTCTTGCGAAGGTGTTCACAAATGCCAAGGACTAGCGAATGTTCACTTGAGCAAACCCTTCAGACCCTGCTTCAGCTTTTCCTCTGCATTGGCTTTAGCGGCTGCCTTTTCAGCATCCAGCTTGGCCTTGGCTGTAGCTTTGGCTGCATCTTTCTCCGCCTCCAGCTTGGCCTTGAGTGCGGCCTTTTCTGCGTCCAGTTTCTGTTTCAGTGCGGCTTTCTCTTCGTTCAAACGCTGACGGGCGATATCTGCCAGCAGTTCGGCATAGTCCACTTGGATTTTGATCGCATCGAATGGGCCGTAGACTCTCACCGGCAAGGATCCCGTGCGTCCCTGGTCCGTCTTGGCCATGATGACCTTGGCGTTGTAATCCATCATGTCCTGGCCGATATCCACATCGCCGCTGCCGCTCAAGCGCAGCACGGTCGATCTGACAGATAAGTCATCGTTGTGTGCGACACCATCCTTGATCTTGAGGCTGGCCTTGAATTCGCTGAACTGCGTCAGTTCACCCTTATTGACACCCAATGTCTCAGCCTTGCTGTCCTTGTTCAGATTCTGCACCCCTTGCACCAGCTTGCCGAGGTCTATACCGCGGATCGCACCATCCGCCAGTTCCACCGAAACTGTGCCGTTCAACGCCTTCTTCAGTGCGCTGACGGTATTGCCTTGAGTGGTCACCGCCAGAGAGACATTACCCTTTCCCTCCGCCAGCTCCAGATCAGCGGCGTCCTTCATCAGCGGCGCGATCTCCACCCCGATCAGTTTTTGCGTCACTGCAAAACTGGATGTATGCGCATCGACACGCAGCTTGCCATTGACCGCCCCTTGGTACAGCGAGGCACTCAACGGTTCAATATTTACGATGCCGTCTCTGGCTATAAGGTCCACGCGCAGTTTGGTCAGCTTCACGTTCGCCGCCTTGAACGCGCCTATGCGCACGCTGCCGTTCACATTCAATGTTTTCAAAGCGGACAAGTCGAATGGCTGCTCTGCTACGACTGCTTTGGGAGCTGCTTCCTTCGCAACCTTGGGCGGTAGATAAGGATCGACATCGAGCTTGTCTATCTCGATGTCATAGCGAATGACCGGCACTTTGAAGTTCTTTATAGCAGCTTCAGCCTTAATACGACTTTGCAAGAGTCCGCCGGTGAATTTTGCGTGCACACTCTGACGCTCAAGATCGGCCTGCACACTGCCCTTAAGAGAACTTTCGACCACTTTACCCGGCAATTTATCGCCATTCGCCTTGAGTGCGATATTCAAGTCTTTCAAATTGAATTGCATGGTCTTTAAACTACCGATCAACACTGTGTCGATCTTGGCACTGAACGACTGCTCAGGCTGAACCAATGCAGCTTGCAGAGACAGCCCCTGCAAACTGAACTTGTCCATATTCCCCTTGAAGGATGGCAGATCCAGCGCCGCACTTGCTTTGCCGAACGCCCCATCCAAGCTGGCATTGAGTTGCAAGTTCACACCGGAGAAATCCTCCCGCTTCAGACTGATGCTCGGCACGGTAAGATGAGCTTCAAAGGGTTCTCCTGCATTTTTACCACTTGCATTCAATACGAATAGATTCAATTCGTAATTCTCGGATTGCAAGTCCGCACTGGCGTCACCTGCCAGTTTCAAAACCAGCTCCGAGACATCCAACACACCGCCTTCTGCTGCCAACTCCATGCCTTTGAGAGTGTATCGTCCACGCTCAATATCGAAACTCATGGTCGTGGCGATTTGCAAGGCGATGTCCATCTTGGGTTGCGTTGTCTGTATATGGGCTGAAAGTTTTACAGGCGAGGGCAAGGCATTGGTCAGTCGGCCAGTCTTGAGATTCAATTTCGAGATGCTGATCTGATTGCCTGCTGCTTGATCATCGAATTGCAATTCGCAATTCTCTATCGCGACACTCGCCACATCAAAATCCACCACTGAAGATTTATGATCCGGCGAGGGGGCGACTTGCGCAGCTTCAGGCTTGTGACTCAAAAGATCGTCCAGATTGGTTGTGCCATTCTTGTATTTGATGACATTGACCTTTACGCCGCTAACGTTGACCTGGTTCACCACCATCTGCTTCTGAAGCAGCGGCCATACCGCAAGGGACACACTGGCATCCGCCACTGATGCGAACTCGCGATCACTCTGGAATTCAGAAAGTGAGACTTTACCCAGCCGCGCACCGACGCTGGGGAAGAACATGAGCTTGATATCCCCATCCAGCTTCAAGGTACGTTGGGTATTTTCCTGCACTGCCTGAATGATCTGCGGTTTGTAGGCATTGGGATCGAAGGTGAGGGCCACATAGGCGAGCACCGTAGAGGCGGTGGCCACGATGCCTAACAGGGACCAAAGTGTGTATTTCACGAATGTTTTCATATGACCACCTTGCTTCGAACGATGCTGTGATTATATCGGAGCTGAAAAGCAAAAACCCCTCACCGGTTGCCCGGGAGGGGTTTGCTTTATAAGGAGTCTGACGATGACCTACTTTCACATGGGTAATCCACACTATCATTGGCGCGGGGTCGTTTCACTGTCCTGTTCGAGATGGGAAGGAGTGGGGCCAACCTGCTATGGTCGTCAGACATAACTGTTATCAATCGCTGAATCTGGTATTCAAACTCAGCGCCTGATGTAATTTTGGAAGAAGTAAAGTGTGTTTTGATTGTTGCGAGCGTTACATAACTTGCGCTTGCCTAATGTTATAGGATCAAGCCTCACGGGCAATTAGTATCAGTTAGCTTAATCCATTACTGGACTTCCACACCTGACCTATCAACGTGGTAGTCTTCCACGACCCTACAGGGGCATCAAGTGCCCAGGGAAGTCTCATCTTGAGGCGAGTTTCCCGCTTAGATGCTTTCAGCGGTTATCTCTTCCGTATATAGCTACCCGGCGATACGACTGGCGTCATAACCGGTACACCAGAGATACGTCCACTCCGGTCCTCTCGTACTAGGAGCAGGTCCCCTCAAACTTCCAGCGCCCACGGCAGATAGGGACCAAACTGTCTCACGACGTTTTAAACCCAGCTCACGTACCACTTTAAATGGCGAACAGCCATACCCTTGGGACCGGCTACAGCCCCAGGATGTGATGAGCCGACATCGAGGTGCCAAACTCCCCCGTCGATATGAACTCTTGGGAGGAATCAGCCTGTTATCCCCAGAGTACCTTTTATCCGTTGAGCGATGGCCCTTCCATACAGAACCACCGGATCACTATGACCTACTTTCGTACCTGCTCGACTTGTCAGTCTCGCAGTTAAGCATCCTTTTGCCATTGCACTATCAGTACGATGTCCGACCGTACCTAGGATACCTTCGTACTCCTCCGTTACAATTTGGGAGGAGACCGCCCCAGTCAAACTGCCTACCATGCAATGTCCCCAATCCAGATAATGGATCTAGGTTAGAACCTCAAACACATCAGGGTGGTATTTCAAGGATGGCTCCACGATGTCTGGCGACACCGCTTCAAAGCCTCCCACCTATCCTACACAGATATGTTCAAAGTCCAATGCAAAGCTACAGTAAAGGTTCATGGGGTCTTTCCGTCTAGCCGCGGGGAGATTGCATCTTCACAAACATTTCAACTTCGCTGAGTCCCGGGTGGAGACAGTGTGGCCATCGTTACGCCATTCGTGCAGGTCGGAACTTACCCGACAAGGAATTTCGCTACCTTAGGACCGTTATAGTTACGGCCGCCGTTTACTGGGACTTCAATCAAGAGCTTGCACCCCATCATTTAATCTTCCAGCACCGGGCAGGCGTCACACTCTATACGTCCACTTTCGTGTTTGCAGAGTGCTGTGTTTTTATTAAACAGTCGCAGCCACCATTTCACTGCAACCCCATCGCGCTTCGAGAGCAAGTCTCTACACGCTAGCGGGGCGCACCTTATCCCGAAGTTACGGTGCTAATTTGCCGAGTTCCTTCACCCGAGTTCTCTCAAGCGCCTTAGAATTCTCATCCTACCCACCTGTGTCGGTTTGCGGTACGGTCTCAATGTAACTGAAGCTTAGTGGCTTTTCTTGGAAGCTTGGTATCAGCAACTTCTGCACCGAAGTGCATCGTCATCACGCCTCAGAATTGACCTCCCGGATTTGCCTAAGAGATCTCCCTACACGCTTAAACTGCCTATTCCAACAGACAGCTTGCTTAACCTTCTCCGTCCCCACATCGCATTACATTGAGGTACAGGAATATTAACCTGTTTCCCATCGACTACGCATTTCTGCCTCGCCTTAGGGGCCGACTCACCCTGCTCCGATGAACGTTGAACAGGAAACCTTGGGTTTTCGGCGAGGGAGCCTTTCACTCCCTTTATCGCTACTCATGTCAGCATTCGCACTTCTGATACCTCCAGCATGGTTCACACCACACCTTCGCAGGCCTACAGAACGCTCTCCTACCATATGTACAAGTACATATCCCTAGCTTCGGTGCACAGTTTGAGCCCCGTTACATCTTCCGCGCAGGACGACTCGATCAGTGAGCTATTACGCTTTCTTTAAATGATGGCTGCTTCTAAGCCAACATCCTGACTGTCTATGCCTTCCCACATCGTTTTCCACTTAACTGTGTCTTGGGGACCTTAGCTGAGGGTCTGGGTTGTTTCCCTTTTGACACCGGACGTTAGCACCCGATGTCTGTCTCCCACGCTCGCACTTCTCGGTATTCGGAGTTTGCAATGGTTTGGTAATCAGCAATAGACCCCTAGCCATGACAGTGCTCTACCCCCGAGAGTGATACGTGAGGCACTACCTAAATAGTTTTCGGAGAGAACCAGCTATTTCCAAGTTTGTTTAGCCTTTCACCCCTATCCACAGCTCATCCCCTAACTTTTCAACGTTAGTGGGTTCGGACCTCCAGTGAGTGTTACCCCACCTTCATCCTGGCCATGGATAGATCACTTGGTTTCGGGTCTACACCCAGCAACTATCGCCCTTATCAGACTCGGTTTCCCTACGCCTCCCCTATTCGGTTAAGCTCGCTACTGAATGTAAGTCGCTGACCCATTATACAAAAGGTACGCAGTCACGGAACAAGTCCGCTCCCACTGTTTGTATGCATACGATTTCAGGATCTATTTCACTCCCCTTCCGGGGTTCTTTTCGCCTTTCCCTCACGGTACTGGTTCACTATCGGTCGATTACGAGTATTTAGCCTTGGAGGATGGTCCCCCCATATTCAGACAGGATTTCTCGTGTCCCGCCCTACTTGTTCCAAACCTATTTCCACTCCTATGCTTTCGCGTACGGGGCTATCACCCACTATGGCCAGACTTTCCAGACTGTTCCGCTAACATTGAAGATAAAGTTTGCAGGCTGATCCGCGTTCGCTCGCCACTACTTACGGAATCTCGGTTGATTTCTTTTCCTCCGGGTACTTAGATGTTTCAGTTCTCCGGGTTCGCTTCTCTGTACCTATGTATTCAGTACAGGATGACCCAAAAGGGCCGGGTTTCCCCATTCAGATATCTACGGATCAAAGCTCTATTGCCAGCTCCCCGTAGCTTTTCGCAGGCTTACACGTCTTTCATCGCCTGTAATCGCCAAGGCATCCATCATATGCACTTATTCGCTTGACCCTATAACGTTAAGCCCTCAACCATCTCTGATCAAGGACGCTACAAGTATTTGTTCGTCTCGCGTTCGTGACACCACATCCATACGACTAGCATGAATATGGCTTGATACAATCAAAACCCATTTAGTTTTCATGCATTCGCTTACACAGGCTTCCCTATGCTCACGTCTGCGTGAATCACTTTCTTTACTTCTTCCAAATTTTTAAAGAACTGCTATCAGCAAAAGCCGATATCAAAACCACCAGGCTTTGATATCGAATCTCACTCTTTCGTTTCAAGACACTTCCATTCAAGGTGATGGTGGAGGTTGACGGGATCGAACCGACGACCCCCTGCTTGCAAAGCAGGTGCTCTCCCAGCTGAGCTAAACCCCCGTTATTACCTTGCTCTGGTGGGTCTGGTTGGACTCGAACCAACGACCCCCGCGTTATCAACACGGTGCTCTAACCAGCTGAGCTACAGACCCGATCTTGTGCGTTTCGGGTCTGCGTCTTCAATCACAAGCCAATTTCTCTCGTGACTTCAAACCTGTGTCTCGAAACTTTAAAACAACCGATAAGTGTGGATACCTGCGCTTTGGCATACTCTAGAAAGGAGGTGATCCAGCCGCACCTTCCGATACGGCTACCTTGTTACGACTTCACCCCAGTCACGAACCCTGCCGTGGTAACCGTCCCCCTTGCGGTTAGACTAGCTACTTCTGGCAGAACCCGCTCCCATGGTGTGACGGGCGGTGTGTACAAGACCCGGGAACGTATTCACCGCGACATGCTGATCCGCGATTACTAGCGATTCCGACTTCATGCTCTCGAGTTGCAGAGAACAATCCGGACTACGATC
>NZ_JBTSFG010000008.1:0-64429 GCF_054604835.1 Sideroxydans sp. | reverse complement strand
TCTTACAGGCATACCCATGTCAATCTCCATTACTACTTTTGTAGTAGGTAGAATATTTCACAACGCTTCTCACGTCAACAGCAAGAACCACCCACCGGAAAATCCGGATACCCTATATTTTTTCCTCTTTTAACATCGAAATTTGCGTGGAAGGTGCACTAGTCGAGAACTAGGGCTGAGCAATTTATTAGGCTGCACTGAATTGTTTTATTAGCTTTTTATGCAGTGTACGGGCCGCACGTCCCACTCCGATTGCCAATTACTTTCACGCTGATGTCTGCTCTGGGCAGCTAAGCAGCCTGATTCCAAAACATGACGGCTGTCTCTTAAGGCCGAGGTGCAGAAATAGATGGCATGGCTGGCAAACTTTTAAATTATGTAATCGAATTTCCGTGACTAGATAGCATTCCGCTCCTGAAATTTCTCACGCGCATTTACTTATATTTACTTCCATTTACCGCCTTGTTTTTTTTAAAAATATCTTCGCAATCTGATGAAAAAATACTTGTGTTTTAAGATGGTGTTGAATTAGAGTTGTTGCATGAATCTTTTGCAAAAAGCCTTAGATGTAAAAATCTTTGATGCACTGCCAGGTGAGTGCTGGCGGCGCATTCGCATTGAAGTATTACCTTTATTGGGATTCATGCCCTTTGTAGTACTGCTGGTCGCAAATGCCCTGTTCATGAATTTTTCTCTGATCGATGCAACTTGGCAGTTAGTGCTCGACCAGGCTCTGGACTTTGCTCTATGCCTAGGGCTTTTTTCGACTGGTGCGGCTTGCTACAAGAAATTCAAGACCGCCATGATATCGGCTGCCCTGAGATGGATCGGTTCTGGCCGAGTCGGGTATCAATATATCTCGACAATCCATGCCATGATGAATTTCTTGAATGTACTGCTTCAGCGCATGGAGATTCAATCTATCCAGGCTGTCGTTCGAGTTAGAGTCGCTCTAGGCATCGTTCACCCCTCCCTGTTCGCCCGTTTAATCCCCACTCCTATCCTTCGTCGCGCTTAAAGCGTGACGATTATCAGCCCCGTCTGCTTGCGCTGTACTTCCTTTGGGTTGTTTCATTTCCTATGGAATACGCAAAATGGATACCACACTTTTCTTGACCATACCCGAGGCAGCACACTTGCTGCGCATTGCTCCACAAACGATTCGCAATCACATTTTTAAAGGAATATTTCCGATACCGACGACACTTCTATGCGGCAGGCGGTTACTTCGCCGTGCAGATGTTGAGGCATACGTTAGGGGAGAGACTATTCCAGCTCAGGCGCAGAGTATTGCACCTTCAGCGGTCAGCAAGCGCGGCCGCCCTCGTAAGCGGGCGCCAGAATCTCATGGGAGTGCATCATGAGAGAAAGCTCCCTTGTTCCGACGAACTTGCTGAATTGGCCCCGAGTTGCGCGCAGATTGCCGGAGGAAAAGTTGATCTTTTCGGCACTTTGGTTCGCGCCTTGGATGAGTTGTGCAGGATATGGCGAACTTCCGCTTTGCCCTTTTGCGGCGTCTATCGGTATATCGCCAGAGTCAACTGAAACTGGAATAAGCAATCTCGAGCAAGCTGGTTTGGTATTTTTTGATGCGCACACGGTCGAGCTGGCACTTGATGGTTGGTTCAGATTCCACCGCTTTAAAACACCTCAGTCAAAAAAGATCCTTGAACGAGAGATCGAGAAAATCCGCTCAAGCATCATAAAAAGAATAGTTTCTGAAAAATCATCGGCCTGCTTCTCAACAACAACACCATCTGCAACTTCAATTTCAACTACTACCACGGTGAGAAAGCCCAAGAAGCCAATTGGAGCGACCCGGCAGCAAGTGGCAGGGGAAGTTGCTTTGGTATTTCCATCTGCAATTTCTCAACATGAGCGCGAGTCCATTAATTCGGTTCTGGCTAGTAGCGGGGCCGCCCCGGCTCAATGGCAAGCAATTCTGGATGAGCTAGTAGGTGCAATGGCTCATCGGGAAATCAGTAATCCGGTTGGATTCCTGAGAGGCGTGGCAGAGCGGGCTGCGAATGGATCATTTATTCCTGAGCGAGGAATTGGAGTTGCCAAAGAGCGAATGAAGGGCATTGAGGCTGTCAATGATGATGCGATCTTTGAAAAGCAGTTTTCTGGGAAATTACTGCCTCTCAATGTCGTGCTGGACCGCATTCCTGTTGAGCAAAGTGTATTCATGAGCAGTAGGCTGGGGGATTTGAAATGATACCCCTGCTAAATTTCTTAAAAAAAATCGGGTTTCTTTCCGCGCCGTCGCAGCCCCCAGAAACTTTGAAGGAACATAATTATTTGCTGATCCCGCGTTATCCGCCTGTTGATTTCGGAACCCCTGTGTGCAAGCCGGAAATTCTGCTTGAGCGTAATCGAGATATTGTCGATTCACTAATGGAAATTGTTTCAAATCGACAATTGTTTGATGAACACTATCTCCCCGCGATGTTGCGTCTGGCGAATATGGTTCAGCTATTACCTGCATCCGCAACGCATCACCATCGAGCGAAAGGTGGTCTGTTAAGGCATTCGCTTGAAGTCGGATTGTGGGCCGTGCAGCTGGCCGAAGGAGAAAGAGCTCGCGAAGTGGTTATTCCTCAGCAAGGAGGCATCATAGATCCACGCTGGATATTCGCTGTATTCATTGCAGGTATTGGTCATGATCTGGGAAAAATTGTCACAGACATAACTGTTACTGATTGTCAGCAAGAACTGAAGTGGAGCCCATACTTGGACGGGCTTTATGACTGGTCAATACAGAATGATGTTGGGAATTACCTCATTCATTGGCAAGAGGGACGAGGGAAAAGGCACGTCACCATTTCAAGCACGCTTATCAATACAGTGATGAAGCAAGACTCGCTGAATTGGATTTCTGAAGACAGAAATGATGAGGTGATCTGGATACATGAGTCACTCAACAGCAATCCGGGTGAGACGAATAATATTCATCGCTTCGTTGTGGCTGCAGACCAACTCAGTGTGCGGAAAGATCTGAAATCCTTGGTCAGGCTGGGGCTGGAAGCTGATAAATCGCCAGGCGCTCTCCAGCGCGCCGGCAGCTCATCTGAAAACACCTCGAAGAAATTAGTGGTGCCACGGAACAACTCCAGCGCAACTCATGGGAATTTGCTCGGCCAAGTGGCGGTTTCAGATGTTCCTCAGCACACCCCCAGCGCATCTGATGAATCGCAACACGATCAGTTGCCCCACAGAGCAACTCCAGCACGGCAGAAGTAGCTTGGCTTCAAATGCCGATGAAAATCACGCGGCGCATTTGCAGACTCATCTTCCGCACATGAAATCACATGCATTTGCGCCGTGCGGTTTCTCCTATTTCCGCTCAGAGGTAATGCTGGGTGAAAGCAGCATCCAAAGACGCGGACAAAAATTCCGCATACGAGGAAAATTCGATGAATAATTTGAACAGAAAATCACCAAGCGTCGAGGAGGCGCTGGACAGTCTTCGCTTTCGTTTGGGCGATCTGATGAGAATGGCAGAATCATTGTGCGATCAGCACTTTGAATTTGTCATGGCTGAGAACAAGCGAAGGACCTGGGCGGAAAGGAGCATTCTGTACGCTAAACCCCGGGCACGCGATAACACGCTTACCATCACCTGGTTTGAAATACGCTGGTATGGAGCGAATGCGGCAAAGACCCGCCGTATGGATAAGAAGGTCATCATCAAGCCAAAAAACAAACATGGCTACAATATGGATACGTTGCTAAAGCGCGCCCAATATTGGGAGGTGGATATGGTCACCCGTATTGAGGAGGAACTTATCCCGATACGCAAAGAGGTATCCTTCATTGCAAAAGCCATAGGACAGCTGAACTACATTGAGAATACTCATCAGGCTGCACGCTGGGCTGACCAAGGGTAAGAACCTGTTGTTCGCCATATGCATCGATTTACGATTACTTCTGGATAAGGGTTTGCTATGAAATATCGGGACGGTTTCCTCCTCTTGGACAAGGAAGAAGTGAGGTTGTTATCACTGACCTTAATGACCGATGTGGAGGCTACTTACGCAGCATCTGAATTCATTTCGGGATTGCACGAGGTGCAAGCAGAGGCGGAAAAGCACATTCAGGAGATTTCGCTCCAGGAGACGCCTGAAAGACGTCGGTCGCTGCAGGTCGACATCCTGAAACAGTTGATCAGCACCTGCGAAAAGTTTAAGGGGCGGGGATATACCGCAGCCCAAAATGCGGGGTGTTCGATCCAGTTGCACTAACCAGAACCACGGGATTGGTCTGACCTTTACCATTTTGGGAGGCAACGATCCTGTTGGTCGAAAAGTCTTGCGGTCCCATATGGATATAGGCCAAACGGCATATATGTCTTGAATATCCTTCGTGGTAGCATCGTTGGAAATGTGAGTAAAGGGGAAATATTGTGGGAAAGAAAAGCTCAGGGAGCCCTTTGCTTATAGGAATAGTCGTCGTCATTTGGCTTCTGATTTCTATTCCAAGAGAGGTGTGGGTTGGACTAGTCATCTTGGCGCTCGCCGTGTTGGGTATACGGTATTTCTTTATGTCTCCAAGCAGTACTGGTGTTTCTTCCTTGTCCGATGATTCCTCGTCTCAATCTAGTCAGCGAAACACCAGACCATCAACTTCCCGATCTTCGACGGTTGGAGAAAATGTCGATGACTTAGTAACGATCACTTTCAGCGATGGCAGATCAGGTAGAGAGTATTCGATTCCTATGACTCGCTCTGGACCTCTCGAAAACGCAAAGTGGGTTCCGCCTGGACAAACCACGACGGTTGCGGGAATAGGAATTGCACGCGGAATGTTGTATGTCAGTACCGCCCCAAGTAGAGGCTTTCAGGATGCTGATCCAGCACTTATTGACCCAAATCTCAAGGTTACTTCTGCAGAAATTGATATCTCGTTGCCCCTAACTGGTTACTGGCCGAGCTATGCAACGATAACTCCCGATGCAAGGAAAGCGTATCTACGTTGGCTTGCTGGCGGCAGACAAGCGCCACTAGCTAATATTGGATATGTATTTTTGTTCTTCTATGGTCTAGAACGAAGAGCCTTGGTGGATGCGCAGACAGAGACTGATGCTCGTGCAGAGCTCCCATTAATCAAGACTGAAATTCAGCGATTGCTAGAAATTTACGGGGAAAATCACTCGTTCCGCCGTTACGCTACTCAACTGCTGGACTACGTCACTTTTTCTCACTGGGCTGAGAAAGAATATTTGGCAGCGCCGCCAAGCGTTCCCGATAGCTGCTTCGAATTACCTTTCCGTCTACGTGTTGGATTGGGTCAGTTGGCAGTCGACAAAAAGCCAGTTCCTGCCGATTGGGCACTTGCATGGGCGCTTTCTGATCCAACTATTGTGCGCAGAACTCCCGTGACTCGATGCGCCGACTTGTTTGCAGTGCTGTTTAAGAAAAAGTATGTCGAATCTTGTGGTGAAGGCTTAACGCTAAAAGTCAATCGGACCAAGCTCAGGATTTCCTATCATCCAGCATCTTCCGGGCTAAGCTATAGCGACTTCTCCCATTCAATTGCTGACCTACCAGATGTGTCGGCTGCAAAAACTCCCGTAACCAAGTTGCAGCAAATTGTGGATGAATGCACAGCGGAGCTTGATTCCTACAGCCGGTATCTAGGGCGCAATCCAGACAAAGCGGAGACTCTTGATGCTCTATTGCAGCTCCCCGTTTCACTATGGCCGGCTGCTGTACGCGCAGAGTTAGAGGATATCAAGATTCAAGTCGGAGATGGACTTCTGCTGATGTCCTTTGGCGAGCTTTCTGGCCGCCTCAAGAGCGCTGGGGGGCTATCGCGCGAAAAAGTTCTGGGCTTAGCGCGCGCCCTTGGAAGCCTACACTTGGGGCTTGAACCAGATGTGCTGGCTGGCTACAAGACTCCCAAGGCGGAAGACAAAATTGCGCTTTTTGCCACCCCGTCCGAGGATAGCGCTGCGCGCAATGCTCCGGCTTATGCTGCCGCTGTGGTCACTTTGGACTTGGCATGCGGGGCTGCGCTTGCCGATGGCGCGTTTTCAACACACGAGATGCTGCATTTAACCCGTCAAATCGATTCATGGGCACATCTCAGTGACGCTCATCGAAAGCGCCTTAAAGCTCATTTGCGCTTAGGTATGGATCAGCCCTTACCCCTTTCTTCTCTTAAGAAGAAAATGGAACCGTTGCCGGTTGAGGCCAAACGATCCGTTGGGCGCTTCTTGGCTCATCTCACCCAGTCGGACGGGCAGGTTACTCCCGAGGAAGTCAAATTCCTGGAGCGAGTCTACGTGACACTGAGTCTCGATACACAGCTGCTGTATTCTGATCTTCATGTTGTGCCCGATCCAGGCGGGAAGGGAGTTTTATCTACATTCAGCGGCACACAGAAACCCAAGTCGACGACCGGATTTGCCCTCAATGCGGAGCGCATTGCCCAACTGCAGAAAGAAACAGAGGAAGTGTCCGCATTGCTGGCCGGTGTATTTACTGAAGAACAGCATAGCGAACCAGATTCAGTGGATGTCACCATTGACGAATCTTCTGATGCACCTGCGGGCATACTTGGCCTGAATGCTGAACATTCCGCCTTTGTTCGACGTTTGGTTTCACGGTACAGTTGGCCTAAATCTGATTTGAACGATGTGGCGGCCGATATGGAATTGATGCTAGACGGCACGCTGGAACATATAAACGAAATGATGCTGGATATGTTCGAAACACCTTTGACCGAGGGCGATGACCCCATAGAAATTAATCGAGAACTAGTGGAGCAACTACCCTTATGAGTACCATCCGAGCAAAAGACCGTGATGCAGTAATTCAATCCCTACGAGCTGGGGTGGTCCCACGATCAGGGCAACACCTCGTACAGGTGGGGCGCGTCAAAGAGCTCGAGGCACTAATGAAGGACGTGGAGCGAATCGCTGATTGCGGCTCTGGTTTTCGCGTTGTGATTGGCGAATATGGATCCGGCAAGACGTTCTTCTTGAACCTGGTGCGCTCTATTGCTCTTGAGAAGAAGCTGGTCACCATGTATGCCGACCTCAATCCTGATCGAAGACTGCACGCCTCAGGAGGCCAGGCCCGCTCACTTTACGCAGAGCTGACCAAGAACATGGCAACACGTACTAAACCTGATGGTGGAGCTCTGTCCGGAGTAGTTGAAAAGTTTGTGGCGCAAGCAATATCAGATGCCAAGGCGAATGGGACAACAACTGAGGTGCTTATAAAGCAGCGGTTAGAGCATCTGATGGAGATGGTAAATGGCTACGATTTTGCGGAAGTCATAGCCGCATACTGCCGAGGGTTCGAGGAAGGAAATGAACAGTTGAAGGCAGATGCGATTCGCTGGCTTCGCGGCGAATTTTCGACCAAGACAGATGCTCGTGCCGCACTAGGGGTTCGAACCATAGTTGACGACGCGTCGGTATATGACCAACTCAAGTTACTCGCACGATTTGTCCGTCTGGCCGGCTATAGTGGTCTGATGGTCTGTCTCGATGAACTGGTTAACCTGTACAAGCTAGCGAATACGCAGGCTCGTAATTCAAACTATGAGCAGATTCTTCGTATTCTGAATGACTCTTTACAGGGCTCTGCCGAAGGGTTGGGTTTTGTGCTCGGTGGCACACCTGAATTTCTCATGGATACTCGCCGGGGTCTTTATAGCTACGTCGCGCTGCAGTCGCGACTTTCAGAAAATACCTTCGCCAGAGACGGGATGGTAGATTACTCAGGGCCGGTCATGCGCTTGGCCGGTTTAACACCAGAGGACTTCTACGTGTTGCTTCATAAGCTGAGGCATGTTTATGCTTCAGGGGACGTTGCCAAGTTCCTTCTGCCGGACGAAGCTATTCCGATATTCATGGAGCATTGCTCCAAGCGTTTAGGTGAAGCTTATTTCCGCACCCCTCGGACTACGATAACCGCATTTATTAACCTCCTAGCTGTCTTGGAGCAAAATCCTGGTGCTGATTGGAAGGAACTGATTGGCGCGACCGAAGTAACGGTTGATGACGGGGCAGCAGCCGATCTTGCGGTTGATCATGACGACGAACTTGCCAGCTTCCAACTCTGACTCCCAAGGTTTTACCCAGCTAAACGGACAAATTCAACGCTGGATTTGGAATGAGGGTTGGACCGAATTGCGGGATGCTCAAGAGCGAGCCATACCCGCCTTGATAAACGCTGACCGCGATGTAATTGTGGCTGCCGCAACTGCGGCAGGTAAAACTGAGGCGGCCTTCTTCCCTATTCTGACGCATTTACTGAGCAAAGCACCTGACATCGGCACCGTGCTTTACATCAGTCCTCTGAAAGCGTTAATCAACGACCAATGGAGCCGACTTAGCGGCTTATGTGAGTCACTCGAAATCCCTGTTACCGGTTGGCATGGCGATATTGCCTCCAGCCATAAGAAACACTTCCTTAAGAATCCCAATGGCATCTTGCTGATTACGCCTGAATCGCTTGAGGCACTATTTGTGATGCGTGGTACAACGATGCCAGGCCTTATGGCGAACCTCCGCTATGTGGTGGTCGACGAATTGCATGCGTTCATCGGTTCAGAACGAGGTAAACAACTTCAATCACTGCTTCACCGGCTAGAGCAAATTGCTGGTCGCCGTGTGCCTCGCGTCGGGCTATCGGCTACTTTGGGTGATATGAGGTTGGCAGCCCGTTTTCTTAGGCCGTCTGATGCTGATCAAGTGGAACTTATTGAGACGAAGGGAAGTGGTCAGGAGTTGAAAGTACTTCTGAAAGGGTACCTGGCAAAGCCGCCACGTATTGAGTCCAATCCAGATTTAGATAATCCAGAAATGGAGGATGTCGTCTCTGGAAGTGTCGTCGATGTAGCTGCGAATCTCTACAAGGTGTTGCGTGGCTCAAATAATTTGGTATTTCCGAATAGCCGGCAGAAGGTTGAGATATTCACAGACTTGTTGCGCAGAAGCTGTGAGCGTGACTCTGTTCCAAACGAATTTTGGGCGCATCATGGAAGCTTGTCCAAAGAGTTTAGGGAAGAGGCTGAGCAAGCTCTAAAGGAGGGTACTCGCCCGGCTACGGCAGTTTGCACAACAACGCTTGAGCTCGGTATTGATATTGGTTCGGTCAAAAGTATTTGTCAGGTTGGAGCTTCACCATCCGTGGCAAGTCTCCGCCAAAGGCTTGGGCGTTCTGGACGCAGAAAAGGGGAGGCGGCAATTCTTAGGGCCTACTGCATCGAGCCAGAACTTCAGTCTAACTCAGGCATTTCGGACTGCTTACGCGAAGGGCTAGTTCAATCAGTAGCGATGATTCGATTGTTGATAGCTGGGTGGTTTGAGCCGCCGCGAATTGGTGGCCTACATGGCTCAACTTTGATCCAACAAATCCTATCAATTATTGCAGAAAGAGGTGGGGCAAGTGCCGGCCAATTATGGTCAACCTTGGCGGCCTCAGGTAGTCCGTTTGAAGGATTAACTAGGAACGAGTTTGTTCTTCTGTTAAAACACATGGGTGAGCGACAGTTGCTGACTCAAGATAGTTCAGGGTCTCTCCTTCATGGTGAGCTTGGCGAGAAACTCGTTAATCATTATGAATTCTTTGCTGCATTCTCCAGTGAAGAGGAATTTCGCTTGGTGTGTGAGGGTAGGGTGCTGGGCTCACTGCCCGTAAGTCGACCTCTGTTACCAAAACAGTGCATCATTTTTGCGGGACGCCGCTGGCGTGTCATTGATGTTGATTCAGAGAAAAAACTCATTGTCGTCGCCCCGGATCGGGGAGGTGCGCCGCCAGCCTTCGAGGGTGGTGGTTCGATGGTTCATGATCGAGTTCGGCATGAAATGCGGTTGGTTCTAGCTGAGGAAACCTCGGTGCGGTTCCTTGACCAAGGGGCACTCAGTCTATTGGATGAGGCGCGGAGTTATTACAAACGAGCGGGCTTAGACAATATCCAGTTGATCCAACGGGGCTCTGATGTTCAACTCCTGACCTGGCGAGGAGACTGGGTTAATGATGCGCTCGCACTACTGCTCACACAGCATCGCTTGACTGCAAGCAACGAGGGATTGGTCATTAATGTTTCTGGCGGTGCAAGGGAGAGAGTCCTCGACGTGCTTGAAGAAATCGCACAGCTTGAGGAGCTAGACCCTATTGAACTTCTCGCTAACGCCAACAATATCATTCGGGAGAAGTGGGATTGGGCCATGCCCGATGTTATGGCACGGCGATCTTTTGCTTCTCTTTGTCTTGATTTGGAAGGGGCGAGGGATGCAGCACGTCACTTGATCTCAGTTTAGCTTTGCGATTAGAGAAAAATCCCAGTGTCCATATCAAATGACATATTCCAATCCGTAGCAGCCGAAAATAGGCTGCATCGTCAGTTTCGAGATCTTCGAGATTCGCCTTTTCATTCCGAAGCTAGATTGCTAATCAATACTCTGTACCAGCGAATGGGACTTCACGGAAAGGACTTCATCCGCAAATTTCAAACTGATGGATTCCATTCACATTTGTTTGAAATTGCATGTTTCGCCTATCTCGAGAGTGGTGGCTTTGTTCCGAATAGAACTTACTCATCCCCCGATTTTTTGGCGTCGCGAGATGGATTTAGCTTGGCCATCGAGGTAACCACCTCCAATCCATCTGACGATCAGTCTGCAGACATATCGTTACGGATGTTGGCAGATTTATCGGAAGAGGAGATTGCGGCGAAGGTAAACGTAGAGTTTCCTAATCGAATGATTTCGATACTCAAGAAGAAAGTGAATCGTCAATATGACAAACTTCCTCAATGCGCAGGAAAACCGCTTGTACTAATGGTTGCACCTTTCTTTGAGGCGGGTTCTATCTTTTACACAGATGATGCTTTGGTCGATTGTCTATATGGAATACAAGAAACAACGACAGGATTTTTCTCTCTCCAGAGTTCAAAATCAGTCAGCGCAGTGTTGTATTGCAATGCCTTCACTGTCCCTCGCTTCTTTCGCTTAGCCACACCTCTTGAACGCAGTGAAGAGATAACAGCAATACGAGAAGGAATGTACTACGCCGTCCAATCTAAGACAGAGCCATCAGTGAAGGAATTTCGGTACCGTGTAGGTTCCCAGTCAGCGCCACGGGAGTCTTGGTCGGAAGGTGTAACTCTTTTCCTAAATCCAAACGCATTGATTCCGATTTCCAAAGAAGTCCTACCGAGCACAAGTTCATTTTACATCCAGGACGGATACCTTGTCCGAGAGGTCTATGGATTTCATCCTGTGACTTCAAACATGTATGTGTATGCAAATGATGCAACCATGAAGATGAACATAGAAAGGGGAATCCCATGAAGGTATGTCGTATAGCGATAACAAATTTCCGAGGGATTCACTCCGCGTCATTGCTACTTCCGAAGCACGCGGTTCTAATTGGCGACAATAATACGGGTAAAACTACGATTCTTGAGGCACTAGATCTGGTGTTGGGGCCCGATCGCCTGAATCGCATGCCGCCCATCGATGAGCATGACTTTTACCAAGGCCGGTACATCGCTGACGCTCCCAGCACAAACGGGGTTGAAGGTGAGCATCTTTCGAAGGACCAAGAAGTTGTAGCGCTAGCCGCTGTTTCTACTGACGCTGATGAAGTAGGTAAGGGGGTCGCTGAACACAGTGCGACTGAAGTACCTCGGATCGAGATCGAAGTAATCATAGCCGACTTGTCCGAGGAGCAGAAGGCAAAGTTTGGAGATTACATAGAGTTCTGGGATACGAAGACTAGCAAACTCTACGATCAGCCGCCCCCGGCCGGCGTTGATGCCACATCTATCACAGAAGCATTGCGCGTCACTTTCCTCGGATCGTACGACCCAGAAGAGGACGATTTCGAAGGGAAAACATTTTTCACGCGCAGTCTATCGGAAGGCGAGGCGCCCATCGCTTTCTCTAAGAAAGACAAGCAGATTTGTGGCTTTCTCTATTTGCGCACCTTGCGAACAGGTTCACGTGCATTGAGCCTGGAACGCGGTAGTCTGCTCGATATCATTCTGCGTCTCAAAGAAGTCAGGCCGCAGATGTGGGAAGACACAATAAATACACTGGCCAACTATTCAGTTGCGAGTGCCCCTGAGTTAGGTATTTCGGGAGTACTAGAGAGCATCAACAAAGCCCTTAAGAAATACGTACCGAAGGAATGGGGTATCGAGCCGCATCTAAAAGTGTCGACGCTAACACGGGAACACTTACGGAAAGTAATCACCGCATTTATTGCCACGGGTGAGGGGAAGCACGCTGCTCCGTTCTACCGGCAAGGCACAGGAACTATAAACATGCTGGTCTTGGCGATGTTGTCCCAGATCGCGGAAGACAAGCAGAATGTCATATTCGCGATGGAGGAACCGGAGACGGCCATTCCGCCCTATGCCCAGAAGCGAATCGTTCACGAAATTCGAAAATTAGCCTCGCAGACCATTTTCACATCTCACTCGCCCTATGTTCTTGAAGAATTCGCACCTGACGAGACCGTCGTTCTAACTCGGGACATGCAAGGAAACCTTGGACAGTTTGAAATTACGTTGCCAGAAAGCGTGAAGCCAAAGCGCTATCGCCAGGAATTTCGTACCCGCTTCTGTGAAGGTTTGCTGGCACGTCGCATTCTTATCGCCGAAGGAGCGACGGAAGCTGACTCGCTTCCTGTTGTGTGTCGGCGTCTGGCGGAATTGAATCCCAGCGCGTATGCACCATTGGAGGCTCTGGGTATTTGTACAATCGACGCCGGCGGAGAGAAGAACATTCCTGATTTGGCCAAACTCTATCGAGACCTTGGCAAACGGACTTTTGCCATTTGTGATAAGCAAGCCGAAGACCACAAAGCGCTCATTGAGGCTCAAGTAGAAACGCTATTTATGCACGATAAAATTGGCTTCGAGGACCTCATTCTGACGAACACCACCGAAGAGGCACTAAAGCGATTCGCGCAACTCATCGATTGGCCCCCACACCTCAAAGCTAAGTACCCAACCCCGGAGGGCCAAGCGAAAGTGGCTTTGAGCGAGTATTTCGGGTGGGCAAAAGCAAGTTGGGGAGTTGCTGATTTTCTTTCACAGTGTAGCGAGGCGGAGATCCCTGAGTGGCTTCGAGTAGTTTGCATTTCATTGAAGGAATCTTGCGCGCCTGAGCCAGCCGATCCAGTCACTTTTGACGGGGCCGTGGCGCCCGTAGCTACAGAAGTGGAATTGTAATCAAGCGCGGATGAAACTCACTAAGAAGCAGTTAGAGATCATGGATGCGGCTGGGCACCTCCTTGTCACAGGCGGGCCCGGTTCTGGCAAGACAACTGTCGCCATTCTAAAAGCCGCGCAATTCGCTGAATGCGACCTACTTCCGGGTCAAAAGATACTATTTCTTAGCTTCGCTCGTGCGACCGTTTCAAGGGTTGTTGAAGCTATCGAGTACGAACAGCATATCCCGCGTGAGCAGAAAAGACGGATCGACGTAGAAACGTACCACTCTTTCTTCTGGCGAATTTTGAAAACACACGGGTATCTAATCGGCTTGCCAAGACGGCTCTTTATTCACACGCCGCCAAGCGAGGCGATCTCGCTTTCGACTATACGCAGTGGGTACGCCGCCAACTCAAAGCTGACAGATGCCGAGAAAGCTCAGAAGAAGGCAACAGAGGAAGCTGAGCGTGTAAGACTTGCGCGCATTGAGGGCCGCGTCTGCTTCGATCTCTTTGCGTCCTATGTAGGAGATATTCTTCATGGGAGCGAGCGCGTTCGAAGGCTGATTGCCTCAATGTATCCAATCATCATCTTTGATGAATTTCAGGATACGAATGCCGAACAGTGGCGCGTAGTACAAGCGCTGGGAGAGCATTGCACCTTGGTAGCTCTCGCCGACCCTGAACAGCGCATCTATGACTGGATCGGAGCAGATCCAGAACGCCTAAACCATTTCAGGACAGCGTTCGCGCCAACAGATGTGGACCTGAGTACGGATAATCATCGTAGTGGTGGAACCGAAATAGCTGCCTTTGGCAACGATCTGTTAACTGGGAAGTTTCGGCAAAACGCCTACAACGGGATCCATTTCAATACGTACGAAGCAAACGCTGGACAGGCTTTAACTTCATTGGTTACTGCCACGTATACGGTGCGGAAGAGGCTGGTTGATACTGGTCGTAAGGATTGGTCCGTAGCGATACTCGTGCCAACAAAGAAAATGACTCGGCTTGTATCAGATACCCTTCGGACCCCACCAGCTGGGATGGTGGAAATTCCGCACGTCGCTGCCATCGAATTGGAGGCTGCAATTCTCGGGGCCGAAGTAATCTCTTTCTTAATGCAGCCGGATATTGACGGGCGCCATTTCGAGCAGTTTATTGCCCTACTGCGCAATTACTTCCACGGCAAAGGAGGTGATTCCCCAACAAAAAGCGATTTAGGTGAGGCCGCAAATATTAAGAAAGCCTACGATGAATGGTGCGCTCGTCAGGTTGCGGGAAAAGAGATGAGAGGGAATAGTATCTTGGTTGCCATGCTGGCCGTCTATAACCAGGCTCGAGCTCTCACCCTCACAGGAGATCCTGACAGCGATTGGCGGAATATGCGACGTATACTCGAAAGCGGAACGTGCCCGAGGCTGAAAGGAATTGCGGATGAAGTTAAGAATATTCGCCTTTTGGAGCGTGGAACGCAGCTACGACAGGAGCTTTCGCAGGACTGGCGTGACCACGGTTCCTATACAAATGCGCTGGCAATTGTCCAGCATTCATTTGTGAAGGAACATTTCTCCACAAAAGCTAAGCCCGAAACTGGCGTTGTGGTGATGAACATGCATAAGGCAAAAGGAAAACAATTCGACGAGGTAATAATCTTCGAAGGGTGGCCACGCATTGTCAAAGGGGAAATCGTGGCGAATTCTGACCGTATCGTGCGTGGTAACGATCGAGCTATGATTAATGATCAAGCTCGGCAGAATTTCCGTGTCAGTGTGACGCGCGCCAAACTTGCTACAACAATCTTAACCCCCAAGGTCGACCCCTGTGTATTGTTGTTACCAGAATAGGTTCCTACCACCGAAGCCGATGTTTCTCTTCCGTCTCTTTGTGCCGTAGATCATCCTCCGAGTGAAGGTATTTGCTTGTTGTGGCAATCGACTCATGGCCCAGATTGTCTCGTACATGTTTGAGGTCCATATCCTCGCTTGTCATATTTGAAGCGGCGGTGTGTCGCATCCAATGCGCCGATGCCATTTCTATTTCGGCAGCCCTAGATTGATATTCTGGGCCGCGTTCACGTAGACGGCCTGCAGTCTGATCGAACACTTCTTTGACAATCTGGTGCACCGCACTTCGGGTCAAAGCTCGCTGCTGCGTGCCAATCGGCAGGAGGAGGGGAGTGGTTTCTCCAGGAAGGGGGAGGGGCGCATGACCCTTTTCGCGCCGATAGCGAGAAAGTTCGAGCATCAATTCATTGGTTGCTGGCACGATGCGCGTCTTGTCACCCTTTCCCGTAATCTCCAGCCACCACCGTTCCTCACCCTTGTCGCGGCGACAGAAGAATCCTGCCATCGTATTTTTGGTAACTTCTGAAATTCGGACGCCACAGATATAGAACAAGGAAAACAACCACCTCACCCTGAAGTAGTGTTCGCGTTCGCGACCGGTCTCTTTCGGCATTTGCTCGATGGTCGATTTGACCTCCTGCCAGAGGGTTTCATCCAAGAAGCGCGTCACCCTCGGCTTGGCTTTGCGTTGCCGCTGCCGAGATAAAGACAGCGGATTGCCCACCAAATATCCGGCGGTCACAAGCCATGCGAACATCGCATTCAAAATAACCACGGCTTGGCGCTGGCTGGTACTGGAAAGAGGACCAACGAAAGGGCGCCATTCAGGATGATTGCGCGCCCATTTACGCCCGGCAGTCATAACCCATCGTTCCGCTGGATGCGGATCCACCAGGAATCGCTGGTATACCAACAGGTCTTCATGCGTTAGTGACGATAAGGGCTTAGTCAGCTCGATTACAGACCACAACAACAGCCGCTCGGCTTCCTTACGATAGCTGTCCAAGGTCGTTTTGGTGTCAATGTACCGTGCCAGCCAGGCCTTGATTGCGTCGATGTCATTCTGCGCCGCGATCTGAGGGCGGTTGCCAACAGCCCGGTTGAGGCCGTTCTGGCCATTTAGCTCAGCCGGCAACTCCATGGTCTCAAGTGGCGTGATTCCAGAAATTCGTACAAGGTTGTTCATCTTTTTCCGATTTTCGAACTTCTGCGCAACGCCAGCACCGCAAAGCGCTAAGAACATCACTTGGGATGGCAAGTCGCGAAGTGATCCCGCCATTGACGCTTTCCGCCAAAGGGGACGAGTTGATATTTGATGGCCAGGCTTACAGCCTCTTTTTTGCACATGGCGATTTGCAAATAGAACGCACATTTGCAAGTTGCCTGCGCAAGAAAGGATTTAGCGCGCCCACAAGGCAAGAAATACATAGGCGGGTGAAAGATCTGGTGGCAGCGTCTCCGTTGTCCTTCAATATTCTTGGACAACCAGCAGTCGGCGTAATCAACAACCCCGGGATTGACGACTGACTATGTACGAAGAGCATCTTGACAAAGGTCGATTTCGCGTGGTGACTACGCCGCCCGATGCAGGCACAAAAACTTATATTGAGAGCGACGATTACGAACATGCTGTCCGTCTTCAGGTAACTGGGAAATTCGACTCGCTGGCCGACAAAGAGTTGTACGCGATGGCCCTAGCTGAACTTTTGAATAACGCACGGCGATAAATCTGAAAACCGCGATGAGCCAAGACAAAGTTTCCTATCCCCAGCCTCTACCGGAAGAGGTGGTCGCCTTGCGCGAGCGCCACGGCCTGACACAGACAGAAGCGGCAGAGCGCTGGATGACGACTATCAACACGGTCAAAAAGTGGGAATCACCACTTGAATCTGGCAACAACCGGCGCGTGCACCCGCTGATGTGGTGGGCAATGAGGCGAATTCTTGGGGATAAAGGTTGAGGTGTACTGATGGCTGACCTGGTACTGCCGCTCAAGCGTGAATACTTCGAACAGATCAAGGCCGGAGAGAAGCCGGAAGAGTTTCGGCTGTGTACGCCGTATTGGGCAAAGCGGCTTGAAGGTCGCGAGTATGACAGAGTGGTGTTGACCCTTGGGTATCCAGCGAAAGACGATTCTGAGCGCCGTCTGGTGCGTCCGTGGCGCGGGTTTGTGAAGCGGCAGATCGCACATCCGCACTTCGGCGCGGAGCTGGTCGATGTGTATGCAATAGATGTGAGGTTGTCATGATTGAAAATACAGGTCTCGCTGATCTGGATATGGATGCAGTGGTGGACGGTGTGCTGACCAGATTTTGCAAGGATGAATCCGACCTAGACGCCACCAACTCATCATCGATGTAATCGAAGGACGTGGCAGCACGTTCTCGCTTGAAGGACCTGAAGGGAAAGTTTTTCACACACGCTCGCGCGTCTTCACCGATGCAGAGTGGGCAGAGATTTTGAACGAGAGTGCTAGGTTGCGCGATGTTTAGCAGTCCATAGCAATGAGTTGGAAGGAATCGATCTTAACCAGCGGCGTGCATTCGTTTCGGGCTATGTAGAATTTCTCAATTAACTCAAGGGTATCTTCCGTGCACTCCTAGGGCCTAGAGTCGTCGTGTCTGGCGCGCCCGAAGAGATTAGAACTTCCGCATTCAAAAGCAGACATAAACCGAAGTGGCTGAAGCGGCCTTTAAAGTTTGTGTTCAGAACTTCCGCTATGTGGGCACTACAGTTTTTCGGAAATAGCAGGAAGGCTTCAGCATGTTGTGCTGATAAATTTTCGCAGTGTTGTGCCCGGACGCCTTGGCGTAATACATGACGATGTCAGCGTTTTTGATTAGCGTTATTTGATCTTCACCGTGATCCGGATAAATCTCGATGCCAAATTGTTAGACCATTTGCCATGCAGCTTACTCGTTGCGACGGGCAATAGCTAAAGAACTTGAAGGACAAGTATGTTGCTTGGGGCATTGATATTCAGTCCCATCAGGATCCCCTGTACTTTCGAGCGAAAAATTGACTTGTTAAAAGTCAGCGCCCATAATTTACTAAACGTTCGTTTAGTTATGGGGTGATATTTGGCCATGGATAATCCGATGATCCAATCTATTCCAAAAAGAAGGACGAGGGAAGACATTCTCGGACTATCGGCATCGCTCTTCGCCCAGCACGGCTACGACGGGGTTTCCATGCGCGATGTTGCCGTTGCAGTGCGACTCACCCCCGCTGCACTCTACTACCACTTTTCCGACAAGGAGCAGCTCTATCTGGATGTAGTCAGATATGCATTCGAAGAAAAGGCGGGATCTTTGAAATCTCTTCTGACCGGTGAAGAAAACCCCTGGGTTAGGCTCGAAGCCTTCATCGCTTGGTTCACGCGCATGCTCGCCAAGGAGAAAGACTTTAGGCGCCTGATGCAATGGGTGCTATTAGACAGCGATGAGATTCGTCAAAAAAAACTAGCGGACTGTGTCTTCCTGGACCTATTCAACGCACTGCGAAGTATTGCAGGCGAACTTTCCCCAAATCATGACACCCATATGCTGGTCGTTTCGATAATCGGTTTGGCTGCCTATCCGTTTGAAACACAGTCAATGCTACGTTTCTTGCCGGATTACCAGCGGCAGCATGAAGATCCTGAGGCAATTGCGCGTCATGTCATCAGCTTGCTGCGCACGGGGCTGAATGTATCCGGTGGGGGGGCATATTGAGCTAGCCCTAAACAAACTCATCGCAGCAGTCGTAACGGCACACACCGTATTCTTCAATCCTTCATAAAATAGGAGTACAGATCATGTCCAAAGCAAAACCCACAGCTGCCCGGAATGTGAAGTCGGAATCCGTAGCGGAGCAAAATCCACCCTTCAGCGCGGAGGAACGCTATCGAATGATCGCCGAAGCTGCCTATTTTCGTGCAGAGAAGCGCGGCTTCGTGGGCGGGGACATCGCGGAGGACTGGATACAGGCCGAGGCGGAAATAGACCGCAATTTGCAAGCAATCGAAAAAGGACAAGGGTTGACACCGACAGCAAAGGAAATCGAACAGCAAGTTCAGGCAGTTTTCGAAAGCGACACGGAGTTGGTCTCCGAGCGCGTGCGGGCGATCACGCTCCAGGCGCTCTCGGGAGGTAAGCTGGACAAGGAAACGCTCAAACAGGTGATGGCGGCTGTAGTGAAGGGCGCGCAGCAGGGCGACTCCCGCCGTTCCGGGCGCGGTGCTCAGGCGCTGAAGGAGGCAATTTTAAGCCTGGATGACGCACTGGCGGTTGCTGCGGAAGCGACCCAATTGGCAATCAAGGAGGCTGCCAGTCGTACCGACGAATTTTCCAGGGGAGAGCTGAAAAAAACTGTGGCAGACCTCGCCGAACTGGAGTTGCTGTTCATCGAAACCATTTCCGACGCGGCCGACAACACCGCTGGACTTACCCAGTCCATCTTGCGCGATCTGACTGACCATGCGGTCGCCAGCGGCACGGCGGTAGGCAGCAGGGTCAAGCTGGCATTGCCCGAACTGACCCATGCCATAGCCGACACCGCACGTGAGCACACGGAAATCGGGACACAGTTCATGCGCAATGAAGGTACCTTGCTCGCCAGCCTCGCAGCCGGAATGCTCAAAGGTATTGCAGAACGTCTGCAACCGGCATCTTCGGACAAGTCCATACCTCACTCATCGGCAAAGGATCGTTGATGTTGTGGCAAGCGATCAGCGCCGTCCGTGACGTGGGCCGCCTGCATGACATCGCCTCAATCCTGATCCGTTACGGCTTCGGCGATTTGGTGCGACGGATGGGGCTGGCCAATGCCTTGGAGCGGGCCGGGCGGGCGCTGCACTGGAACAACGCGGAAGAGTTCGCCCATCTGCCGCCGCCCGCGCGGGTGCGGCGCGCGCTTGAGGAACTGGGCCCGACCTTCGTCAAACTCGGCCAAGTGCTCGCCACCCGCGTCGACTTGTTCGAACCCGAATGGATCGCCGAATTCAGCAAGCTGCAGGACAGCGCGCCCGCTGCACCTTGGGCCGACATCTGCCTGCAACTTACCGAAGACCTGGGTGCGCCGCCCGAGGAAATATTTGCCGCCTTCGATCCCGAGCCCCTGGCAGCCGCCTCCATTGCACAGGTGCACCGCGCCCGACTGGATGATGGCAGCGAGGTGGTGGTCAAGGTGCGACGTCCCGGCATCCGTCCGATCATCGAAGCCGACCTGCGCTGGCTCTCAAGGCTGGCGGAACTCGCCGAGGCGGAAAGCCCGGAACTGCGTAGTTTCCACCCGCAGGAAGTGGTGCGCCAGTTCACCCAGTCGCTACGACGTGAGCTCGACTTTGCCGGCGAATGCCGCAATGCCGAGCGCATTGCGGAGAATTTTACCGGTTATGCCGATCCGGACTCGCCTGCAGTGCTGCATGACGGGGAACAAGGCGCACCCGTGCAATCGCCCGCCATCATCGTCATTCCGCGCGTCTACTGGGAATGGAGTGGCGAGCGGGTGTGTGTGCAGGAGTTCATCGAGGGCATTCCCGGACGCAAACTTGCCGCTGTCGATCAGGCCGGTCTTAACCGCAAGATACTCGCCCGGCGCGGCGCGCGCGCGGTGTTGAAGATGATCGTTGAGGACGGCTTCTTTCACGCCGACCCGCATCCCGGCAACGTGTTCTATCTGCCCGGAAACCGCATCGCCTTCATCGACTTCGGCATGGTGGGGCGGCTCACCGAGGAACGCCGAAATCAATTGATTCTCCTGCTACTGGGGTTGGTGAAGCACGAGCCGCAGCGCGTTGCCGATGTGATGCTCGACTGGACAGGCGACGCCGCAGTGGATGAGGACGGGCTGATGCTGGAAATCCAAGCCTTCGTCGATCAATACCACGGTGTGGCGCTGAAGCAGCTCAAATTGGGTGCAATGCTTTCCGACCTGGTGGCCATTCTGCGCCAGCACCGCTTGGCGCTGCCCACTGACCTGTTGCTGCTGGTCAAGGCTTTCGTCACGCTCGAAGGCATGGGGCGCGAACTCGACCCGGACTTCGATATGGCCGGTGAAGCCATGCCGCTGCTGGAACAGGTGCTGCGCGCCCGCTATACGCCGGTCGCACTTATCCGGCGCGGCTGGCGGACGGCGGGCGAAGTGCTCGCGCTGATGGCCGGTCTGCCTCGCGACCTCTCCCAGCTGCTGCGCGCCGCACGGCGCGGGCGGCTGGAGATCCATATCGATGTTACGCATCTCAAGCATGTCGGCAACCAGCTAGACAGCGCCGCCAACCGGCTGGTGGTCGGCATTGTTATCGCTGCACTCATCATCGGATCTTCCATCGTCATGACCGTGCCCGGCGGCCCAACCTTGCTGGGCCTGCCTTTCTTCGGCCTGCTCGGTTATCTCGGCGCGGCGGTCGGTGGCGTATGGCTGCTGCTATCGATCTGGAGGAGCAACAGGGCGAATCGGGAGTGACCGCGATGACTAGACAGCCCCTCTCCTCCGTTAACCGCCCGAAGATCGGCCTGGCGCTGGGCAGCGGCTCTGCGCGCGGACTTGCACATCTGGGCGTGATCCGGGCTATCAAGGAAGCCGGTATCGAGGTGGATCTTATCGCAGGCACCAGCATTGGGGCGCTAGTCGGGGCGATTCATGCCGCAGGAAAACTCGATGACCTGGAGACTACTTTTCAGACATTCGACTGGAAAAAGACCGCTTCCTTTTTCGATGTCGTACTGCCCAAGTCCGGTCTGCTCGACGGTGCCAAGGTCAGTGAACTGGTGCGAACTCATATTCACGCCGACACCATCGAAATGCTCGCCAAGCCCTTTGCGGCCGTCGCAACGGACATTGTCAGCGGAGAGGAGGTCGTCATCCGCTACGGCGACGTGATCGAGGCGGTGCGCGCCAGCATCTCGGTGCCAGGCATCTTCACCCCGGTGCGCAGCAACGGGCACATTCTGGTGGATGGCGGCCTCGTCAACCCGGTGCCGGTGAGCGTGGCCCGCGCCATGGGGGCCGACATTGTGATCGCGGTCGACCTCAACCACGAGATCATTTCCGGCAAGAATATGAAACCGCTGCGGGACACCAAAGCAGCGCATAGCGCAAGCGACAATGCTGCGGGCAGGTTCTCGCGCTGGGGCGGCGACTTTCGCCTGTCGATGAAAGGCATCAAGCAGAAACTGCTTGCCGGAAACAATCCAGTCTCTGCGCAGTTTTCGCGCTGGGCCTCGACAGAAGAGCCGCTACCCAACATTTTCGAAGTGTTGCTGGCCTCGATCAACATTATGGAAGTCCGCATCACCCAATCCCGTCTGGGTCTTGATCAGCCTGATATCATTATCCAGCCGCCCCTTGGGCACATCCGTTTTCTGGAATTCAGTCGCGCCGAGGAAATCATTGCCATCGGCTATGAGCACACACAGCGGCAACTGGCCACACTTTCACTCCATACAATTAGTAAAAGGAACACAGCCACGAGATAAAAGAATTCCACGCCGTACTGCTGGTGCCGATTTTTGTAATGATGAATCCATTTGATCCCGCACTAGAGAGGGAGCCGCAGCCAGAAGCGGACTTTCAATCCTTGATGAAAATCGAAACCAATTCAGCAGGTGCTTGGACCCCGCCGGAAGCCATGCCCGCCGGAATGCACGAGGCGATGTTTCTCTCGCCGCTCTATTACTTCATCGAGATGGGCTACGGCATTCTGTTGAAAGGAGCAGGACTAGATGTGCTGTGGGATTCGCTACTGGGCTTGGCGCTGCTGGGAATGGTGATCTTCGGCTTCGGCGTCTGGCGCTTCAAGCGGCAGTTCGGATAGATAGAATTTGGCCGATTAAGCTGACAAATAATTTGCGGTGACTACCTTAGGAACAAACATGATGAACGGTTCCATCGGGGAAAGAGAAGTACCTGACTATGGACAACTGCGCGGCGTAGCCTCCAGTCGCGCTTGGACAGATTAGGGTACGATAACTTACGGCAGGACAGTGCGCCTTATTTTGAAGTGCTGGATGTCCAGCGCGACCTGCTCGCTGCCGAACAACAATTGCTACAGTGCGCCGCGAAACGCTGTCGAGCTGCGTGAGCCTGTATGCCACAATAGGCGACGGCGGATAGGAATTCGTTAAGCCACAAGCCCCGGCAACCCGTCCTTTCAATTGAAAACGCAAGGAATCCACATGCATGCTTCTATCAAGAAAAATCTGTTTCTGGCCGCCGTGGCAATCGTTATTGTCCTGGTCGCATGGGGTGGCTGGAGCAAGATGCGGCCCACGGGGCCGGGCGATGGCTTCGTCAGTGGCAATGGCCGCATCGAGGCCACAGAGATCGACGTCGCCACAAAATACGGTGGCCGCGTGGTGGAAATCTTTGCCCGCGAAGGCGATTTCGTAAAAGCAGGTCAGGTGCTGGCGCAGATGCAGATCGATGTACTCAAAGCCCAGCACGACGAAGCGCGTGCCCAGCAGCAGCAGGCGATCAACGCCGTGGCCAGCGCTGAATCGCAGGTCAAGGTACGCGAAAGCGATCTGGCCGCTGCACAGGCCGTGGTGGTGCAACGTGAGAGTGAACTGGATAATGCCAAACGACGCTTCGCGCGTTCGCAGACTCTGTCTGCCAAAGGCATGGTGACCATCCAGCAACTCGACAACGAGCGGGCCGCAGTCAATGGCGCTGAAGCGACGCTGACGGCGGCGAAGGCGCAGGCGATGGCAGGCCTATCTGCTATTGCCGCAGCCAAATCCCAAGTCACCGGCGCGCGCTCGACCGTGGCGGCGCTGGGCGCGACCATCGCGCGCATCGAAGCCGACATCGCCGACAGCCAACTCAAGGCGCCACTCGATGGACGCGTACAGTACCGAGTCGCCCAGCCCGGCGAGGTGCTTGGAGGTGGCGGCAAGGTGCTCAACATGGTGGATTTGAGCGATGTTTATATGACCTTCTTCCTGCCGGAAACGGTGGCTGGCAAGGTCGCGCTGGGCAGCGAGGTGCGCATCCTGCTCGATGCGGCGCCCGGCTACGTCATTCCAGCTCAAATTTCTTTCGTTGCCAGCGTTGCGCAATTCACGCCAAAAACGGTGGAAACCGCCAGCGAGCGCCAGAAGCTGATGTTTCGAGTCAAAGCCCGCATCGCCCCGGAGCTACTCAAGCGGCATGTAAAGCAGATTAAAACCGGCTTGCCCGGGGTGGCTTGGCTCAAGTTGAACCCACAGGCCGAATGGCCTCAATCGCTCACGGTGAAAGTAGCTGAGTGATAATCCGTCCAATTCATGGCGACGTGCCAGTCGCACGCCTTACCAGCGTCAGCCTGCGCTACGGCAAGACGTTGGCGCTGAATGCCATCGATCTGGAGATTCCTGCCGGCTGTATGGTGGGCCTGATCGGCCCGGACGGTGTCGGTAAATCCAGCCTGATGGCGCTGATTTCCGGGGCGCGTGCGGTGCAACAAGGCGAGGTCGAGGTGCTGGGTGGTGATATGCGTGCGGCACGCCACCGCAACCGGGTTTGCCCCGCCATTGCCTACATGCCGCAGGGCTTGGGCAAGAATCTTTACCCGGCCCTGTCGGTCGAAGACAACCTGCAATTCTTCGGCCGCCTGTTCGGCCACAATGCGGGTGAACGCAGACGGCGCATCGATGAACTGACGAAAGCGACGGGCCTCCACGCTTTCCTCGATCGTCCGGCAGGAAAACTGTCCGGCGGGATGAAGCAGAAACTGGGACTGTGCTGCGCACTGATCCACGACCCGGATATGCTGATTCTCGATGAGCCCACCACCGGTGTCGATCCGCTGGCGCGCACTCAGTTCTGGTCGCTGATTGCCCATATCCGTGAGGCACGCCCGGGCATGAGCGTGATGGTGGCGACCGCCTACATGGAGGAGGCCGAACGCTTCGACTGGCTGGTGGCGATGGACGCGGGCCGGATTTTCGCCACAGGGTCGCCCAAGGAACTGCGCGAACGCACCGGCACTGCAACGCTGGAGGCGGCCTTCATCGCGCTGCTGCCGGAAGAAAAAAAACGCGGCCATCGGGCAGTCGTGGTGCCGCCGTTTGCCGATGGCGAGGATGTTGCCATCGAGGCGCGCGACCTGACCATGCGCTTCGGCGACTTCACGGCGGTCGACCGCGTCAACTTCCGCATCCACCGCGGCGAGATTTTCGGCTTCCTCGGCTCCAACGGTAGCGGCAAGACCACCACCATGAAAATGCTCACCGGTCTCTTGCCGCCGTCCGAGGGCGAAGCCTGGTTGTTCGGGCAGAAAGCGGACGCGCGCGACATCGCCACGCGTCGGCGCGTCGGCTATATGTCGCAGGCATTTTCGCTGTACTCCGAACTCAGCGTCGAGCAGAACCTGGTGCTGCATGCGCGCCTGTTCAGCGTGCCGGAATCGGCGATCCCGTCGCGGGTAAGCGAACTTTTGGCTCGTTTTGGGCTGGACGGCGTGCCGGATGCCATGCCCGACAAATTGCCGCTCGGCATGCGCCAGCGCCTGTCGCTGGCGGTAGCGCTGGTGCATGCGCCGGAGCTGCTGATCCTGGACGAACCGACCTCGGGTGTTGATCCAGTAGCACGCGATGCCTTCTGGCAGTTCCTTGTCGATCTGTCGCGCACCGACAAGGTGACGATCTTCATCTCGACCCACTTCATGAATGAGGCCGAGCGCTGCGACCGCATTTCGCTGATGAATGACGGTCAGGTGCTGGCCAGCGATGCGCCAGGGGAGATTGTCAAAAAGCGCGGTGCCAAGACGCTGGAAGAAGCTTTTATCTCTTATTTGAAGGACGCGGCCCCGGTCGAAGCAGAGGCGATACCCGACACCGTGACCGCCGCGCCTCAAGGCATATCGGCGCACCCGCGGATGCGGCGCCGCGGCTTCGATTTTGCGCGCGCTTTCAGCTATACCCTGCGCGAGGCGCTGGAACTGCGGCGTGACCCGGTGCGTTTGGTGATGGCGCTGTTCGGCAGCCTGATCCTGATGCTCATCATGGGCTACGGCATCACCATGGATGTGAACGATCTTAGCTACGCCGTGCTGGACCGCGACCAGACTAGCCTCAGCCAGAACTATGCCTTGAACCTCTCCGGCTCGCGCTATTTCGTCGAGCGGCCGCCGATTGCCGACTATGCCGACCTCGACCGGCGCATGCGCAGTGGCGAACTGTCGCTGGCCATTGAAATCCCGTCGGGTTTCGCGCGCGATGTACAGCGCGGCACCCCGGTGCAGATCGGTGCCTGGATCGACGGCGCGATGCCGCAGCGGGCAGAAACCGTGCAGGGTTATGTGCAGGGCATGCACCAGGGCTGGTTGATCGATATCGCCAAAACCCGCTTCGGTCAGGACATTACCGCCGGTGCGGCCAGCATCGAGACACGCTTTCGCTACAACCCTGATGTGAAGAGCATGCCGGCGATGGTGCCGGCCGTCATTCCCCTGTTGCTGCTGATGATCCCGGCCATGCTTACCGCGCTATCCGTAGTGCGTGAAAAGGAGCTGGGCTCGATCATCAATCTCTATGTCACACCCGTGACGCGTAGCGAATTCCTGATTGGCAAGCAACTACCCTATATCGTGCTGGCCATGCTCAATTTTCTGCTGCTGACCCTGTTGGCCGTGACCCTGTTCGACGTGCCGGTCAAGGGCAGCTTCCTGACCCTGACGCTGGCGACGCTGATCTATGTCGGTTTCTCCACCGGCTTCGGTCTGTTCGCCTCCACCTTTACGCGCAGCCAGATCGCGGCGATGTTCTTTGCCATGATTGGCTCCATGCTGCCGGCCATCCAGTTCTCCGGCATGATCAACCCGGTCTCGACGCTCGAAGGTGTCGGCCGGGTGATCGGTGAAATTTACCCTGCCACGCACTACATCACCATCAGTCGCGGCGTGTTCAACAAGGCGCTGGGGATGGCCGATCTGCAAGCGGCATTCGTGCCGATGGCGTTGGCGGCTCTGTTCATACTCGGCCTGTCGATCGTCCTGTTGAAAAAGCAGGAGAAATGATGATGAGCCGAGCGTCCAACATCTACCGTCTGGGCATCAAGGAGCTGTGGAGCCTGCTGCGCGACCCGATCATGCTGGTGCTGATCGCCTACAGCTTCACCTTTCAGGTCTACATCGCCGCAACTGCAATGCCGGAAGGGTTGAGCAATGTGCCGATCGCGATCGTCGACGAGGACGACTCGCCGCTATCGGCACGCATCACCTCTGCTCTTCGCACGCCGGAATTCATGCCGCCAACGCGAGTAACGCTGCCCGAGGTCGATACCGGCCTGGATGCGGGGCTCTATACCTTTTCGCTCAATATTCCGCCGAACTTCCAGCGCGACGTGCTGGCGGGGCGCACGCCCGCTATCCAGCTCAATGTGGATGCCACGCGCATGAGCCAGGCCTTTACCGGCAGCGGCTACATCCAGCAGATCGTGATGGGCGAAATCAACGAATTCGTCCAGCGCTATCGCGGCAGTGCCGCGCCACCGGTCGACCTAGCCTTGCGGATGCGCTTTAACCCGGCCTTGACGCGGGCCTGGTTCGGCTCGCTGATGGAGATCATCAACAACGTCACCATGCTGTCCATCGTGCTGGCCGGCGCCGCGCTGATCCGCGAGCGCGAGCACGGCACCATCGAACACCTGCTGGTGATGCCTGTCACCCCCGCCGAGATCATGCTGGGCAAGATCTGGGCTATGGGGCTGGTCGTTTTGCTGGCTACCGCATTTTCGCTAAACTTTATCGTGCAGTGGGCGCTCAAGGTGCCGATTGAGGGTTCGGTGACGCTGTTCCTGATCGTCGCCACATTGCACCTTTTCGTCACCACGTCTATGGGTATTTTCATGGCGACGCTGGCGCGCAACATGCCCCAATTCGGGCTGTTGATAATGCTGGTATTGCTACCGATGCAGATGCTCTCGGGCGGCGCCACGCCGCGCGAGAGCATGCCAGTCCTCGCGCAGAACATCATGCAAGTTGCGCCCACCACGCACTTTGTTGCAGCCGCCCAGGCCATCCTCTATCGCGGCGCCGGTTTCGATGTGGTTTGGCCACAAGTGCTTGCGCTGACCGTTATCGGCGCGGTGTTTTTCGTCGCCGCTCTGGCACATTTTCGAAAGAGCATCAGCCAAATGGCTTGATGCGCTGACCAATTAGTTACCGCGTTGAATTACTGAGGGTGCAGTCCCGAAACGATGGAATTATGAATACAATATGTTTATTTATAACATCCTATCGAACAGAGCGCGAGCCGCTAGCGTGGCCATGAAGACCCTATGTCATCTGATGACCCTATAGATAAGAAATTTGGCGTAAATCCTGACGTACTCAAGCTGGGTCTTGTGAGCTTATTGACGGATCTTAGTTCTGAGATGATTTTTTCCGTCTTCGCGATTTTTTTTACTACGATCGCAGGGGCATCGGCGGCATTGCTTGGCATGATAGAAGGATTTGCCGACTTGTCGGCGTCCTCGTTGAATTACTTTGCTGGCTGGTTGTCGGATCGAACTGGAAAGCGCAAAATTTTTGCTTTTTCTGGATATGCTTTCTCAACGCTGGCCAAGATTATTTTGCTAATCTCCAGCTCAGTTATGGGCCTGAGCATCTTTCGCGTCATCGAGCGGCTGGGCAAGGGCTTCCGCGGACCGCCGCGTGATGCGTGGCTTTCCACAGTGGCTGACAAAGACACAAGGGGATATTCATTCGGAGTGCACAAGGCTCTCGACAAGTCTGGTGCAGTTCTTGGTCCATTGGTGGCGTACGGACTGCTATTGTGGCTTGGGGAGGGGGTCTCGACTTACCGAATTTTGTTCTGGGTTGCACTCGTTCCCGCCTTGCTCAGCATCGTCGTCTTGAGTCTTATCAAGGATCAGCCGGGAGTTCAGCACCAACGCGAAAACATGTTTGAATCTTGGAAGACCCTCAGCCCGGAATTTAAGCGCTACCTTGTTCCAGCAGGCCTGTTTTCACTGGCCTATTTCAGTTTCGGATTTTTGCTGTTGCGTGCGCACAGCGTCGGTTTTGCAGTCAAGGACATCGTGTTGCTTTATGCGTTATTCAATATCGCATTTGTCGTTGCTGCACCTCTAATAGGCAAGCTAGGCGATCACGTTGGAAGGGCACGTATGATCATGTTGAGCTACCTGATTTATTTTCTGATGTGCATCGGTTTCGTTTTTGCGACCATGCAATGGCAAATCATCGTCTTGTTCATCGTCTACGGCGTGTTCTTTTCAATCGACGAAGCCCAAAGCAAAGCGTTTATCGCAGATATCGAGTTGGAGCGGCGTGCGTCTGCGATCGGCCTCTACAATTTTGTGACCGGCCTCATTTACCTACCTGCATCGCTGATCGCTGGGGCGTTGTGGTTGTTGCATCCGGCGAGTGCTTTTTTTGTGGCTGCTTGCCTTAGCCTCATTGCGTTGATGGTTTTTGTGTTCTTGCGCCCAGGCCAAAAGCATTGTTCTGATGCATCCCCCCGATGACCATAATTTATCAGTTCAGAAAAGCTAGCCTCGATGGCCAGCTTTTTGCAAAGGATCTCGCTATGAATCGTACAGTGACCGACAATCAGCAAGAGCTCTCAATGTCTGCTTCATGCGGCCAACCGCATCAAATCGGGATGCCGGCCGGATCCGCGTTTCTCAATTTCCGAGGTTCCGTCCAACTACGGACGGACTCCCCCTTCTGCGCCTTACGTTGCGAGCACTGTCCACTCAGGAGTTGCCGAGACAATGACAGACGAGCAAATTGCCCAACTGGTGATCGAGTCGGAGTCGGTGTCCGCTACGGCGGCTGTCGAAGTGCGCTGCGCGGGGGCATGGACCGTGCAGGGAATCGCCCGGCTCGAAAGGCGCTTGGAAGTTCTTTCCTGGCCCGGCGAGGGAGACCTGGCGATCGACGGCTCGGCGATATCCGCGCTCGATACCGCGGGTGCGTGGTTGCTGCGTCGGACTATGCATTCCTCACTTCGGAAAAATTGTAGCCTATGCCGCGCAGCAGGCTCATGAAGAAGTGGCCGTCGTTATAGCTTCGGCATGAAACGCAACCGATCATTGGCAGCGCCTTCATAGCGCGGCGCGTAAACTGCACCCCCCACCGAGAATTCCCAGACCGGCGTTGACGGCTTTGCTTCCGTCGTTGCCAATGGTGGAATCGTACTGAGGGGTAGGTCGGGGATCGGCTCCATACCTACATTGGCAGCACGGGCAGAAAGAGGGATAACGAGGCTAAGAGGCAGGATAATTTTTCTCACATTGGCTTTCTTGTAGTTGATGGCTGCCGGGATTTATTGACTGCAGCGATGTTACCAAAGTATCGCATTAAGGAAGGTTCGAGCAGGGCATCGCGGCCGGGATCGGTGACGTTCGGTCTCACCGTGGCGCGCTTCCACCGCCCAGCCTATACCGGAGTTCGAGTACGATCAGCGTATCGCCTGGTGACGGGAAAGTATTCTTCCCCATGGGGGGGGGCGTTCGGGCGGGTGCGGGGAGAATTTTCAGTGCGCGGTGGAAGGATTTTTGCCTTTACGCGTGCGGGTGAGGTGAGATTCGGATTTTCTTAATGACAAAATCGGCATTGACCGCAGTGCGGCGGTCATGGACACTTGGACACGTTTGGTTGAATTTCCTATCCTTAACCATTGGGCGACAGGGTTGTAAACGGCTATGAACCACGGGACTGAAGCCTGCATGGCCACTTTCTTTACCGAACAAACCCCCATAGCCATAAGGCTGAATCTGTGGTCCGGATTCAGCCCTTGCGGGCCGTTTCAGGCACTGGCATGCCTACTGTTAGGCGGACGACATTGAAATACAGGCTCAACCCTATTAGGAAGTAAAATTGACCAAACTCATTTACCAGTATTTTTTTCGGGGTTTGATTACCGCCTTGCCACTCGGGCTAACGGTCTATCTGCTCTATATGTTCCTGCGCTGGAGCGAGTCGGTGTCTATGCAGGCGATACGGCCATTCATCGGCAAGTTTTATGTGCCGGGCATGGGCTTGCTGCTGGGGGTCACGCTCATACTTTTACTCGGTTTTGTAGTGTCGCAACGCGGTGCGGGAAAGCTGCTGTCACTGGTGGAGCTACCCTTCACCAACCTTCCTGTGGTCAAAAGCATTTATTCTTCACTCAAAAATTTCGCCGATTATTTTTCACCCCAGCGCAGCAAATCCGCCCAGCAAATGGTGGTGATCCTCAAAATGCCGGGGCAGGATGTCGAAATAGTGGGACTGATCACGCGCCAGCATGTAGACGACCTGCCTGCGGGCTTTCTGCAAGGTGACCGCGTGGCAGTTTATCTGCCGATGGGTTACATGATCGGCGGCTACACGGTATTTGTGCCGCGTGACTGGACGCAACCGATCGACATGTCGGTGGAAGATGCGATGCGCGCGTCCATGTTTGCCTGGATGAGCGCGGCAGGAAGCGACGATTCGCCCAGCCCCACGAAGTCACGATCCGATAGCGCCACCAGCTGATGTAAAGTTCAACTTCATGCCAATCGGGCGCTATGCCCAACGCCTGCGTTGCTAGATGGTCTGGGTGCGCCGGGCGGCGCGCCCAGATTTCCCGCATCCGCTACGGCCACTGGCGCTGCTGCACCGCGTGTGCGCCGACAGTGAAACCGGCACTAGGCTAGCGCTCGACCGGCGCGCGGGAATGGCTAATAGGGGACCACGGTTTACCACGAATTAAAAGTTCACCGTCCATCACCCTCCATGCGGAAATAGCGCCGCTTCCGTTGAGCACTGCATCCGGCCGGGCGAATATGGTATTTGGATTATTGTTAACGGTGTGCTTTGGTTATAGTATGTTTCCAGTTGATTCCGCCGCGCGCTGTGTCGTATGAGCGCAGGTTGTCCGGACTATCGCGGCATTCAAGCCGGTGAAGCATCACCGGTTAAGACTGGCCTGCCGGGTTTCATCGCCGTACCGCAACTGCCGATGTATCGCATGTGTTAATTGTGTTTTCTGGTCACGTTAATACTCAAACTACAGGAGGTCTTGTCATGGCAAAAGCACTCGTCTTGTATTACAGCATGTATGGGCATATCGAAATAATGGCGGATGCCATCGCCGAGGGAGCGCGCCAGGTGGACGGCGTGGAGGCAGTGATCAAGCGTGTGCCGGAAATCATACCCGAAGACCGGGCTCGCGCCATGGGCGTGAAGCTGGACCAGAAGGCGCCCATCGCAACCACCGAAGAGCTGGGTAATTACGACGCAATCATTTTCGGCACGCCGACCCGTTTCGGCAACATGGCCGCCCAGATGCGCAATTTTTTGGACCAGACCGGCAAGCTGTGGATGAACGGCGCGTTGATCGGCAAGGTCGGCAGCGTTTTCGCCAGCACCGGCACGCAGCACGGCGGACAGGAAACGACGATTACCTCCTTTCATTCGACGCTGCTGCATCATGGCATGGTGATCGTCGGCGTGCCGTATTCCTGCACTGGCCTCACAGTGATGACGGAGATCACCGGCGGCTCGCCTTACGGCTCTTCGACCCTGGCCGGTAGCGATGGCAAGCGCATGCCGAGCGAGAATGAACTGGAGATCGCACGCTTCCAGGGGCGGCATGTCGCCCAGATTGCCAAACGCCTGACGGCGAATTAGCCGGGACTTTCCGAAAGCCGCTGGCCGGTATAGGTGGCAAGGACCATATCGCTTATTCACCCTGGAGATCGGCTTGGTCGAGGCCATGCCGCGGCTGGTTTCCACGTCATCCTCGGCACAAGTGCTGCAGTAACGGCGCTGTCAGTTTCCGGGCTGCGCGCACCGCACTGCAGGCGCTGGCAGAACATCTCTATCCCTTGTGTTCTACTAAGCGCCGCATGTGAGGTCTGCAGGCGGTGTTCGGGGAGGAGCCCGAGATCATCAAACTGTTCGAGAGCCATCCATCGCTGCCAGCGCAGCGCTGGTCTGGCTCAACAGCGCCCCCAAACAACCTACGCGGCGAATTCGTGCTGCTGGTTTCCGGCGCCCCGCTGGAAACTGGCGCGATAGATGCCGAGACCGAGCGTATCTTGAAGCTCGTGCTCAAAGACTTGCCGCTCAAGCAGGCCGTGCAACTGGCCGTCCAGATCGCTAGCTCCAGACGAAACGAGCTGTATTAACACGCACTTTCCCCGAAAGCCCCCGAGTAAGACGGTGCCCTGATGCCGTTGCTGGCATCCCTTTGATTGCAATTTAAGCAAGTGTTTGATACGCTAGTTTGAATTCGCAATCAGAGCAGGGCTGAAATGAACACACCGCAAAACTCGACCGACTTCCAGGAAACCACACGCGACCGGCTGCTGGCCGCTGCGCGCGAAGTGTTCGCCGAACTTGGCTTCAAGGGCGCAACGGTGCGCGAGATCTGTCGCCGCGCCGAGGTCAACGTCGCGGCGGTGAACTATCACTTCAACGGCAAGGAAGCGCTGTTCATGGCCGCCCTGGAACTGGAGCCGATCGTGAACCTGATCGGGACGAGCCGCGAGGGGGACAGCGCCGAGATGCGCCTGACCCGCTTCATTCGTGAATTCATGACCCGCCTGATGGATGGCGGCTGCACGCCACACAGCCAGCTGATCATGCGCGAACTGCTGGAGCCGTCACCGGCGCTCGACAGCATCGCCAGGGAGATCATGGTTCCGCTGCACGAACACTTGGCTGGGCTGGTGCGCGAGATCGTGGGCGACGCGGTCGCGCCCGGGAAGGTGCGCCTCTGTGTGTTCAGCATCTTCGGACAGTGCACCTATTACCGAAACGCGCGGGAAATAAACCGGCACGTGTATCCGGAGCTGGAATACGACGCTGACGAGATCGAAACGACAGCCAATCACATCGCCGAATTTTCGCTCGCTGGACTGCAGCGGGTGAACGTCAAATGAATCACAACAGCAATCGCCACCGATCACAGGAACGGAGAATCGACATGACACGCAACAACTCGCAAATCTTCACTGGAACTACGCTGAGCAGCCTGACACTGGCGCTGCTGCTGCTGCTGAGCGGCTGCGGCGGGGGCGAACAGCCGAAGAAACCGGTCGCCGGCTCGGCACCGCCCCCGCCCGAAGTCGGGGTGATCATTGTTAAGTCTGCTCCAGTGACGCTCACCAACGAACTGCCCGGTCGCTTGCACGCTTACCGCACCGCGCAGGTGCGTGCACGCGTGGAGGGTGTTGTCGAGAAACGAATGTTCGAGGAAGGCAGTGACGTGAAGGCAGGTCAGCCGCTGTATCAGATCGACGTCGGCAACTACCGCAGCAATTACGAAGCGGCCCAAACAGATCTGTCGCTGGCAAAACAGAACCTTGAACGCGCTAAACAACTGCTCGAAGCTAAAGTGGTGAGTCAGCAAGAATACGACCAGACCGAGGCAAGGTTCAAACAAGCCGAAGCGGCCTATTCGAAAGCGCGCGAAGACTGGGACAACACCCGCGTGCCGGCGCCGATCTCCGGTCGCATTGGCCTTTCGATGGTGACCGAGGGTGCATTGGTCGGGCGTGGTGAGGCGACGCTACTTGCCACCATCGAACAGACCGACAAACTGTATGTGAACTTCTCCCAGACCGAGTCCGACATCATGCGTCTGCAAAAAGCGGTCAAATCAGGCGCCCTCAAACGCAGCGCATCAACCAGCATCGAACTGGTGCTGGAAGACGACAGCATCTATCCACTGCCAGGCAAGTTGCTGTTCACCAACATGGCCGCCGATCCGTCTACGGGCAGCGTCACCATGCGCGCCGAGATCCCCAATCCCGAGCATGAACTTCTGCCCGGTATGTTCGTGACCATCCGCTTCCCCGAAGCGCTGGCCGAAAACGCCATCAGAGTGCCTCAGAGTGCGGTAATGATGAGCACGCAGGGCCAATTCGTGATGGTGGTAGATGCAGAAAACAAGGTTGGTCCGCGCCCGGTGAAGGTCGGCAATATGGCCGGCACCGATTTCGTCATCAGTTCCGGTCTGCAGGGAGGCGAGCAGGTGATCGTGAACGGCTTGCAGAAAGCTCGTCCCGGCAGCGTGGTGAAACCGGTGCCGCTGCAAACTGTAGCGGACGCAGCTCCCGTTCCAGCCGAGAAGAAATAGAGGTAAACCGTGATCGCAAAATTCTTTATCGACCGGCCCATCTTTGCATGGGTCATCGCCATCATTATCCTGTTGAGCGGTGTGCTGGCACTGCGCAACTTGCCGGTCGCCTCCTACCCGGCAGTCGCGCCACCCGCCCTGGCCATCACGCTCGCCTATCCGGGCGCATCGGCACAAGTGGTGGAGGAGACCGCTGTTGCGCTGGTGGAACAGGAACTCAATGGTATTGAGAATCTGCTCTATATGGAGTCGTCCTCCGAACAGGGCATCGGCACCATCACGCTGACCTTCGCGGCGGGCACCGATCTCGACGTGGCCTCGGTGGAAACGCAGAACCGCGTCAAGCGCGCCGAGGCGCGCCTGCCCGAGGAAGTTCGCCGCGTCGGTGTGACCGTCGTGAAATCGGCGCGCAACTTCCTCATGATCGTCGCGCTGATCTCGCCGGACAAAAGCCGCGACAACGTGGCGCTCGGCAGCTATGCCGCCGCCAATGTGCTGGAGAGTGTCCGCCGCGTGCCGGGTGTGGGGGAGGCGATGATGTTCGGCACCGAATACTCGATGCGCCTGTGGCTGAAGCCGGAGAAACTGCATGCCTACGGCCTGACGCCGGGCGATGTCAGCCGCGCGGTACGGGCACAGAACACCCAACTGGTCACCGGCGAACTCGGCCAGTTGCCCGCCTTGCCCGGCCAGCAGCTGAATGCGGTGATTGTCACCAAGAGCCGCCTGTCCTCAACCAATGAATTCGGCAACGTCATCGTGCGCGCCAACCCCGATGGTTCCACCGTACGCGTGAAGGACGTGGCGCGCGTGGAATTGGGCGCGCAGGATTATTCCATCACCGCGCGCATCGACGGTCAGCCTGCCTCGGCCATCGCCATCCGCCTGTCACCTTCGGCCAACGCCCTAGACACAGCCAAAGCGGTGAAAGCCAAGATGGAGGAATTGTCCAAGTTTTTCCCCAAGGGGGTGGACTGGCTGGTGCCGTATGACACTTCCAAGTTCGTCGAGATCTCCATCAGCGAAGTAGTGAAGACGCTGGCGGAAGCGATGGTGCTGGTGTTCCTCGTCATCTGGCTATTCCTCGGCAACCTGCGCGCCACCTTCATCCCCGCCATCGTGGTGCCGGTCGCGCTGATCGGCGCGGTGGTGGGCCTGTATGCCGTGGGCTATTCAATCAACACGTTGACGCTGTTCGCCATGGTGCTGGCGGTGGGTATCGTGGTGGACGACGCCATCGTGGTGGTGGAGAACGTTGAGCGCATCATGACCGAAGAGAACCTGTCGCCGCGCGCAGCCACGCGCAAGGCGATGAGCCAGATCTTCGGCGCCATCATCGCGATCACGCTGGTGCTGTGTTCGGTGTTCGTACCGATGATGTTCTTCGGCGGTGCAGTCGGCGCGATCTACAAACAGTTCGCGGTCACGCTGATCCTCACCATCCTGTTCTCGTTGTTGATGGCGCTGACGCTCACGCCGGCGCTGTGTGCCGCGCTGCTGCGTAACGATGCCGGCCACGAGATGGTGCCGAAGTCGGGCTTCCTTGGCTGGTTCAATCGCCTATTCAATCGCACAACACAGCATTACAAAGCGGGTGTGACCAACGTAGTAAAGCGTACCGGCCGTTACATGCTGGTGTACGCCGCGCTGCTGGCGGGCATGGGCTGGCTGTTCCTGCATCTGCCCAGCAGCTTCCTGCCGGAAGAGGATCAAGGCTACTTTATCAACATCGTGCAGCTGCCGGCCGGTGCCTCGCGCGAGCGTTCGCAGGAAGTGCTGTCGCAGGTCGAGCAATTCTATCTCAAGCAGCCAGAGGTCGATCATGTCATCGGCGTGCTCGGTTTCTCTTTCTTCGGTCGCGGGCAGAACGCGGCGATCGCCTTCGTGCGCCTCAAGGACTGGGATGAACGTCCCGACAAGGATAGCTCCGCGCCCGCACTGGTGAAGAAGGCCAACATGGCGCTGTTCCGCATCAAGCAGGCGTTCATCTTCGCCATCAACGTGCCGCCCATTCCCGAGCTGGCTGCTGTTGGCGGTTTCGATTTCCGCCTGCAGGATCGCTCCGGCCAAGGGCGCGAGAAACTCATGGAAGCGCGCAACATGGCGCTGGGCATCGCCAGCCAGCATCCCGCGCTGGTCGGCGTGCGCCCGGAAGGTCAGGAGCCCGCACCGCAGCTGCAGCTGGACATCGACCGCCTGAAAGCGCGCGCGCTGGGCATTGAGATGGCCGATCTGAACGAGACCTTGCAATCCACGCTCGGCGTCGCCTACATCAACGACTTTGTGCGCGAGGGCCGCATCCTGCGCGTGCAGATGCAGGCCGAAGCGGGCGTGCGGTCAACGCCGCAGCGGATTCTACGCATCCCGGTGCGCAACGCGCAGGGCGGCATGGTGCCGCTGTCCGAGATCGCCTCGGCGCATTGGGCGGTCAGCTTGCCTAAGCTCGACCGCTACAACGGCATCCCCTCGGTGAAAATCGCTGGCAGCCCCGCACCGGGGCGTAGCACCGGTGATGCACTGAAAGCGATGGAAGAAGTGGCTGCGCAGTTGCCGCCCGGCTTCGGCTTCGAATGGTCGGGCACCTCCAGTGAGGAACGCAGTTCGGGCGTGCAGGCACCGTTCCTGTTCGGTCTTTCGCTGGTCGCGGTGTTCCTGTGTCTGGCCGCGCTTTATGAAAGCTGGACCGTGCCGGTTGCTGTCATCATGGTTGTGCCGATCGGTATCCTCGGTGCGCTGGCCGCAGTCACCATGCGCGGCCTGCCCAACGACGTGTACTTCAAGGTCGGCCTCATCGTTATCATCGGTCTGTCGGCGAAGAACGCGATCCTGATCATCCAGTTCGCGCGCGAGCTGCAACAAAAAGGACACGAGCTGGTCGAGGCCACGCTGGAAGCATGCCGCCTGCGCTTCCGACCCATCCTGATGACCTCCATTGCTTTCATCCTCGGCGTGCTGCCGCTGGCCATCTCCACCGGCGCGGGCGCCAACGGACGCCATGCCATCGGTACCGGCGTGATGGGCGGCATGATCGCGGCGACCGTGATCGCGGTGTTCCTGATACCGGTGTTCTACGTGGTCATCAGCCGCCTTTTCCCCACTAAACCAGCCATTCCGCAGGAGCAAGACCATGAGTGACAAGCGTATGAACAAACAACTCATGGTGCTGGTTTCCGCCGCATTGCTGGGCGCCTGCTCGGCCGGGCCGGACTACAAGCGCCCCGAGATGCAGCTGCCCGAGCAATGGGCGGCGCAGCAGGCCAGCGATAAAGCCGCCAAGGCGGCGAGCGAACGCTGGTGGAATCTGTATGCCGATCCGGTGCTCGACAAGCTGGAAAATGAGGCGTTGGCCCACAACGCCGACGCGCAGGTGGCGATAGCGCGCGTGCTCGAAGTGCGCGCTCAGCTCGATGTCGCGGAGTCCGCGCAGTATCCGAACGTGAGCGCCAACCTGAGCAAGACCCGCAACCAAGCCACGCTCGCGGGTTCATTCCCGCGCCCGGCGACCGCACCGCGCATCAACACCACTACGCGCGCCACGCTGGACGCTAGCTACGAGCTCGACCTGTGGGGTAAGTACCGCCGCAGTTCCGAGGCGGCGCGTGCAGAGCTGTTCGGTGCCGAGGCCAATCGCGATGCGGTGCGCCTGACACTCACCGCGCAGGTGGCGCAGCAGTATTTCGCACTACTGGCTTTCACCGCGCAGGAAGACACGGTGAAGCGCGCGCTGGTCAACCGTGAAGAGCGGCTGGTGATGGAGAAGAGGCGTCTCGAACTGGGCGTGATCTCCGAGTTCCAGCTGCATCAGGCCGAGGCTGAACTCGCTACGGCACAGGCGCAGCTTGCCAACATTGAGCTGGCACGCCAGCGCCAGGAGACCGCACTTGCGCTGCTGCTCGGTCGCTCGCCGCGCGAGGTGATGAACGTGCAACTGGAGCACGGCACGCCCACGCTCAACGCGGTGTATGTGCCGGACGGTCTGCCCGCCGAACTGCTGCTGCGACGGCCCGACCTGAAAGCGGCGGAGCAGAAGCTCATCGCGCAGAACGCGCGCATCGGCGAAGCACGTGCGCAATATTTCCCCTCCATCAGCCTCACCGGCTACTTGGGCAGCGAGAGCGTGGACATGGCCAAGCTGTTCACCGGCCCCGCCGACATCTTCCAGTTCGCCGCAGGTATCAGCCAACCTATCTTCAATGCCGGCCGCATCAGCGGCAACGTGAAGGCCAGCGAGGCGCGCCGCGACCAGGCGTTGCTGCAATACCAGCAGGCGGTTGCTGCCGCCTTCGGCGACGTGCGTAACGCTCTGGCTGCGCAGTCGGCCGCGCGCAAGGTGCTGGAGGCGGAGGCCATGCGCAGCCAGGCACTGGCCACGGCCAGCAAGCAGGCGGAATTGCGCCTGCAAGTGGGCAGCGGCAGCCGCACGGAATTCCTAGATGTCGAGCGCAATCAGTTGCAGGCCGACCTCAACCGCTTCGAAGCCGAGCGCGCGCAACGCGCGGCGGTGGCCGATTTGTTCAAGGCGCTGGGCGGCGGCTGGCAGGAAAGCAAGCAGAACTAGGGAAGCTCAGAAGAATCCTCCGCCCCTCTCCTGCGCGTGGGAGAGGGGGGGGCGGAAACATCAGAAACCCCAAAGCGGCATGTCTCTGGTCTGTCGAACGGCGAGCGGACTTAATTCTTCCAACCGCGCTTTCGTCTAGAAAGGCGGGACTGTATCCCGCCAGTTCTTCATCTTTCTGGCACCGAAGCCGACCTGTGTTGTCGATGCGACTACCGTTGGTCATTAGAATGGAGTAAGTTAAAAATGCCCTGTGTTCACCACGCCAAAAGTGATCGCTTTAATGCGATGTACATGCTACTAACAAGTCTGCTAATGGCAGGTTGCGGCACCATAAATTCCACTGCAAGCACGCCACAAGAAGACCCGTTCGAATCGTTCAATCGTGGTGTATACAAGTTCAATGACAAGCTTGACCAGGCCGTGGTCAAACCGGTTGCACAGGGTTATGACAAGGTCGTACCCAGTCCCGTGAAGATCATGGTAGGCAACTTCTTTTCCAATCTGGACGATGTGGTGGTTACCGCTAACGACCTGCTGCAATTGAAATTCAAGCAAGCTGCCAGCGATGGTGCACGCGTGGTCTTCAATTCCACTTTTGGTCTGTTCGGCTTGATAAACATCACTGACCGCCTGGAAAAACACAACGAAGATTTCGGCCAAACGCTCGGCTACTGGGGAGTGCCGAGTGGCCCATATTTGGTATTGCCCATTCTGGGGCCGAGTTCTATCCGCGATGGAACTGGACGCTACACGGATAGCTACCTTAGTGTCATCAGCAACACCAAGCATGTTCCGACGCGTAATAGCGCTTGGGCGCTTGAAGGTTTGGACACACGTGCCGGCCTTTTGGAGCAAGAGAAAGTGCTGGATGATGCGATCATCAATCGCTACAGTTTTATTCGGGATGCATATTTAATGCACCGACAGAACTTGGTGTACGACGGCAACCCGCCGCGCCAAAAGTTTGATGATGATGAATAGCCATGTTTGGAAAGCACCAGTTAATAGAACTGCGTGCATGTTTGTGCGAAGATCCCAACGCTTCTTTGAGTCAAAGGAGTTGATGGAGACTTAGATAAAACCGGGCGTAAACACTCCGAAAATTGTGCATCTAAAGGGGATGTTCTTGCAAAGATCCCAGAACGAACATGAGCGCTAAAACAAAATCCAGCCCCCTGTTAGTGCAAGCCGCGCAGTGCTTGCCGGGACAGCATCCGACCGCGCAGGAAGAGACGCGCTGGCGTTTGCTGCGGTCGGCGACAGAGGTGTTCGCTGAAGTCGGCTACCACGCAGCGACTACACGCGAAATTTGTCGGCGCGCCGAGGTCAATCTGGCCTCTATCCACTATTACTATGGCGACAAGGCCGAACTGTACCGCGAGGTGTTTCGCCTGACTTTCCTGAACGAGTGCAATACATTTAATACGCTAGACATAGAACATGTCTCGTTAGAAAACGGGCTACGCGCTTTTTTCCAATGTTTTTTCCCGGTGGGAACTGAAGAAGCCCCGAAGCTGCAATTGTTCATGCGGCTGCACGCGCGCGAAGTTGTCGAGCCAAGTGGCGTGCTGGACGATGCCATGATGCGGACGTTACTCCCCAGTCTCGGTAAGCTGCAGACGATGCTGTGCCGCGAGTTCGGCTTGGAGAAGCCGGACACGGAGCTGGATTGCATGACCATCGCGCTGACCTGTTTGGCGACCTTCTATTTCCATAACCGAATGGAACTTGATAATTTCGCCCCGAAGCTGATCGAGGGGCAGCGGGCGCGTGAAATGATGACCGAGAGGCTGGTGGGATATGCCATCGGGCTGGTCGAATCCGAACGCAAACGCCGTTCTTTAGCCCACTTGGCCTACATTACCTAAAATTGTACTTCATTCTTTTTACGATGTTTTGGTGTTCGGATTGTCATCTACCCCGTGTGACTGAAGACGCAGCTATATACCGGACATGTTCAGAAGATGTCTTTGCGGCAGCTTTGGTTAAGGGTTGTCGGATGTCAGCCCGTACGCGCAGCTCGCCAAGATACAGCAGCCCGTTCCGGGCTGACGTCGGACAACCGCTCCAAGGAGGAAACCGCGTGGGGTGCCGCTGCACTTAGATCAGCGCGCGGCTATGGGGATTTGATGGGTTATCTTTCGACCAGAAAAAGCTCGATGTACTGCTGAAGAACATTGCGGACAAGTATGAGAGCATCCATCGGGTCGAACTGATCGTGGTCAAGAAGGCACTGGATATGGCCCAGATTCTGGAAAAATACAAGCTGGCCGAAGAAGATCTGAAGCTTATGCTTGAGGATGCGAAGGCTGTGTCAGAATCGCTGAAGAGCGGCGATGCAGACAAAATGATTCATTGAGAATTGCAGCGTACCGTTTCATTAACCACCACGTAGGAGAGTAAAACATGAACCGTAAGGAATTGATTGACGCACTGGCAGACAAGACCGGCAGCAGCAAGGCGGATGCAGATCGCAACATCGCAGCACTGATCGAAATCATCACCGGCGCACTGAAGAAGGGCGACAACGTTGCATTGGTTGGCTTCGGCACGTTTGAAGTTCGCAAGCGCGCAGCACGTACCGGCCGCAATCCTGCTACCGGCGCAGAGTTGAAGATCAAGGCCTCCAAGGCTCCGGCGTTCAAGGCTGGTGCTACTCTGAAAGCCGCAGTGAACGGCGGGAAAAAATAGGAGTAACGTTTCATATAGGGGCCTCCTCTCCATTTTTGTATTGGCGGCCCTGACTAACTTGGCAAGACGCACTATAAGGGAAAAAGTTGATGGGTGAGCATACGCGCAAGACAATCGCGCCAGAAAAGTCGCCGCAAAATGACAACTGGCTCAATGGCATGTTACTGCCTGTCGATTTCGAGATATTTAAGTTTGTATCTCAGACCTATCAGGCTGCTGCAAGGATGACCATGCCAGTAGAAAATCCAAGTGCGCGTCCGATTCTTGAGATGAATGGAAAACAATACTCTTTTTCGGACATGCCGATTAATCGTGGCATGCTGGCAGCCAAGGGGCAATTGAACGAATTGGAAGCTAAGAATCATCAAGCATATCTGAGCCGCCTCATGCACTTTGGCGAGATATTGGAGGCGCGTGAGCGGTTGGGCGACCTGATCCGCGAGGGTAATGAGCCTGGTGCTCTTATGATTTCAGAAGCCGTGATGTATGCGGCTGCGACCGCGAAGATGTTCGTCTCTGGCGAACACATGGGATACGACATCGATGATGTAGTCCAAGTCGCCCATGATTGGGCTGCATCACATCCAGACACTGAATGACTAGCAGTTGGAATGACGAAAGTAAATGCGAATAGAAGACACGCGAGCTGCGTTGTTGTCGCCAATTCAAGAGAGTTAATCCAGTGCTAAGTTACAGACTGCTGAAGAATCACGGTGGAATCATGCTGATTGGTGACTATGGCACGCTGAAGGTGTTGCATGAAGTCATCCATGATGTGAATGAGCGTTCTCTGCTGATTCGTGATGTTGAAGGGTTTTTTATTGGCCTTGCGTATGACGTTAGAAAGGCATTTGAACGTCAGCGCGAGATTATCGAGCCACCGAGGAATTTTGAAGAGCAGGGCGTTCAATACGGCGTTAAGATTTTATGGCCAGTATTGTTAGCCCAACATCGCATATTGCGAACGTCACTTGCCTTCATAGACTCTGGAAAAAAGCATCAGGCCATCACGTACGCGCTTGAGTGGGTAATTGAAAATGCGCTGCAGGATGACTTTGAAGGCCTCGCGCCATTGATAAAAGATAGGTGGCTGCAACTCGATCCACAATCTCCCGTGCTTGAAGAAAAGATTGGGAGCAGGGCGGCTCAATTCTGCGCATGGTCAAAGTCCGAACGAAAAAGATACATGGTCAATCTTCTTGAAAGTCTATCCTCGTCTTACTCCCTCACTTACAAGATGAGAGCAAAGTCCGGAGAGGTCGACATGATTTCACCGGAACAGTACGATGAATGGATTGGCCAAGAGTGCCCAGATCCGAAGGTATAAAAAGTCGCCTCGGGGCATGTGGTGAAGTATCAGTATCACTCAAACTAACCTAAGCTGGCAGTTCAATAAAATGACGCGCTCTGAACTTATAAAAAAACTGGCTGATCGTTTTCCGAAATTCACCATCAAAGATTCAGAACTGGCAGTCACCATTATCTTGGATGCCATGGCTGACACCATGTCCAGGGGAGGGCGAACTGAGATCCGCGGTTTCGGCAGTTTCTGCCTTAACTACCGCCCTCCGCGGATGGGACGCAATCCCAAGAACGGAGTCTCAGTTCCCGTTCCCGGCAAATACGTCCCGCGCTTCAAGGCCGGTCTAGAACTGCGTGCGCGCGTCGATTATGACAGCCCGCATCCTTGAGTTACTAGCGCGATGCACGGATAAACGTTGCTCTCGTTATCAAGCAAGTCCTCTAACGTAAATTGAACTTCAAGGGATAGCCATGCCGTCTCAGAAAGAAAACCTGAAAGTCATCATCGACCAACTATTGTCCGCCCAAGAGACAGCAGAGATGCTTTTCGAGAAACTACAACGCATGGAAAGCCATACGCCCCATCTCTGCGCTGTTACAGCGGCAAGCATTTCAGATGGCCAACTCCTGACCGGTCGTGTTCTCTCAAATCTGTCCGTAGCACAACGCGAGATTGAATCCCGGCTGCCGGATTATGCTTTCGATTCTGGAGTTCATTGGGCGGCTGGTAAGCTCAATCTTTCTGTGGCATGTATGTTTCCTACGCACCTGGATATGATGCTTTCCCACCATGACGAGGGAATCAGGCAAGTGGCAGTACGTTGCGGCGATTTGAGTGAAGAACAGTTGCAGAAGGCGCTTCAGGATCCGGAAAGCGGGGTCAGGCAGGCTGCGGAGACACGCAAGCGGGACGGGAACAAGCCCTCGATATACAGGGACCTGCCTGTTGTGACCCTTAAATCTGTTGCAAGAATTGGTTATCAGTGACGCATAAAGCAGTTCGGATTCCTGCGTAAAGCAGCCATCATTTCCTTGCATTCTGATCGACTGCTTTCGGCTGCGAGGATCTGCCATAAGAAAAACGGGCATCTTTTAATGATGCCCGTTTATAGTGAAGCAATCGGAATCATATTGAACGAACCGATGCCTTTACCTTAATCATCGCCATGAGTCGTTTTTCACCACTCTTGGAAGGAGTTTTTGTACCAGATGAATTCAGGAGGCCAGAACGAGCACTCGTCAACAATCCCCGCGACTTCATCCACGCTTCCAGGAACGGTTGAAGCCGTGTATCGGAAGAATACAAAATTCATCAGCCCTTCTTCCATCCATTCCAGCCTGTCCTCTTCGTAGTGAGGATCAGTAGCAAGCATGTCGGAGTCTTCATCTGCTTCGCGGATATATCTGTATATGTCATCAGCGCAAAGTGCGAACGCAGATGAATCTTCAACGAATCTGCCAGATGGATCACGGAAGTCCATCGCATCTTTAACATCCATCGCAATGATCACGCCGAAGTAGTACGCCCGTTCGGTTGGTTCGAATGCCGTTGCTGATTCGGCAACATGATGCCAGTGATTGAAGTGAACCTCTTTGGCTACGAGATCCAAAGCTTCATGGTGAGAAATGCCGCTTTCCCTTTTGAGCTTTCGTGCCTTTTGCTTGAGCTTTTCGACGGATGCCGAAGTAATGATGATTTGTGTACGCATTGTTAAACTCCTATCAATAGCGCGGAAATTCAGTGCCCACTGCTGAGACCCGCATGAAAGGAATCTCGAATGCTAATTTTGTGATGATTGTCCCGTCCGGGTATGCCAAGGTGGGCAGCAGGCTTCAATCCAGCCAGTTGGCAGAATATCAGAAAAGATGAATGGTAGTGAACAGATGGCGCTGCAACCCGCATTCCTGATAATCCTTATTATCAGGAATTGCACTTTTCGCGGATAAAGTAGCAGGTAGTACAAGCAACCGTTCAATACATCCCAATACCCTGCATATACAGGCGTCTGCAAAGCTGTGTTCTGAAATACAATCGAAGCATCACACTACAGAGCGCGACACCATGGATGAGCAACAACAAAACACGGAAGAGATGATCGACGGACTGGTGCGTCCAGAAAGAATGGCTCACGCCATCCGGCGAACGCCCAAGCACATCCAGGACGAGATTGCCGGCCTTTTGGAGGGGGAGCAGATTCCTGGCTCTTTCGGAGATCTGATCAAGCGCTCTGTCGAGATGACTGAAGCGCACAAGGAATTCGCCGGAACGAACGTTATATCGATTTTTCGGAAGGGCGTTTTTGGTTAGTCCCTATGGGGGCTATACCCCCATAGAGCATCTTCAACGGTTAAGCAGTTCAGCGGCCGCTCGCTTCCCCAGCGCCCTTAAAGCTACGACCCTTTCCATTTGTGAAGCTCGCGGATTCGACTTACCAGCCTCCCAACTGTAGATGGTCTGTGCGGACACTCCAAGAAGGGAGCCGGCTGCTTCTGCGCTCAAACCCAAACGATTTCGATGGGACTTGAATCCCTTCGCTGTAAAACGCGGTTTGCTCGCAGGCTCGGAGGAGGGCGCTTCACCAGCCAATTTTGAAACGAGCTTTTCCAATCGGCCAACTTGCAGCTCAAGAGATGATGCACGCCGCTTCAGTGACGCGATTTCTGAGCGGTATTGAGTGGATGTCTTCCTGAGTTTGTCAGTCTCTCCACGCATTTCTTTGCGAGAAATTCGCGAGATCTCATCCTTCAACATTGAAGTAAGATTGGCCACAATTAATCCTCCTAGGATTGTTCACGGTGTTTTAAGTAGCACTCTATGAATACTGCATTTACATTGTAGCCCATAGGCTGCAAAGACTTAAGGTCAGTATTGGCGGCAATTCGGCCATAAGAGACGGTGGGGAAATGCTGAGAAGGCTGTTTGAATGTTCTGAGGGGCTGTCCGCTTCACTCCTGACAGCGGACGTTCAAAACTAAGTGCTTGATGGTGATCGACCGTCGCTTGCTAACCCATTTGAGACACTCGCGCTTCCCAATAGCAGACGGTCAACATGAAGCTGATGGGCGGTCTTATGGCTCCACTGTAGCTCAGGATTACGCTGACACATAAAACCCTCATACATTTGCCGATAACGCACCAGCCGCAAATAGTATGAATCGCCCAGCATATCCAGCGAGTCGGCCACCAGCAAAGTGGAGTGTCCAATCAGTCCCTCCGTAAGTTCGATGACGGACAAAACGGCATTGATAGCCAGCACGATCATTAATCTTGAACTTTGATGTTTATGTAGTGCGTCTATATCGCATGCCTTGTCGTTACAGCAATCAGCCATTGCGTATCTCAGCAAAGGTCATATCTTCACCCGATTCAACCTGAGTGCATTAAGTATCACCGACACCGAACTGAAGCTCATAGCCGCTGCAGCGATAATGGGTGACAGCAGCAAACCAAAGAACGGGTACAGCACACCAGCCGCGACCGGGATGCCGAGTACGTTGTAGATAAAAGCGAAGAACAAGTTTTGGCGGATGTTCTTCATTGTCGCGCGCGAGAGGCGCAGCGCGCGCACGATGCCGCGTAGATCGCCTTTAATCAGGGTAATGCCAGCACTTTCCATCGCCACGTCAGTGCCAGTGCCCATGGCAATGCCAACCTGTGCCTGCGCAAGAGCCGGTGCATCATTGATGCCATCGCCCGCCATCGCCACGATGCGCCCCTCGGCCTGCAGCTGCTTGACGATGTCTGCCTTCTGTTCCGGCAGCACTTCCGCCTCGATGCGGTCAATGCCCAGTTTTTTCGCTACTGCTTCCGCCGTGACGCGGTTATCGCCGGTGAGCATGATGACCTGCACGCCTTCTTCATGCAGGGCGCGAATAGCTTCCGCTGTAGACTCCTTGACCGGGTCGGCCACGCCGATTAATCCTGCGGCCTTGCCGTCGATTGCCAACAGCATCACGGTCTGGCCGTCGCTGCGCAATGCCTCGGCACGGGCGACTAATTCGCCTGCATCAATGTGCAATTCCGCGAACAATTTAAGGTTGCCCAGCGCGACCGCGCTGCCTTCAACCGTCCCCGTCACGCCCATGCCGGTGAACGAACGGAATTCATTCACTGCTGTGAGCAAGATGCCCCTTTCCTGCGCGCCATTGACGATGGCCGCCGCCAGCGGGTGTTCGCTCGCGCGTTCCAGGCTAGCACCCAGCCACAGCACGACGCCTTCCTCGAACCCATTCAGCGGAATGATAGACACCAGTTTCGGCTTGCCCTCGGTCAATGTGCCGGTTTTATCCACCACCAGCGTGTTCACCTTCTCCATGGTTTCCAGCGCCTCGGCGTTCTTGATCAGCACGCCGAGTGTCGCGCCACGCCCGGTGCCAACCATGATGGACATTGGCGTGGCCAGCCCCAGCGCGCAGGGGCAGGCAATGATGAGAACCGCCACCGCATTGACGACGGCATGCGTCAGGCGCGGCTCCGGCCCGAACAGCCCCCACACCGCCAGCGTGGCGAGCGCGATCAGCACCACCGTCGGCACGAAATAGCCGGCCGTCACGTCGGCCAGACGTTGGATCGGCGCGCGTGAACGCTGCGCCTCGCTCACCATATGCACGATCTGCGCGAGCAAGGTGTCGGCACCGACGCGTTCGGCGCGCATCAATAAACTTCCCGTTCCGTTCACTGTGGCGCCGATCAGTCGCGCGCCAGCCGTTTTTTCCACCGGGATGGATTCGCCTGTGACCATGGATTCGTCCAGCGCGCTTGTTCCATCCAGCACAACGCCGTCCACCGGCACCTTCTCGCCGGGGCGCACGCGCAGTACATCGTTAGGCTGCACCTGTTCCAGCGGGATGTCCTCCTCGTCGCCGTTGTCGCGAACGATTCGTGCAGTCTTCGGGGCCAGCCCCAGCAGCAGTTTGATCGCGGCGCTGGTCTGGCTGCGCGCACGCAATTCCATCACCTGTCCCAGCAGCACCAGCGCCATGATCACGGCCGCCGCCTCGAAATACACCGGCACCGTATCCATCATGCTGCGCATGGCTGGCGGGAAGATGCCGGGCAGCAACATGGCAACGACGCTGTAGCCCCATGCTACGCCGACGCCGAGCGTAATCAGGGTGAACATGTTGAGACTGCGGTTGACCACCGATTCATATCCGCGCTTGAATACTGGCCAGCCGCCCCACAGCACCACCGGTGTCGCCAGAGCAAATTCGAACCATTGCAAGGTGTTTGCCGAAACGGACGCCGGCACGAGTTGCGGGGCCAAATCGGAGACCATCGCCACGAAAAATACCGGTAAGGCCAGTACCGCGCTCAGCTTGAAGCGCCGTGTCATGTCGTTGAGTTCTGTATTGTCTTCAGAGACTGCATTGCGTGGTTCCAAAGCCATGCCGCAGATCGGGCAACTACCCGGTGCATTGCGCACCACTTCGGGATGCATGGGGCACGTATATTCGGTGGCGCCTGCGGGAGCGGCAGTCGGCGTAACGGGTTCCAGCGTCATGCCGCACTTAGGGCAATTGCCTGGTGCGTTTTGCCGAACCTCGGGATGCATCGGGCAGGTGTAGACCGCTCCGGCAGCGTCGGGGGACGATACCGGGCGTGCGTCAATATATTTGGACGGAGATGCCTTAAATTTATCCAGACAGTGCTGCGAGCAAAAACGATAGTGCCGCCCCAGATGCTCTAGGCGATGCGGTGCAGAATCGGTCACTTTCATGCCGCAAACCGGGTCGGTGTTAACGTTCATGGTTTATCCCTTTCATGTGAGTGAATCACGTGCTTTGTTCCTTCAAAAATATCGGAATCGTTCGCCTGCCTGCATTTTGTTGCCACCATTTCGCGCAGTGTTGTCTCTTCATCCAAAAACGCTCGGACTGCCGCGGGATCGAATTGCGCGCCGCTCATGCTGACGATTTCTGCGCGGGCATCGTCGAACGGTAATGCCTTGCGATAAGGTCGATCCGAAGTCATCGCGTCCAGCGTGTCGATTACGGCAAACAACCTCGCTCCCAGGGCAATCTGCTCACCCTTGAGGGCGCGCGGATATCCACTGCCGTCGTAGCGCTCTTCGTGGCTTAAAACGATTCCGGCAGCTTCTTCCATGCCCGGGATTTGCGCCACGATGCGGTATCCTTTTTCCGGATGCGTTCGCATTTCCTGCCATTCGTTTTCATCAAGCGTACCCTGCTTCAACAAGATTGCATCCGCTATCCCGATCTTGCCGACGTCGTGTAGTAACGCCCCCCAGTAAATCTGCCTCAATCTGTCGGGATCTGCGGTAAAACGGCGTGCCAGCACTAGGGTATGGCATGCCACCCGCCTTGAGTGGTCGCCGGTCTCATGCTCGCGAATATCCAGAGCTTCGGCGAAGGCCGCATTCGCCCGTTCCATAATATCTACTTCTGTATTCATTCCGCCTTCTCCGATTTAAGACCGTATCCGGTAATGCCAATACGTTTCAGGGACTTCGACACATGGAGTGCAGCAACTGCGCCTAGCATGAGCAGACCGGCGATCACCCAGAACGGAATTTCGATAGACACAGCGAACAGCCAGCCGACGGCGGCCGACCCCACGGCTTGGCCTAGGTTCGCGGCGGCAGTCTGTTTGCCGATGGCAGCACCCGGCGCGGAGCCTGCGGCCAGCGATACCAGATAGACGAGCGCCGGGATCAGCATACCGGCGGCTGCCGCGACCAATCCAACGCCAAGGAGCATGGCAGGGTAATTCGCGGCAAACGGCAATAATGCAACACCAATTGCCATTACAAGAAAAGCCGGGGCCAGCAGGGAACTGCCAACGCGTTGAAGCAGCGGTGCGAGCACGAAGACCTGCACCAGGATCATGACTAGGCTGCATTCGGCGAACATCCAGCCCATCTCACGCGGCTGCAAATTCAGCACCTGCTGACCTTGCAACGCCAGACTCACCTCGTAGCCCCCTAGCCCTAGCATCACCAGCATCGACAATGCCAGCAGCCATATCAGGGGCGGTGCCCCGGCTTCTGATTCATTTTCGGTATGCCGCGAGGCGCGCTCCGGGAGGTACCGGTAGGCCACAAACCAAACCGCGCCACTCAGGATCGCAGCCGCGTAGAACGGCAACGCCGTGGAGATATCCTGATCGCCGAACTCGGCAGATGCAAGCCAGCCGCTTAGCGCCGGGCCAAACAGGAAACCGAGTGCACTTGCCGCACTCAGCCATGCGAACGCCTGCGCACGTTTGCGTGGTGTTCCCACATCGCTTACCCAGGCGAATACCACCGGAACCACCGCCGCCGCGAATACACCGGCGAGCACACGGGCACCGTAGACAAACACCAGATCGTGCGCTACCGCGAACCACAACAACGCTGCGCTGAAACCGGCGAGTCCGAGCAGGATCACCGTGCGCCGGCCAGCGCGATCCGAGATTCGCCCCCATAACGGTGCGAACAGAAACAGCGCCAGCATGTACACGCCCATCAGCAGGCCGGTATGCCAGGAAATTGCTGCGCGTGCCGCATCGCCGAGCGCGCGCTCCAGTATGAACGGCAACACCGGCAATACTACCCCGTAGCCCAAAGACACCACGAACACCGCTGCTAGCGGCAGGGCCAAGCTCGTGATGGATTCGTGGCGGGTGATCATCACGTGGACATTCATGAATTGACTGCCTTACCTTCGGAGGCACACCCCGCCGCGTGCTCATCCACCACCTTTTCGCGGGGGGGCGATCCGGAGCCGCTATAACTTCTTTCACAGTATGGCTTCGCATTACCGGTGGCCCGGCGTGTCTCGCGGACAGAATCCGGAAAGACAGAAGAAATTAATGAATGGCTTTTCATGATGCATACCCTCCAAGGACAGTTGATGTGGCGAACTAGTGACAGCGCTTGCCGCTATCCACTTCGAGGTTGCCGATTTCGCATTCTTCCTGATAGTTAATGAATGCCAGCTTGAGCCTTTCCATCCAACCGCTGCCGAGTTCGCTCCCGACCGAGGCTAGTCTGTCTGCGATCTGCCCGGCAGTGACTTGCATCAAGTCGTAGCGGATATCTATTTCCTTGCCCTCGATACAGATATCGATTATTCCCATCATTTCACGCAACGCGCGCTTAACTATATCCGTCTGCCCGTTATCCAGCGGTGCCGACAACACCATGCGGCGTTGCTTGATGATTTGTTTGCCCTGCTGAGCTGCCGCCTTGCGGCCCGGCGAACCAACGTACAAATGGGGATTTTCCAAAAACCGCTCTTTGCACTGTGCCGAACAGAACGCGTAGCGGATGCCTGCGTATTCGGTGGCAAAGGATGTTTCGGAAACCGACATGTGGCAAACCGGGTCTTCGACAGTTTTATTCATGATGCCCTCCTGTAAAGTAAACAATTCGTCGTATGAAATCCAATTCGCAGTTCAAGTACTGCGATGCCATGCAAGATGCTCATACACTCCAGGCCAATATGCCCAAACGCCCAGCATCCTGCTCTGCAGCATGTCGCGCCGCTGTTCGGGAAAGGCCGCATACAATGCGCCCTGGGAAATGAGGAAGGGGAGCGCCCAGATCCCCCAGTCGCATTTGTGGCCGTCCGGGGTCATTTCGCTTTACCGTTTTTCAGGATTGAACGTCGTGGAACGAATCTGGGCGTGCGGGCCGCGTACTCCCGCCACTGCTCTCCAAAGCGGGTTGCCGCTTCCCGCTCCTCAGCATAGGCAAGGCGTACATAAACCCAGACCAGAATAGGGAACATCAGCAGCGTAATGATCGTCGCCCATTGCAGCAGGAAACCGAACATCACCAGCACGAAGGCCGCATATTGAGGATGGCGAATGCGCGCATAGGGCCCGGAGGTTGCCAGTTCGTTGCGCTGCACCGCTTGGTAAAGCACGGGCCAGGCGGAGGCCAGCAGCCAGAATCCCCCGACGATGAAGATCATGCTAAGAATATGGAACGGCCCGAAATGAGGATTGGCGCGCCAGCCGAATATCATCTCCAGTAAATGTCCGGCATCATGCGACAGCCAATTCACATCGGGAAACTTCTCTGTTAACCAGCCAGAGAAGAAGTAGATCGTCAGCGGGTAGCCATACATTTCAGTGAACAGCGCCACGATGAAGGCTGAGTACATGCCGAATGTGCGCCAGTCGCGCCTGCTTTGCGGTTTGGCGAAACTGAAGGCAAAAATAATAAACACCAGCGAGTTGATGATGACCAGTGTCCACAGACCATAAGCGTTTTCTGCGGTGTTCATTTTTCGCTCCTTTCGCCATGTTCGCCATGTTCGCCATGACTGCCGTGACTGCCATGCCCATGGTGGAACAGATGCATCAGCAGGCAGGCGAGCAGAAGCAGGTACGGCAGTGCGCCAAGCAGGTGAGCGCGGTGTTCGGCAAATAGGAAAAACGCGGCAATCGCCAGAAAGGCAATGAGAACCCAGTTGTATCCACGTGGGGCGGGATGTGAATCGTGACCAGCATGTTCGTTGTGTTCCATCATGCTCTCCTTCAGTTGCGGCCGTGTTGGAACTCGAATTCGGCCTCGATGTCGCGCTCGCCTGGCTGGCGCACCTGCACCCGAATGCGGTAGATGCCGGAGCCGGGCATCCTGAAGTAGTTTCCGTAGGTGATAGAGTCAGCGATGTGCATGGGTTCAAGATTTTTCTCGGCGCCGGACAGAGCGAGCTCGGATACCCTGGCCTTAACCTGTGCGTTGGCGATGCGTTGGCCGCTTGCAGTATCGAAGAGTGCGACCAGCACGTGATACTGATGTTTACCGGCCGGTACGCCGCCATGCATGCCTGCTTCAGCTTGAGAGTGGGGATGCCCCAAAACCATCTCGGACGGCAGCACTCCAAGATAGATCGCAACGCCGTCCACGACTTTATGCGTGGGAACATCGGCCGCAAACGCGCCGGTAAGGAACAGAGCTGCAATGGCGCTCATAATTGCGTGCAGCGATATTTTGAAATAGTGTGTATTCATGATTCGTCCTCCTCAAGTTTGGTTGAACTTCGGAAGGGCAAGGCAGCAGTGGGTTGGATATGTCGCGCAACCTCGACTCCTCACTTCGATTGCCATGCGAAGCTCCTCGGTGAGGAATCACCTGCCAGACGTATTTGCAACTCCACCGCTCTTGGCTTCGGAACTATGGCCTTGAAACGCAGCAAGCCCTTGCGGTGATGGCCCCCTGGCACCGCGCCTTCCCAGCCCAGCGGCAGGTATTGCCTCCCATCCGCAATGAGCACGGTAGCCTTGGACAGGTCGTCGTTCAATGACTGGGTATGGGATTCTAGGGTTACCTCAAAATCCCATGTTGCAGCCACGATGGCCTGCGGCGCGACGGTCACCTTGATGCCGCGCTCATTGTTTGATTGCGGAGAAAACCATGCTTCGGCTGCGTAGCAGGAATTCGCAAAGGGGAAAACAATCGTTGCCGCAAGGACCAGCCTGCTTAATTGATTATTCAGCATTTCTCACTCTCCTTTGACGCGTTGACAACCTTGGACAGGATGTACGTAATGCCGGCAGCATTGAATGCCAGACCGACCCAGAACAGCTCGACCTGGTACTCTGCAACTACAACGAGAAAGCCGGTGACGCCCAGAACGGGCAGAACGTTGACCAGGTAATGGGCGCAACAGGAAACCATCGCAGCCGTTGAGGTCGTGCCTGATACGGCGACCACCTTGCCTGAAGCACCGTGCCGCCCGACGAGGCGCTTAAGGTGCGTGAAAAGGCCGACTTGGATACCGAAGCCCAGCGCAAGCAGCACGATGAAATACCAGTATTTCTCGAATTGTTCGAGTGCAAAGGCCATCCCGGAAATCAGGCCGACGACCCCGAAATAGATAGCGAGCATTACCGCACCTGCTCCCGTTCCGTATTGAAGCGGTCCGGCGAACCCGGTTGCCACAGCGCCCGCCAATGCTTCCTCAAGCGCCATGCCGCACTTGGGACATGAGCCTGGCGATGATTGCCGTATTTCGGGATGCATCGGACAGGTGTAGATTACGCCGCTGTGCGCTATGGACGGTGGTGCACCCAGTTTGCCAACATAGGTGGCCGGTGACGCCTGAAACTTGGCCAAGCAACTTTCGCTGCAAAACAGATAGGTTCGTCCGTCGTGGACATGGCGGTAGCGGCTGTCGGTGGTCACTGCCATGCCGCACACCGGGTCTTTGTTTTCGACAGCTTTCGAGCGGGTTACTCCAGTTGGGTGGGGTGTCATGGACATCTCCTTTCAGTCGAACTTACGTTGCGAAACTAAAGGTTTGTCGCTGCAAGCCGGACAATGGCCAACCATGTTGTAACACCAAGCAAACACTACACTGCTCAGGAATCCCGTCAAGGCCGCCCCGAATTGTTCATAGGTAAGTTCCGCAAACGTCCATGGCTTGCTGCTTCTGATCAGGGGCAGATCCAGTCCGTGAGTCCATGCATTCACAAAACCTCTCATTCCATCCGGGAATAGGCAAACATCCAGCGTGCTTCCAGTGCGTATGAGACTCAGCTTATCCATGATTTGACCTCCTGAACTTATGTGAAGGGGATCCGGCTATGCAGCGCGCGTTCAATGCGCGTGCGGCTCTTCTTCATGCCCGTGTTCATGCCCACCGCTTTCGACCTGCGCAGGAACGGCAATCACCCCCAGCCCGTGCCGATAAACCAGTTCAGCTCCGTGCCATGCAGTGCTGGCAACCAGCACCCATGCCAGAATCACGGCGCCTGCAACCGGCCAAGTGGGCAAGGCATTCACTTTGTGCCGCCAGGCATCCCAGCCGGCCAGCAGGGACAGGGTCAGTACCGTCACGCCAGCCCATGTGCGGTGCAGCAGCATCGCGGCATGCCCCGCCTCGTCATGGTCAACCGAGTTGGATGCCAACCAGCCCATCAGTGCGGTCGGCAAGGCCGCAAACGCAGCCAGCCACAGCGTGGCATGCGCGAGCACGGCACAGTGGGACGCAAAGCGCAGCTGGTTGCGAAGCAGAATGGCGACCACATGGAACGCGGCCGAAAGCGTGACCAGCGCGATCGGGAAGTGCACAAACAGCGGATGCCAGTTCGGAATCACTTCGATCATGATCGATTCCCCTCGTCTATAACGTTCAACGTTTGGGCTGAGCCAACTCACCGAAAGTTGGTTCTGGTGTGGAAACTGTTTGAGGAGGCGGTACAGTTTCCGATAGATCTGCATGGCCGTGACCATGCCCCATCATGCCCATGCGACCGTTCGACAACCACATCACTACCAGAACGATGACCATCACTGCGACCATCGCTTCACCTGTCTGTTTCTGCTTCATTTGTGTTCTCCATTCTTCAAGTTATGTTTGAAATCATCGTTCGTGCAAGCGGGTTACTATTCAACCGAGTAGACGTACGGTTCCCGGTCTTCCTTGGGTATCGCATAGATGGTCAGCGTGCCTTTATGCATCTCGCCCATGCCCGGCGAATTCATCGGCATGCCGGGCGCGCTGATGCCGATGATGGCCGGCCTTTCCTGCAGCAGTTTGCGGATGGCGGCGACCGGCACGTGCCCCTCGACTACATACCCGTCGATCAGCCCGGTGTGGCAACTCGCGGCATGCGCCACGCCATGCCGTTTCTTGACGGCGCTCATGTCCTGCTCGTCACGCGCCTCGACCTTGAAGCCGTTGTCGCGCAGGTAGTCCACGTACTTCTCACAGCAGCCGCAGGTCGGGCTCTTGTGCACGGTGATGGCCGTTGCGGCGAACGCTGGGGTTGCGCTGAGATACAAGATCATCATGCCGATATGCAGCCAGCTGATCCGGGAAACTTTCTTGTGGTGCATGATTACGCTCCTTGGTTAATCTGGCTGCGATGCCAGGTGAAATGTTCATAGATGCCCGCCCAGTACAGGCCGAAGGAAAAACCGAAGGCGAGTTCTTCCAGCGGAATGCCGGCGATCAATACGCCAGAAATAGCGGGCAGGTTCCATACCTGTTCGATATAACCCGGCGAGAAAACGACCAGCAGCAGCATGAAGATCGTATAAATCGCCAAGAACAACACGCCGCCGATCAGGGTGTTGCGCAGCAAATCCGGCCGGCACAGTACGTTGGCGATGCCGCCCAGCACCAACGCGGCAATACCTGGATAAATCGGGTTCCACGGCAGGAAATACAGCGGGGGAAACGCCATGAACGGGGCAGCAATGGCGAGACGATGCCATCGGTGGCGGCCCTCGTGACGCTCCGCGTGCGGCACCTCTGCCATCCTGCCGCCGGTAAGCGCGTTGTAGGTGACCGCGCCGATGCCGCCGATGGCGAAACAGAAGATCAGGCTTTCGATGTCGAATCCGGTGCGCTGCGCGAGATCAAACAAGGTAGGCGGATTCCAGTAGGCCGGCACGAAAATCGGTTCGCTGATGCCGAGCAGGCTGGTCCACAGGCTGACGCGCAGCATCTTCTGCCGGAATCCGGGCTTGATGAAATACAGCACCACCCAAGGAACCAGAAACGCACCGGACCAGATCAACCAGACGTATTTCATGCCATTCCTTTCCCGGTTACTCCGCTTCGTGCCTGCTACCGCATTTTCCGCAACCGCGCCGGTCCGGGCCGCACAGGAAGACGTTGTACAGCGGCACCCAAATCAGTGCGATGTACCAACCGTAGCCGTAGCTCTCGATCAACCCAAGGCCGAAGCTGGACCAGCTGATCCACTCGAATCCCGGCAGCAATTTGCGCCATGCCTCGTACATCGCATGCTCGGGGAAAGCCAGGTCGAACGCCACGCACAGCGCGAATGTGATCGCCAGAAACAGGCTGGTCGCGTGGCCCACTGCAGTCAAAGAAATTCCCTGTCTCATGATTGCTCTCCTTCCTTATTGGTTTCAGGTTCCAGCTTCATGCCGCATTTCGGACAGGTGCCGGGCGATGGCTGGCGCACACCCGGGTGCATCGGGCAGGTATAGGTGACTCCGCCACCCGCCGAATCGCGCCCGCCATGCCGGTGACCATGCCCGCCGTGGGCCATGTGAGAACCGCAGCCGAAACGCATCATCAGAAAAAACAACCCCGCGAACAGCAGTAATGAAAATAATCCTTCCATGATGACCTCCTCAAGTTAACGCGATGCCCAACCGGTCCCTACAACTCGTCCGGCCCCACCTCCGTACGCCGGCGTATCCAGTAAACCTTGCATGCCGGCAGCACGGCCACGATCCCGTCTCCAGCCAGGCCGGAATGCGCCGTATCCATGATGGCCTGCGCAATCGCATCGCTCTTCCGGAACGTGGTGAATATCTCAATCCGCAGGTGGTGCGCCAGCAAATCCGGGCTGCAGAAGTCGGCAAATTCTCCATAACTGTTTACCCGCAACACGCTACTGCTGCGCACCCCGATCTCCTGCAGGCGCTGTTCCACTTGTGCCAGCGCATCGCTGCGGAAAATCGCAGTAACGTTGCAAAATTTGGATTGTTTTTCCATGTTGCGCATCTCCTCTGAATGGGCTTCAATCCTGTCAGTTCCACTGATGCTTAGGCACGCCACTTCTGCAGCAGCAACACCCAGCCGTAAATCACCGGCTACACCTGCATCCACGTGCTAAAGTTCATCCGCCCCGATCATCTTGCGCTGACGGATCCGGTAGACCTTGACGACCGGATGCACAGCGATGATGCCGTCGCCCGGCACGCCGGAAGACGCGGCATCCATGATGGCTTGTGCGATGTCATCGCAACATTTTGCGGCCGTGTAGATATCCAGCCGCACGTGCGAGGTCAGCCCCTCCGGGCTGTAAAAGTTGGCGTACTCGCCATATCCCTTAACGCGCATCACGCTGATGCCGTTCACACCGATCTCCTGCAGACGCCGCTCCACCTTCTCCAGTGCATCGCCGCGGATGATCGCTGTCACATTGCAGAATCCAGATTCAATTTCCATTTTCTGTTCCTCCTCTAAATGGGATCGATGCCCGCGCACGCCGCTCCTGCAGCTGTAGCACCCAGCCGTAGATCACCGGCAGCACCAGCAACGAAAGTACGGTGGCGGTGACCATGCCGCCTATCATCGGCGCGGCGATACGTTGCATCACATCCGAGCCGGTGCCGCTGCCCCACATTATGGGAATCAGGCCGGCGATGACGGCGGTAGCGGTCATGGCGATGGGTCGCACGCGCTGGGTGGTGCCGTCCAGCACCGCCGCCGTGATGTCGGCCGCATCCAGCGCGCCTGTTTTTTCCGCGCGGCGGCGGGCGACGGCCTGGTCGATGAAGGTCAGCACCAGCACGCCGATCTCGGCCGAGACCCCGGCCAGCGCGATGAAGCCGACCGCGACGGTGATCGACATGTTGTAGTCGAGTAGCCAGATCAGCCAATAGCCGCCAATCAACGCGAACGGGATAGACAGCATGACCACTGCGGGCGCGACCAAATTGCGGAAGTTGAAATACAGCAGCAGGAAGATGGTCAGCAGGGTCAGCGGCACCACGACCTTCAGGCGTGCGGCGGCCCGCTCCATGTATTCGAACTGACCCGACCACACCAGCGAATAGCCGGGCGGAATCTTGACCGTATCTGCCACCTTTTGCTTGGCCGCAGTCACGTAACCGCCGATGTCGCTGGTCTTGATGTCCACATAGATCCAAGCGTTGGGCGTGGCGTTCTCCGTTTTTACCGCAGGCGGGCCGCGCCGCAGCTTCAGTTCGGCCACCAGCGACAGCGGGATCTGCGTCCCCGTCGGGGTCGGGATCAGCACGCGTTGTAACGCTTCCATGTTGTCGCGCAACTCGCGCGGGTAGCGCAGGTTGACCGGATAACGCTCCAGACCTTCCACCGTCTCGGTCACGTTCATGCCACCGATTGCCGATTGCACAACGTCCTGTACGTCACCCACGGTCAGACCGTAACGTGCTGCCTCCTCGCGCTTGATGTCGAAATCGAGGTAATAACCGCCGGCCGCTTTGTCGGCAAAGGCAGATAAGGTCTCAGGCAGATTCTTCAGAGTCTTCTCGATGTCGCCCGCGACTTTTTCCAGCACATTCAGGTCGGGGCCGGAGACCTTGATCCCAATCGGCGTCTTGATGCCGGTGGAGAGCATGTCGATGCGGGTCTTGATCGGATATGTCCACGCGTTGGCGAGGCCGGGGAACTCGATCGCAGTATCCATCTCGCCCATCAATTCCTTGGTGGTCTTGTCCGGATTAGGCCATTCCTCGCGCGGTTTCAGGCGGACGGTGGTCTCGATCATGGCCAGCGGTGCCGGATCGGTGGCGGAGTTTGAGCGGCCGACTTTGCCGAATACGCTGTCGACCTCGGGAAAGGTCTTCAGAATCTTGTCGGTCTGTTGCAGCAGCTCTTTTGCCTTGGTGATGGAGATGCCGGGATAGGTGGTCGGCATGTACAACACATCGCCTTCATCCAGTGGCGGCATGAACTCGGAGCCGATCTTCAGCACCGGGTATGCCGTCGCCAGTAGCAGCAAAAAGGCGATCAGCAGGGTCAACTTGCGCCGCGCCAGTGCGAGTTGCAACAGCGGCCCGTGCAATTTTTTCAGCCAGACATTGATCCGGTTGTGCTCCTCGCTCGGTATCTTGCCTCGTATCAGCAAGCCCATCAGCACCGGCACCAGCGTGACCGCCAGCAACGCGGCCGCGGCCATGGAGTAGGTCTTGGTGAAGGCCAGTGGCGAGAACAGGCGACCTTCCTGCGCTTGCAGGGTGAACACCGGCAGGAAAGAGACAGTAATGATCAACAGCGAAAAGAACAGCGCCGGGCCGACCTCTTTCGAGGCCGTGGCGATGGCCTCCCATCTTGCGTGCAGGCTGGATTTTTCAGCGAGATGTTCCAGATGCTTGTGCGCGTTCTCAATCATCACGATGGCACCGTCTATCATCGCGCCGATGGCGATGGCGATGCCGCCCAGCGACATGATGTTGGCGGACAGCCCCTGCCATCGCATGATCATGAACGCGATGAGGATGCCGACCGGCAGGCTGATGATGGCGACCAGCGCGCTACGCGCGTGCATCAGGAACAGCAGGCAGATCAGCGCGACCACGATGGATTCCTCGATCAGCTTGTGCTGCAGGTTTTCCACCGCGCGTTCAATCAGATCGCCCCGGTCGTAGACGGGCACGATCTCCACGCCGGCAGGCAGTCCGGCTTTCAGGCTGTCTAACTTCTTGCGCACCCGCTCAATGGTGGCCAGCGCATTCTCACCGTATCGCATCACCACCACGCCACCCGCCACTTCCCCCTCACCGTTCAGCTCGGTCAGCCCGCGCCGCAACTCGGGGCCGAGCTGAATGTTTGCCAATTGCTTGAGGTAGATCGGCGTGCCGTTCGCATCCACACCGACCGGAATGACTTCTAAATCGTGCAGGCTTTTGAGATAGCCGGTCGCGCGCACCATGTACTCGGTCTCGCCCATTTCCACCAAGCGACCGCCGACATCGTTGTTGCTGCGCTGGATCGCCTGCCGCACTTTTGCCAATGGGATGTTGTAGGCGAGCAGGGCTTCCGGTTTGACTTCGACCTGATACTGCTTGACGTAGCCGCCGATGGAGGCAACCTCAGCCACGCCGGCCACGGTTTGCAGCGGATAGCGCAGATACCAGTCCTGCAATGAACGCAGTTGCGCCAGATCGTGCTGTCCTGTTTTGTCTACCAGTGCATATTCATAAACCCAGCCCACGCCGGTGGCGTCCGGCCCCAGCTTGGGCGATACGCTGGCTGGCAGTCGGTCGGCGGCATAGTTGAGGTATTCCAGCACGCGGGTGCGCGCCCAGTACATGTCGGTGTTGTCCTCGAAGATCACATACACCATGGAGAAGCCGAAGAAGGAGTAGCCGCGCACCACCTTGGTCTTGGGCACCGACAACATCGCCGTGGTGAGTGGATACGTCACCTGGTCTTCCACCACCTGCGGCGCCTGTCCCGGAAAACCGGTGAAGATGATGACTTGCACGTCGGATAGATCGGGCAGCGCATCCAGCGGCGTGGCCTTCATCGCCTGCCAGCCGGCGAAGGAAAGCAGCAGCGTGGCGATCAATACCATGAAGCGGTTCTTGATCGAGATGTCGATCAGAGTGCGGATCATTGCGGTGCTCCCGTGTCAGGTTGCGACATATCGTGTTCAAGCGATGCTGCCGGTTGCTGCAACAGCTCTAGCATTTTGGCCGTCGCTTCCTTCAGTTTTGATTCGGAATCGATCATGAATTGCGCCGAAGTCACCACCAGCTCGCCCTCGTCCAGCCCGCTCACGATCTGGGTCTGGCCGTTGGCAGCCACGCCGAGCGTGACCATTCTTGGTTCAAACTGACCCGGCGCGCGCTGCACGAACACCTGTTCCTGCGCGCCAGTGCGCACGATGGCCTCGCTCGGCACGGAGATTGCATCGACGCGGCGATCAGTCTGTACGCTGACCTGGCCGAACATGTCCGGTTTCAGAAGCAGCCCTGGATTGTTGAACTCAAGACGCGCCTTGACCGTGCGTGTCTTGGCGTCGAGGTAGGGATAGATACGGGTCAGCTTGCCGCTGAAGGTACGCCCGGGAAGCCCCGCGACTTGCAGGCTGGCCCGGTCACCCTCGCGTGCCCAAGGCATGTCATCCTCGTACAGATCTACCATCACCCACACACGCGACAGGTCGGCGATCATGTACAGCTCGGTCGACGGCATGATGCGTTCGCCCTCGCGCGCTCCGATGTTCATCACGATGCCGCCCTGCGGTGCATGGATGTGCACCGCTTTGAATATCTCGCGCTTTTCCTTCAGTTGCGCGATCTGGTGTTCAGGAAGGTCGAGTAGGCGCAGACGCTGTTCCGACGCAGTGAGCATGCGTTGCGCTCCTTCGCGCACATCGGCGAACGTGCTGTCTTTGAGCATTTCCGCATTGTTAAGCGCGAGCAAATACTCCTCCTCGCTGGCCACCAGTTGCGGCGAGTAGATGGCGAGCAGCATGTCCCCCTTGCGTACGGCATCGCCGGTGTTGCTCACGAACAGTTTTTCCACCCAGCCTTCGTATTTCGGATGCAGGCGCAACAGGCGCCCCTCATCTACCGTGACACGACCGCTGGTGCGGATATCGCGTGCCAGTGTGCTGCGTTTTGCGGCAATTGTGCGCACTCCGATGTCCTGCACGATGACGGGATCTATCTTGACTGTGCCGGGCAGTGCTGCGGTTTCCGCGTCGGCATACACCGGGATGTAGTCCATACCCATCTCATCCTGAGCCGGCACCGGCGAGGTGATCTCAGGATTCATCGGATTACGATAGAAAAGTGCTTTGCGTTCCTTGGACTCCTGACCTTCGGCATACACTGGGATGTAGTCCATGCCCATCTCATCTTGCGCCGGCACCGGTGAAGTGATCGCCGGATTCATTGGGTTGCGGTAGAACAGGGGTTTGCTTTCGGTCACAGTAGCTGCTGTTTCGCTGCTCTGCGGCGGCGAACCAGCCAGCAAGTAACCGCTGCCTGCGCCAATCAGTAGTGCGCTGCCGATGGCAATGGCGAGTATCGTCTTATTGTTCATGCGTGTTCTCCTTGGGTGCAGGTAGCGGCGCACCTACCGCCGCCTGCAGGTTTGCCAGCGCCTGCCAGCCATTGCTAATAGTCTTCCAGTATTGGGTTTCGTAGTTGTAGAGCGTGATTTGTGCGCGTACCAGATTGAGAAAATCCACCTTGTTCACCTGATACGCGGCGCGCATGGCGGACACGGTCTGTTGTGACTGTGGGATGAGGCCGCCCTTGAATAGCGCGGCCTGTTCGCGGGCGGACTGGTATGCCGCCAGCGCCTGTTCTATCTGTGCTGTGACCTGCAATATGCTGTCCTGCAATTCGTAATCCTGCTGTTGCCACTCGGCCTGACGTTGGGCAACTGCCTGTCCCTGTCGGCTACCGGCGAACAGCGGCAGGCTGATGCCGAGCGTGACGCTTGCCAGATCGGCGCGGGCGCTGCCGTTCGGGTTGTTGCCGCTACGGAATCCGTAAGCCAAGCCCAATTTAAAATCGGGGTAATAGTCCTTCTCTGCCAGGTGGGTGCGTGCTTGTGCCGCTTCTAGCAACTTGCGCCGGGTGGCGAGCAGCGGGCGCGTTGACTGTGCCAGTTCGATCAACTGGCTGTCGTCGGCGACCGGTGGCAGGTCTTCGGATGCTTGCGCCGGTAGTGTGATCTCGGTGACACCTTTGCGTCCCAGCAGGGCATTCATGCGCGCCGCCATGTTGCGTCGCGATTCGCGCAGGCTGAGTTCCATCTCCAGCAATTTTGATAGTTCCACTTGTGCCAGCAGCACATCGGACTGCATGCCGAGTCCGGTGCTGTAGCGGGTCTCCGCGATGCTATTCAGCTGGCGCAGCCATGCTTGATTGTGCAGCACGATGTCCAGTGCGCGATCGATATAGAACAGGTTCCACCAAGCGCTGCGCACGTTGCGCTCCAGCAGTTGGCTTTGTTCGAGCACATCCTGTCCGGCTGCCTGTGCTTCGCTGTCGGCTACCTGTTCGCGCAGTCCCAGCTTGCCGGGGAAGGGCAGTGTCAGGCCGATGCCGATCTGCTTCTGAGTCATCGCCTCTTGCGATACGGAGAATGTGTCGGTCGGGAAGCTGAGCGCGTTCAGCGACAGCGTTGGGTCGGGCAGCGTGGACACTTGTTCGGGTACGGCTGCCAGCGCTTCGGCGCGCGACTGCCTTGCCGCCAGCCCGGGATTGCTAGCCAGCGCGTGCGCCACCGCCTGTTCCAGTTGCAGCGGTGCATCCGTTTCCGCCTGCGCCGTCTGCGTCAGCAACGACGCCAACAGCAAAGCGAAAACAAAATTCTTGATCGGATTCTTCATTCAGTTGTCTCCAGTCGGTGCGGCAGTCA
>NZ_JBTSFG010000007.1:105369-193386 GCF_054604835.1 Sideroxydans sp. | reverse complement strand
AGTTGCAGCTAAGAAGCCGGTAGCGAAGAAAGCCGTCGCCGCCAAGAAGCCCGCAGCGAAAAAAGTTGCAGCTAAGAAGCCGGTAGCGAAGAAAGCCGTCGCCGCCAAGAAGCCCACAGCGAAAAAAGTTGCAGCTAAGAAGCCGGTAGCGAAGAAAGTCGTCGCCGCCAAGAAGCCCGCAGCGAAAAAAGTTGCAGCTAAGAAGCCGGTAGCGAAGAAAGTCGTCGCCGCCAAGAAGCCAGTTGCTAAAAAGGTTGTGGCTAAGAAGCCAGTGGTGGCAAGCAAGCCGGTAGTAGCTCCAGTCGTTACAGCACCGGCACCTTCCGCGCCGCCGCCTGTACGTCCGGCTGCGACCTGGCCCTTTCCGACACCAGGTATCGGCAAGCCTAACTAAGGCTGCGGGAGGCTGTGAAAGCAGCCCCGACTCGTTGTATAGGTAGGGGCTGATTCACGTTTAATGTGCGAGCAGGTGCTTGCCGGCTAAATGCGCCCGGCGGTGGGGCTAGTCTTCGCCGATTCCGCGTGTGTGAGCTATTGCCACGCATATCAAGGCTGTCCTTTGCGTTCTGAGCCTGCGGCTCAGTGACGATATGCACGTATCATTGAGCATCGAGCAGATGCCGTAGATGTTGCTCGCATTCGCGATCGGCACAGTAATTCGACCGGACTCCTATGGAGTTCGTCTTTCTTCTTGCTACATGTGCAATCAGTCCATTTTAAGAACAGCTGCGCTTGCGAGCGGATGGCGTGAGGATTCTGCACGCGCCGACATATCCAGTGCAGCCCTGTAGAATCATGCCATGTGAGCAGCGCGTGAAGTGTGCAGGCAAGCGTTCCGGGTATACGCCCGTATGACTGCTCGTTTGGCAACGATGACGCTCGTCATTTGAATCATTCCTTTCTGAATGCTGGTCATGGATCATATCTCTGATGTTATATAGCGCACCCATCCCCTACCTGGAAGATGCTAGCCCCTACTTCGTGGCGGTTCGGGATTGGACGTGGGCTGCATGGCTGGATAGCGGCAATATCGGACGCTTTGACATCATCGTTGCCAATCCGGTCGCCACACTGGTGACGCAAGGCGAGCAAACGACCATATGCAGAACATCCGGCATGCTGGAGCCCAGTGACGACCCATTCGATTTGATTCGCGCTGAACTGGGGGCAGTGGTCGAGCTGTATCCGGATATTCCGTTTGCGGGGGGCGCGTTGGGGTATTGGAGTTACGACCTTGCCCGGAGATATCAGCGTTCACCGGAATACACGCAAGACGCAGAGCAGTTGGCTCAGATGGCGGTTGCGATCTATGACTGGGCGATACTCGTCGATCATCAGGAAAGGGCGGCGCGATTGGTGTCGCGTTTGAGATATCCCCAGACCGAAGCCATGCTGGAGCAAGTGCTGCACAGAATAGGGATCGCTCAGTCTGCAGAGCAGAGATGCGCGCAATTTTCCGTGCAAGAAGCTGTCACCTCCAATATGTCGCCAGACGAATACAGGCAGGCCTATGAGAAGGTGCAAGCATATTTGCTGGAGGGAGACTGCTACCAAGTCAATCTGGCGCAGCGATTCACCGCCAAAGCATCGGGTGACGCATTCGCTGCGTACCAGGAATTGCGCAGGCTCAGTCCCGCCCCTTACTCGGCATTCATGGATTGGCCGCTCGCGCAGATACTCTGCGCGTCCCCGGAGCGTTTCCTGCAAGTCCAGCTGGGCAAGGTAGAAACAAAACCGATAAAAGGCACTCGCGCGCGGTCGTGCGACAATGAGGAAGATGAGCGCTTGGCGCATGACCTGCTGCGGAATCCCAAAGATCGCGCTGAGAACCTGATGATCGTCGACTTGCTGCGCAATGACTTGAGCAAGAGTTGCGAGGCAGGGTCGGTACGAACGCCGAAACTGTTCGAGCTGGAAAGTTATGCAAATGTGCACCATCTTGTCAGCACCATCGAGGGCCGTCTGCAAGACGGCCGTGATGCCTTGCATGTATTGCGAGACTGTTTCCCTGGAGGTTCGATCACGGGTGCACCCAAGCAGCGGGCGATGGAGATCATCGAGCATCTGGAGCCGAATCTCAGAGGTGTTTATTGCGGCAGCATCGGCTATATAGGTTTTGACGGGCAGATGGATACCAATATCGCTATCCGGACCATGGTGTATTCGGACGGGGAGATATGCTGCTGGGCCGGAGGCGGGATCGTGGCAGACTCGCGTTGCGACGAGGAATATCAGGAGACATTTGATAAAGCCAGCGTGATGCTGGAGATCTACAAGCGTTTCTCGAGTTAGTTACAGGTTTAAGCGATGTTCTTCAGGCGGGCGATGCGCACGACTTCGGGGATCTTGCGCAGATTGCGCATGATGTTGGCCAGATGCAGACGATTGTTCACCTGCAGCGTGAAATAGGTCGCGGTATATTCACCTTCATTGCTGAAATTCACGTTCTCGATATTGGAATCCGCATCGGCGATCGCCGCAGCCACTTTTGCCAAAACGCCGCGCCGGTTGGCAACGATCAGCTTGATGCTGACATCGAAGGAGCGACTGATGTTCTTGTCCCACATCACATCCAGCCATTGCTCGCTGCCGCGCCCCTTGCGCAAGGTCGGGCAGTCATGTGTGTGCACGATCAGACCCTGGCCGCTTTTGATGATGCCGATGATAGGGTCGCCGGGGATCGGACGGCAGCACTTTGCGAATTGCACTGCCATGCCTTCCGTGCCCTGAATGGTGACCACGGCATTGCCCAAGGCATCGCTGGATATGGTGTCGCCAAGGCTGGCGAGTTGTTTGGCAACCACCATATTGAGGCGGCGTCCGAGTCCGATGTCGGCAAATATATCCTGCTGCGATTTGACGCCGGTATCGCGCAATAATTTTTCCCAGTGCGATTCATCTATGTCCTGCAGCTTCAAACCGAGGGCACTGAATGCTTGGGACAGCAAACGCTCTCCGAGCCGCGCGGATTCGTTCAGGTGCATGGTCTTCAGAGCGTGGCGGATCTCGCTGCGCGCTTTGCTGGTGACGACATATCCCAGCCATGCGGGATTCGGATGCGCCTGCGGTGCGGTGATGATCTCCACGCGGTCACCGTTGCGCAGCTCGGTGCGCAACGGGACCAGTTCGGAATTGACTTTGCAGGCCACGCAGCGATTGCCGATGTCAGTGTGTACGGAAAACGCGAAATCGACTGTCGTCGCGCCGCGCGGCAGGGCGAAGATCTTGCCCTTGGGTGAGAACACGTAGACCTCGTCCGGAAACAGATCGATCTTGAGGTGTTCCAGGAATTCGACCGAGTCGCCACTTTGTGCCAGGCTCTCCAGCAGGCTCTGCAACCACTGGTGAGTCTTCTGCTGCAACTCATTGATCTGGGTGTCGCTGGCTTTATACAGCCAATGCGAAGCCACGCCGCTCTCCGCAAGTTTGTCCATCTCATGCGTGCGTATCTGCACTTCGATCGGTGTGCCGAATGGGCCGAACAGGGTCGTGTGCAGCGACTGGTAGCCATTGGCCTTGGGAATGGCGATGTAGTCCTTGAACTTCCCCGGGAAAGGTTTGTACAGGCTGTGCAAAACACCCAGCGCAAAGTAACAGGACGGGATGTCGTCGACCAGGATGCGGAAGCCGTAAATATCCAGGACCTGGGCGAATGCCAGCGACTTGCTTTGCATCTTCTGATAGATGCCGAACAAGTGTTTCTCGCGTCCCTTGACTTCGGCCTTGATATGGTTGGCGTCCAGGCGCTGCCCTATCGACTCGAGTATCTTGCTGACCACTTCGCGACGATTGCCGCGGGCGACCTTGAGTGCCTTGGAGAGCACGGCGTAGCGGTTGGGATGCAGATACTTGAAGCTGAGATCCTCAAGCTCCTGATAGATGGTGTTCAGTCCGAGACGGTTTGCGATGGGGGCATAGATATCCATCGTCTCGCGCGCGATGCGCGCACTTTTGTGGGCGGAAACGGAATCAAGCGTTCGCATATTGTGCAAACGGTCGGCGAGTTTGATCAGGATCACGCGCACATCGCGCGCCATCGCCATCAGCATCTTGCGGAAGTTCTCCGCTTGGGCATCTTCCAGCGTATCGAACTTCAGTTTGTCGATCTTGCTGAGGCCTTCAACCAAACCCGCCACGGCGGGCCCGAACCGTTCCGAGACTTCCTCGACGGTGACAGAGGTGTCTTCGACGACGTCGTGCAGCAAAGCGGCATTGATGGCGTGCACGTCCAGATGCAAAGGCGTAAGGATGCGTGCTACGGCGATGGGGTGGGTGACGTAAGGTGCGCCGGACTGGCGCATCTGGCCTGCATGGGCAGCGTGGCTGAAATCCAGCGCTGACTGGATCTGTGTTACGTCTTCCGCCTTGAGATAAGCGGAGACTTCCTGCAGGAGCGCTTCAGCATCGGCTTGGGACATTTATTCGCTCCGCTGAGGTCCTGCAGGGATAAGGGATCAGGCCATGCCGCGGTTCAGGATCTCGATGCCGACCTTGCCTTCGCTGATCTCGCGCAGTGCGACGACGGTCGGCTTGTCCTTGCTGGTTTCGACCAGATGGTTGGCACCGTTGGCCAGCTGGCGGGCGCGATAGGCGGCTGCCAGTGTCAGCTCAAAGCGGTTAGGTATATAAGCCATGCAATCTTCGACGGTGATACGTGCCATGATCAATTCTCCGGTGTCTGTAATTGGTTGATAAGTTGCTGGTGCCTGGAGATCTGTCTCGATCCGCGCAGGCGGGCGGCCAGCACGACGGATTCAAGCTCGTGCAGTGCACTGTTCAGGTCTTCGTTGATGATAACATAATCGAATTCAGCGACATGGGCGACGTCGTCACGCACAGCCGCGAGGCGCTTGGCGATGACGCCTGGATCATCCGTGCCGCGCCCGTTCAGCCGTTGCGCCAAGGCTTCCTGCGAGGGAGGCAGGATAAAGATGGATACGCAAGCGGGGAATATCTTGCGAACTTGCGCGGCACCCTGCCAGTCGATCTCCAGCAGGATATCGCGACCTTTGGCGGTCTCTTCGGCGATCCATTTTTGGGAAGTGCCATAGAGATTCCCATAGACTTCTGCGCTCTCAAGAAACTCACCACGCTTGGCCATTTCGAGAAAAATCTCTCGACTGACGAAATGATAGTGTTTGCCGTCTATCTCGCCGTCACGTGGCGCGCGCGTCGTATAGGAAACGGACAGCCCGATCTGCGGGTCATGTTCGAGCAGGGCGTGCACCAGACTGGTTTTCCCCGCGCCTGAAGGGGCGCTGATGACGATAAGACTTCCTGGCATGCTGTTCTCCTATTCGATGTTCTGTACTTGTTCGCGCATCTGCTCGATCAATAATTTGATATCCATCGCGCAACGCGAGACTTCTGTATCCACAGATTTGGAACCTAATGTATTGGCTTCTCTGTGCAACTCCTGCATCATGAAATCCAGACGCTTGCCGACGATGCCGCCCTTGTCTATGACGCGCCGGACTTCGGCAAGGTGGGTGTGCAGGCGGGAGAGTTCTTCATCCACATCGATTTTGCTGGCATACAGAGTGATCTCTTGCCGAACACGTTCGTCGTCTTCGCTGCCCAGCGCTTCAAGCAGGCGTGCACGCAGTTTGACTTCGTAGCCGGCGATGGCAGCGGGGATGCGTGGCGCGACATCCAGCCGCAGCTTTTCTATACCTTTCACACGTTCAAGCAGGAAACTCGCGAGTTTCTCCCCCTCGCGTTGCCGGGCAGCCGCGAAATCCTGCAAAGCTTGCCGCAGCGCAGTTGCTACAGCGGCATGCAGCGACTCACTGGAAACGGAGGGGCTTTCGGTCACGCCGTTCCATTTCAGTATTTCGGAGATCGTCAATTCACCCGCTGCAGGGAGCACCTCGCGCACCTGAGCGCTCCAAGTGGAAAGTTGTTTGACGACCTCAAGATTGATCCCGCTTCCCGGCTGAACAGAGGTGCGAGAGAGGAGATTGATGCGGCATTCGACCTTGCCGCGGCTGATCTGGGCAGATATCTGCTCGCGCAACATGGGTTCGAGTGCGCGTAATTCGTCCGGCATCCGCAATTGCAGATCCAGATAGCGATGATTGACCGAGCGCAACTCAAGCGAGAGCGAGCCGACATCAAGTTCGGCGGTGGCTACGGCATAGCCGGTCATGCTGAAAATCATCAAAACTCCAAGCGGGAGGAAAAAAGACGGACTGAACCGCGCGCATTATATTACGATTGCGCCCAGTCGCCGTGCACGCACATCGTTGCGGGCAGGCAAACAGCGGGAAAATGAATGAAGTTCGCTATCCACCAAGCCAACCATATCGGCGGGCGCAAATACAATCAGGATCGTGTGGGCTATGCCTATACCAATGATGCCTTGCTGCTCGTGCTGGCGGACGGGATGGGCGGGCATCTGCATGGCGAGATCGCTGCGCAGATCGCGGTCTACACCTTCATGCGCGCATTCAGCCGTTTGGAGTCGGGGCGGGTGAAAGAGCCGGAAGTGTTTTTGCGCGCGACCATGCGCGCAGGTCACGATGAGATCATCGATTATGCCCGCGAGCAGAATCTGGGCGGGAATCCCGGCACCACCTGTGTGGCGGCGCTGGTGCAGGATGGCAAGGTATGGTTCGCGCATGCGGGCGACTCGCGCTTTTACCTGTTGCGCCAAGGTGCGGTGCAGAATGTCACGCACGACCACTCGGTCGTTCAGCAATGGGCGGATTGGGGCATCATCAGCCCGGAAGAGATGCGTACCCATCCCGACCGCAACAAGATAACCAATTGTCTGGGTGGGGTGGAAGATATGTTCTACGCCGAGGTCGCACCCAGCGTCGACGTGCAGGATGGTGATATGTTGTTGTTATGCAGTGACGGTTTTTGGAGCCCGCTTGAGGAGACCGAAGTGACCAAGTTGCACGCAAGCAGTTATCTGCAAACCACACTGGGCGAATTGATCGATGTGGCCATCTACCGCGAAGGCGCGCGTGCCGACAACACCACGGCCGTAGTGGCGAGACTGGGTGCGGCAGAGCAGGATCATGCGACCGAATCGCCGGTGTGCGTGATACTCGAAGAAGGGGCGCCCGCATAGATCGCCGTGCGAGGCGGTATAATCCGCCTTCGATTTCTCTCACGGATTCATGCCATGCGCCCTAGCCAAAGACAGCCGGATCAACTCCGCGATATCTGCATTACCCGCCACTACACCAAACATGCCGAAGGCTCGGTACTCATCGAGTGCGGCGATACCAAAGTCATTTGCACTGCCAGCGTGGAAGAGCGTGTGCCGCCGCACAAGAAGGGCAGCGGCGAAGGCTGGGTGACGGCCGAATACGGCATGTTGCCGCGCTCGACAGGCAGTCGCATGGGGCGCGAAGCAGCCAAGGGCAAGCAATCCGGACGTACGCAAGAGATCCAGCGCCTGATCGGGCGCAGTCTGCGTGCCGTGGTTGACCTCGCCAAGCTCGGCGAACGCACCATCACGCTGGACTGCGACGTGATCCAGGCGGATGGCGGTACGCGCACCGCCAGTATCACCGGTGCCTATGTCGCTTTGCATGACGCAGTGAGCAGTTTGCAGCAGCAGGGGTTGATCAAAGAGAATCCGCTCAAGGATTCAGTCGCGGCCATCTCGGTCGGCATCTACCAAGGCGTACCCGTGCTTGATCTCGATTACCCGGAAGACTCCGATTGCGACACCGATATGAACGTGGTGATGCTGGGGAGCGGCCACTTTGTAGAAGTGCAGGGTACGGCCGAGGGTCATCCTTTCTCACGCGAGGAGATGGATGTGTTGCTTGAGCTGGCTAAACTCGGTATCGGGCAACTGGGCGAGATGCAACGCACGGCTTTGGCGCAATGAACAAGCTGGTCATCGCTTCGAACAATGCTGGCAAGTTGCGCGAATTCCAGCGCATGTTGTCGCCGCTAGGCATCGAGGTGCTGACGCAATCCCAGCTTGGCATCGCCGAGGCGGAAGAGCCGCACTGCACTTTCGTCGAGAATGCACTGGCCAAGGCGCGGCATGTCAGCCGCGCGAGCGGCTTGCCCGCGCTGGCCGACGATTCCGGCATCTGTGTGGAGGCATTGGGTGGCGCGCCCGGCGTGATATCGGCGCGTTATGCAGGCGACAGCCCGAGATCCGATGCGCGCAACAATGAGAAGCTGATGCTGGATATGCAGGGCGTGGCGAACCGTCGCGCACACTATTATTGCGTACTGGTGTTGGTGCGCCACGCCGATGACCCGCAGCCTTTGATCGCCGAGGGCGAATGGCAAGGCGATATATTCCACGAGGAGCGCGGCGAAGGCGGCTTCGGCTACGACCCGATGTTCTGGCTGCCAGAATTCGGCAAGACCGCCGCTGAGCTCTCGCATGACGAAAAAGCAAAGGTCAGCCATCGCGCCAAGGCGCTGCAAGTGTTGATGCAGCGCTTTCCGCGCGCATGAATTCACAGACACTAAAGCCATTCGGTATCAAATCGCAGCCGGTGAATTTCCGGGTGCTGCCGCCCCTCTCGCTCTACATCCATATCCCCTGGTGTGTACGCAAATGTCCTTACTGCGACTTTAACTCGCATGAGGCGCCGGGTACGATCCCGGACCGAGAATACGTAGAAGCCTTGTTGCGCGATCTGGACTCGGCATTGCCCTTGATCTGGGGGCGCAAGGTCTACTCCATCTTCATCGGTGGTGGCACGCCCAGTTTGTTATCGGGCGATGCGCTTACGCATCTGCTGACACAGGTGCGCATGCGCTTGCCGTTGGCGCATGAGGCGGAGATCACCCTGGAGGCGAATCCGGGCACGGTCGAGGCGGACAAATTCTCGGCATTCCGCGAAGCCGGGGTGAACAGATTGTCTCTCGGCATCCAGAGTTTTAACGATAGCCATCTGCAGGCCTTGGGTCGCATCCACTCAGGTGACGAAGCGAAGCGCGCGATCGATATCGCGCAGACCCACTTCGATAACATCAATCTGGACCTGATGTACGCTTTGCCCGGCCAATCGCAGGAGGAGGCATTACTGGATGTGCGATCTGCCCTGTCTTTTGCCCCGCAACATCTGTCCTGCTATCACCTGACGCTGGAACCGAACACACTTTTCGCACACAACCCACCCCAACTGCCGGACGATGATGCGAGTAGCGAGATGCAGTTGGGGATCGAAACACTATTGGCTGAGCATGGCTACCAGCACTACGAGACCTCAGCGTTCGCCAAACTTGGTAAGCACTCCCGCCACAATCTGAATTACTGGCAATTCGGCGATTACCTCGGCATCGGCGCGGGTGCGCACAGCAAGCTGAGTTTTCACGACAGGGTGATACGCCAAGCCCGGCATAAACAACCCAAGACATACATGGATGGTGTGGTGCATGGAAAGCAGGTGCAGAGTGAACAGGTGCTGGGCAAGGATGACCTTGCTTTTGAATTCATGATGAATGCCTTGCGGCTGAACGGCGGATTCGAAGAGCACTTGTTTCAGGAGCGCACCAGTTTTCCCTTGCTGTTGATTCGGCATGAGCTGGGGCGGGCGGAGCAAAAAGGATTGCTGACGCGCGAGGCGAGGCGCATCGCGCCGACCGAGCTAGGGCGGCGCTTCCTGAATGATCTGCTACAGGTCTTTCTTGCGGCGGAAAACTAGATCCCGGACGCCATGGCCAAGACGTATGCCGCGTTGCTCAAATTTGGTGAGCGGGCGGTATTCAGGGCGGGGTGCGTAATCGGCAGCAGTATTCTCTAGCTGTTGCTCAGAACTAAAGACATCCAGTATCTGTTCCGCATATTCCTGCCAGTCCGTCGCGGCATGGATATATCCACCGGGTTTGAGTTTAAGTGCCAGCTTCTCTATGAACGGAGCCTGGATCAGACGGCGCTTATGATGGCGAGCCTTATGCCACGGGTCGGGGAAGAAGATGTGCACGCCGTCCAGCGAATTGTCGGGAATCATGTCGCGCAGCACTTCGACCGCGTCGTGCTGGATGATGCGGATATTGTCTATCGATTGCGCTTCGATCAGCTTGAGCAGGTTGCCGACGCCAGGTGTGTGCACTTCCAGTGTCAGATAATCGATCTCGGGGTGGGCGGAGGCAATGGTCGCCGTGCTGTCGCCCATGCCGAAACCAATCTCGAGCACCTTCGCTGCGCTGCGTCCAAAAGCCTGATCCAGATCGAGCGGTCGTGCCACATAAGGGATGCCGTAGCGCGGCAACAGCGTATCGACAGCGCGCCGCTGGGCTACTGAAAGGTGGCCCTGACGCAGGACGAAGCTTCTAATGTGCCGCTGGCGAAAGTCTTCAGGCGCAGTCATCAGCTACGAACCGAAGCGATGATGCCTGCGGTTGGTGAGCTGGGGCTGGCGCTATAGAGCTTCTTGGGCATGCGTCCGGCGAGATAGGCTTCGCGCCCGGCTTCCACGCCTTTCTTCATCGCCGAAGCCATCAATACCGGATCCTTCGCGGCGGCAATGGCCGTGTTCATCAGCACGCCGTCGCAGCCCAGTTCCATGGCGATGGCGGCATCGGAAGCAGTGCCCACGCCGGCATCCACAATAACCGGCACTTGCACGCGCTCCATGATCAGTTGCAGGTTCCACGGGTTCAGGATACCCATGCCAGAGCCGATCAGAGAGGCCAGCGGCATGATCGCTGCGCAGCCGATGTCTTCCAATTGCTTGGCAACGATGGGATCGTCCGAGGTGTAGACCATGACTTGGAATCCTTCGGCGACCAAAATTTTGGCTGCGGCAATGGTTTCGATCACATTGGGGTAGAGGGACTGCGGGTCACCCAGTACTTCCAGTTTGACCAGCGAATGGCCATCCAACAATTCGCGCGCCAGACGCAAAGTGCGCACCGCGTCATCGGCACTGTAGCAACCGGCCGTGTTGGGCAGGTAGGTGAATTTGGAAGGTGGCACGGCGTCGAGCAGGTTGGGCTCGTTGGCGTTCTGCCCCAGGTTGGTGCGCCGGATCGCAACCGTGACAATCTCGGCGCCACTGGCATCCAGCGCTGCACGAGTTTCGGTGAAATCCTTGTATTTGCCGGTGCCGACCAGAAGCCGGGAAGAATAGCGCTTGCCTGCAATGGTTAAAGTGTCATTCATATATATATGTTCCAGAATTGTGCTTACCCGCCGCCTACGGCAGCCACTATTTCGAGCGTATCGCCATCTTCGAGTGCTTGAGAGGCGAACTGACTACGCGGGACGATCTCGCCGTTCCGTTCAAGCGCGATGCGCTTGCCGGTCAGGCCCATCTCTTCGATCAAAGCGGCGATGCTGAAGTTTGAGGTTAATTGGCGTGCTGCGCCGTTGATGCTGACTGTGATCACTTGATTGAATGATGCCCGTGTTAGAATCCGCGCCGCATTCTACACCATGCGGGTGTAGCTCAATGGTAGAGCAGAAGCTTCCCAAGCTTACGACGAGGGTTCGATTCCCTTCACCCGCTCCAGTCATAGTCCCCATCTCATTATCTCGAGAACATCCGCACGGCGAGCAAGGTTGCTTTTTGACTTATATCAAATCGTGCGTTGCCAAAATTTCATAGTATCCGCCCCGCTTTCGTTGCGAAGCAACCCGACGGTTTTAGTGGGGTATGCTTGGCTCGGAACCAATTTAGGCTTTACTTGTCGCGCTCGCACTGCGACAATTTGCCGCGCTGTAGGTTTGCAACAAAGTGTGCGTCCGGTACGCAGGAATATTTGGGTACTTGGCGCATTGGTATTTTTAATTTCGCTCTGGGGAGGAGACTACTGTGGAAGCTAATCAAGCGACACCAGTAAAGTACGATATGGAGGTTGTGCGTTGGTTCACCATCGCTGCCGCCATTTATGCATGTGTAGGTACGCTCATCGGTGTGTACGTCGCATCGGAGCTGGCTTGGCCGTTCCTGAACTTTGACATCGCCGAAATTACTTTCGGCCGTCTGCGTCCGCTGCATACCAACGCCGTGATCTTCGCGTTCGGTGGTTGTGCACTGATGGCGACAGGCTTCTACATCGTGCAGCGCACAGGCGCTACCAAGTTGTGGAGCAACGGACTGGCATGGGCAACTTTCATCGGTTGGAACCTGATCATCGTTTCCGCAGTGATCACGCTGCCGCTGGGCTGGACTTCCGGCAAGGAATACGCCGAGCTGGAGTGGCCGATCGATATCGCGATCGCAGTTGTCTGGCTGATGTACGGTTTCAACTACATCATGACCATCGGCATCCGCAAAACCTCGCACATCTACGTGTCTAACTGGTTCACCATGGGCATGATCGTGATGATCACGTATCTGCATGTGGTCAACAGCATGGCGATCCCTGTCAGCATGACTAACTCCTTCTCCATCTACTCTGGCGTTCAAGATGCCATGATCCAATGGTGGTGGGGTCACAATGCGGTTGGTTTCTACCTGACTGGTGGCTTCCTGGCGATCATGTACTACTTCGTTCCGAAGCAGGCTGGTCGTCCGGTGTTCTCCTATCGTCTCTCCGTGCTGCACTTCTGGGCGCTGACATTCGGCTATGTTTGGCTGGGTGCGCACCACCTGCAGTACACCGCTTTGCCTGACTGGACCGGCTCCTTGGGCGCCGCTGTCTCTCTGGCTATGATCATCCCGTCCTGGGGTGGTGCGATGAACGGTATGATGACCTTGTCCGGCGCTTGGGACCGTCTGCGTACCGACTACATCCTGCGCTTCCTCGTTGTGGCTTTGGCGTTCTACGCGATGTCCACTTTCGAAGGCCCTGTGATGTCCATCAAGACCGTTAACGCTCTGTCTCACTACACCGACTGGACTGTTGGTCACGTGCACTCCGGCGCTCTGGGCTGGATGGCGATGGTTGCCTACGGCGCGATGTACCACATGGTCAAAAAGCTGTGGGGCGTGGAGAAGATGTACTCCGAAGGCCTGGTGAACGTTCACTTTTGGCTGGCTACCATCGGTACCGTGGTCTACGTCGTGGCGATGTGGGTCTCCGGCATCATGCAGGGCCTGATGTGGCGCGACTACGATGAGTACGGCACGCTGACCTATACCTTCGTTGAATCTGTTTCCGCCATGCATCCGTACTACGCGATGCGTGCGATCGGCGGCCTGATCTTCAACATCGGTACCTGGATCGCTCTGTACAACATCGTGATGACTGTGCGCACTGCAAGTTCTGCACGCAGTGCCAGCGCTGTTCCGGCTAATGCATAAGGGGAGTGAATAATATGTCTGATCACGACAAAATCTACTCGACACAACTTCAGGACAAGACAGAGCGCAGTACGCTCCTGATGTTCGTGTTGACCGCAATCGCCGTGGCAATCGGCGGTATCGTGGAAATCGTGCCGCTGTTCTATCTGCCGAACACGGCGATGTGCCAGAACGATCCTACTTGTAACAACACGCAGCACAAGGATCTGAACGGCAACGTCATTCCGATGGACAAGATCATCTGGAATCCGGCTACTTCAGCAAGCAAGACGCTGAACGACTGGCAACCCGGTGACGGCGTTCGTCCATATAAGACGCTGGAGCTGGCAGGTCGTAACGTCTACATCCGCGAAGGCTGTTTCCTGTGTCACTCGCAGATGATCCGTCCGTTCCGCGACGAGAAAGACCGTTATGGCCACTACTCTATCGCTGAAGAGTCCATGTACGACCACACCTACCAGTGGGGTTCCAAGCGTACCGGTCCTGATCTGGCCCGTTTGGCAGGCAAGTACTCTGACGAGTGGCATCGTCGCCATCTGATGTATCCGCGCGATGTGGTGCCCGAGTCCGTGATGCCTAACTACTTCTGGCTGGCTGACAAGAAGGTGGACATCGCTGAGACTGTGGAAACCATGAAGGTTCTGACCATCATGCCGTTCAACCCGGTGCCGAAGACTATCTATACCGACGAGTATATCGCCGGTGCGGCGGCCGAGCTGGAAGGCAAGACCGACTTGGACGCTCTGATCGCCTACCTGCAGAGCATGGGTAACCACGTCAAGTTCGAAGAAGGCGTGAACTACCGTGATTAAACTGTTGGAGCACCTTGGTATGGATGTGCAGACCATGACGACCAATGACTGGCTGGGGGTGTTCTTTGCCCTGGTTGCCGCGATCGGCATGGTGGTGACCTATGTCATGGTGTTCCGACCGTCCAATAAGCAAAATTTCGAAGCCCAGAGCCGCATGGCTCTGGACGACGAGGACCCTATCAAATTGGGAGAAAAAAGATGAGCGACAAACACGATGCAAGCAGCGTGCCAACGACTGGGCACGTCTGGGATGACGATCTGGGTGACTATATCAATCAGCCGCCCAAGTGGTGGATGCTGGGCCTGACAGCCAGCGCGATCTGGTGTGTGGTGTACTGGCTGTATTACCCGGCATTCCCGATCTCCAACGCTGGTTACTTCACCAAGGGCCTTGGTGGTTGGACAGCGATCGGCGAGATGGAAGCTGACAAGAGCGTGGTGGACGAAGTGCGCGGCAAGTATGAAGCCAAGCTGAAGGACATGACGCCTGCTGCAATCCTGGCAGACAGCGAATTGACAGAGTACGTGACGCGTTCCGGCAAAGTGCTGTTCGGCGACAACTGTGCAGCCTGTCACGGCACCAACGGAGTCGGCACACACGACAAGTTCGGCCTGTTCGCACCTGTCCTGAATGACGATGACTGGCTGTTCGGTGGCACTATCGACACTATCCATGAGACCATTGCAGGCGGTCGTCAGGGCATGATGATGGCGCACGCTGACATGCTGTCCGAAGCCGAGATCGACACGCTGGCAAACGCAGTTGCAGCCGGCAAGCCGACCTCTACGCCGCTGTTCGCCGAGAAAGGCTGTACTGCCTGCCACGGTGAAGACGGTAAGGGTATGCAAGCCATGGGTTCTGCCAACCTGACCGACAGCGTGTGGCGTTTCGACAGCTCCGTCGAAGGCATCAAGTACACTATCAAAAATGGTGTGAATGCCGGTACGCCAGAGACTCGAGTGGCAGTGATGCCTGCGTTCCAGGGCGGCAAGCTGTCTGATGCAGAGATCAAGAAGCTGGCTGTGTATGTTTACAAGTTCGGCGGTGGTCAAGCGCAGTAATCTTGTGAGGCCTGCATGAGGGACTTGTGCAGGCCATAACGTAAGGAGAGCAGCTATGAATCAGGATATGGTTTTTTGGGGTGTAATCATTGCACTGGTAGGTTCAATTATTGTTCCGCTATGGCTGTTCTACAAGGCCTATACCAACGCAGTCAAAGCAGCCGAAGAGAAAGAAAAAGAGAAGCGCTAACAATGGCTTCATGCAAAAAGGAGGAGAGTCCGCTCTCCTCCTTTTTCATTTGTATGAAAAATCACTGAACTGCATGGGCTATAGCAGTAGAATCTCGCGCACGTGAAAGGTCGCCTGGCTAGTAGACAAGGCGACATAATGCGCATTCAGGAGGCGGTATGAATCAGGAAGTTGGCAAAAAAGAGCCGGGTGAAGTCACCACACTATATAACGAGTTTGAAACCTGGACAGTCAACACGGGTGGGCAAACCATCCACGCCAAGCGTATGCCGGGCTTCTTCCGCACTTTTAAGGATAGAGCGCAGCTGGCATTGTGGCTGCCTTTCTTTCTGCTTCCTTACCTGCGCTGGAATGGAAAACAAGCCATCCTGTTTGACATTGACCATAATCAGTTCCACTTCTTCAGTTTGACGGTGTTGCCGCAAGATATATGGATGCTGTCGCTGGTGCTGCTGGTGGCCGCGATGACGCTCTTCGCCGTGACTTCGGTGGCTTCGCGCGTGTGGTGCGGCTATTTCTGCTTCCAGACTGCATGGACTGACTGGTTCACTTGGCTCGAAGACAAGATAGAGGGGAATCCGACGGCCAGGCGCAAGCTTGATAGCGCGCCTTGGGGCTTGGATAAGCTGCGCAAGAAAGTACTTAAACACACACTTTGGGCGTTGATTGCGTTACTGACGGGTATCAGTTTCTCGATCTGGTTTGTGGATGCCTTCGACTATTGGAATAGGCTTATCCATTTGCAATTGCCGATGGTGGGCTGGGTGGTTCTCATCATGTTCTTCATTGGAACCTACATCCTGGCGGGCTTTCTGAGAGAGCAGACCTGCTTCTGGCTATGCCCGTACGCCCGTATCCAGGGGGTGATGACTGACAATCAGACCATATTGCCGACCTATGACTACACGCGCGGCGAACCGCGCGGAAAGATCCGCAAGGGAGGCGAGGCAGTTGCCCCTCAAGGGGACTGTATCGACTGTTTCCAGTGTGTGCAGGTCTGTCCGACAGGGGTGGATATCCGCAACGGTCAGCAATTGGGCTGTATCACCTGCGGGCTTTGCATCGATGCCTGCGATGTGGTGATGGACAAGATCAACAAACCGCGCGGTTTGATCCGCTATGCGTCGCTGGACGAACTCTCAGGTCAGCCTGCCAAGAAGATCTATCAGCATCCGCGCACGCTGGTATATCTCAGCATCATTTTGATCGCGCTAGCCGGCATCGTATGGGGTTTGACGCATATGGGCTCCATGATGCTGAAGATCGTACACGAGCGTCAGCCGTTGTACGTACAGATGAGCGATGGGTCCATCCAGAACAAGTTCGACTTCAAAGTACTGAACAAAACCGACAAGGACTTCAGAGTCAAGGTCACTGCCGAAGGTGGCGTGAAAGACCAGATCATCATCGGTGCGGAGCAAAGCCCGATGACACATCATGGCCGGCAAACATCCTTTACGATCTTTGTCAAAGCACCCTCCACCAACATCGTGAAAGATGTCGTGCCGATACAGTTCAGAGTCGAGAGCGTGGAAGATCCAAATGTATTTGCTGAGTACACCAGCAAATTCTACGGCCCTAACAAATAACGGAACAGACAGATGATTTCTCAAGATCACAAATCGGGGCTGCGTAACCCTTGGTTACTTGGCATGCTGGGCCTCATCGTGGTGGTGCTTGCGGTCAATGCAGCCTTTATCTGGTTCGCGACACATGACCAGTCATCGCTGATAGACCGCGAATACAAAACCAAGGACCGCAAGAGCAATACACAGTTACTCAGTGAATTGGGCAGGCAACAAGCATTGGGATGGAAGGCCACCATCAATAAGCCAAAATCCTTGATCCAAGGACAGCCTACGATGTACGAGATATCGGTGATGGACAAGGACGGCAAGCCTGTAAGCGGCGAGATGGAGGTAGAGGCATATCGCGCATCGGATGCCAGCAAAGACTTCATCACCGCATTCAAAGAAGTCGCAGCAGGGAATTATCAGGGTTACGTAAGCTTTCCGTTAAAGGGCTACTGGGAATTGCATATTCATCTCAAGCGCGGCAACGATGAGATCGCAGTAGATACAGAGCGATTCATGGTTGTAGAGGCGGCTCATTGATAGCGCTCTATCGATGAGCCACGGTAACAACGTTTCGGCAGGCTGCTTCCATTGCGGCCTGCCGATTCCGGCAGATGCCGAATTCGCGGCAGTACTCGAAGGCAAGCATAGGGATTTTTGCTGTTTTGGTTGTCAATCGGTATGCGGCGCCATCTATGAAGCAGGGTTGCAGGGCTATTATCAGCGCACGCCGGAAGGTGTTTTGCTGGCGCCGCCACCCGAGCCCCCCAAAGACATCGACATCTACGACTTCGATGAAGTCCAGCAGGAATTCACTTCTTGCTCGGGTGATGCGCGCGCTATCCACTTATTGGTTGAAGGTATCCACTGTGCGGCATGCGTATGGTTGATCGAGAGAGGCCTGAAAAAAGTGCCGGGTGTGCTCTCGGCTGAAGTCAATCTGGCAACCAAGCGCTTGCACGTGAAGTGGGATAACAGCAAGACCAAGTTATCAGACCTGATCAAAGCGCTGGTTCGTATCGGCTACTCGGCGGTGCCCTACGACCCTGAAAGCGCAGAAGGCGCCATAAAGAAAACCAATCGCGCCATGTTATTCAGGCTGTTCTTCGCCGGTTTTGCAGCAATGAACATGATGTGGATCGCCATCGCACTCTACAGCGGTGCCAATCAGGATGAGTTCCGCGGCTTTTTCCACTGGATGGGTCTGCTATTGGCAACGCCGACGCTGTTCTATTCGGGTTATCCCTTCTTCAAAGGCGCGGCTGGCGGACTCAGGGCGGGACATCTGACCATGGATCTGCCGATCGTGCTGGGATTGTCGGTCACTTTTGCTTACTCACTCTATGTCACGTTGACCAATAATCAGCACGGCGAAGTCTACTTCGACACCGTCACGAATCTGACCTTTGTCATTTTGATCGGGCGCTACCTTGAGGGTATGTTCAGGCACCAGGCGCTGTCAGCAACCAAGCGCCTGATGGAGCTTCAACCAAGAGTGGCAATGGTGATCAAGGAAGGCGTGGAAAAGATGACACCCATCCGCGCAGTGATGCTCGGGGATCAGGTGCTGGTAAAGCCGGGCTACACCGTCCCGGTCGACGGTGTGGTAATGGAAGGCAGCAGCGCAGTGGACGAATCGATGTTGAGCGGAGAGTCGGCGCCGGTAAACAAGTGTGTGGGCGACACTGTCTCCGCAGGGACCGTCAATACATCGGGGGCCTTGCTGGTTGAAGTGCGTAGCCAGCTGCAAGACACAACGCTCTCCAAGATCATCCGCCTGGTTGAGGAGGCGCAATCTTCGAAAGCGCCTATACAGCGACTGGCAGACACGATAGTGCCCTGGTTCGTGCTGGTGACGCTGCTGTGTGCATGTGTGACCTTTTTCATCTGGAACACGCAAGACTTTGAATTGGCGCTGATGGCGGCAACATCTGTGCTTATCATCACCTGTCCGTGCGCGCTTGGCATGGCTACACCTATGTCGATCGCGGTCGCATCCGGCCTTGGGGCCAAGCATGGCATCCTGGTAAAGAACGGGCTCGTGCTGGAAACCCTCTCCAGGGTGACGCACTTTGTTTTCGACAAGACCGGGACGCTGACAGAAGGAAAGATGAGTGTGGCGCAATCCGAGATCGCGGCGGGGGTGGATGCCGGGGCGATGATAGCCAAGGCGGCGGCGGCAGAACGCTACAGCGAACATAGCACTGCGCGCGCCATCGTTAATTTTGCGGAACATCACCAATACCCTTTCCGCGCCATCGAAGTGTATGGATTCCACGCAACCGCCGGCTTGGGTATCGCCGCTACGGTCGGCGGGCAAGAGATCAGGCTTGGCAGCGCGGGATGGCTGACACAGTGCGGTGTGGAGCTTGACGAGACATTGCAATCGCAGGCGCATCGCTGGGAGTCCCAGGCGATGAGTTGTGTTTATATGGCCTGCGCCGGTCGACATGTGGCGATATTCGGACTGGCAGACCAGTTGCGCGCAGATGCACAGCTGATGGTGGATGCCTTGCGTGAGGCCGGTATAGGCATGACTTTGCTGAGCGGCGACCGTCGTCCGGTGGCAGAAGCCATCGCCAGTCAATTGGGCGGGATGGAAGTGATCGCCGAGGTGATGCCACAGGACAAGGATCGGGTCATCCAGGGACTGCAACAGCGGGGCGAGATCGTGGCGATGGTGGGAGATGGCGTCAATGACGCGCCTGCCCTGATCCGATCCAATGTGGGTATCGCGCTGGGATCGGGAACCGATGTGTCCATCGATAGTGCGGATATCGTGCTGATGCACAATGAATTAAGCAAGGTGCTGCAGGCCACTCAACTGTCGCGGCGTACCTTGCTCACAATCAAGCAGAATATCGGTCTATCATTCGTATATAACCTGATCATGGTGCCTTTGGCCATGATGGCAAAGGTCAGTCCACTGGTGGCTGCGATCACCATGCCGATCAGTTCATTGATCGTGATTGGTAATGCAGCACGTATACGCACAATGTTCAGGAAGTGAGACAGATATGGAAGTGATCTACAGTTTGATACCGGGCATGATGTTCTTCGGCGTCCTCTTTGTGATCGTACTGATCATTGCCGTGAAGAAAGGGCAATACGAGGATATGGAAGGGGGCGGGCAGCGCATCCTGATGGATGACGACGAAGACATGATGCCGCATCCGACCAGAAAGCCGGATGCGGATGAAAAGGCTACTTAGTACTTGTTGCAGTTTGGGCTTGTAGCGGCTTCACCAGCTTGTCGAACTCCGTGGGTGAGACGTACTGCAAGATCGGCTTCTCGCCCTCGCCCATGGTGATATCCAAACCGTGTTGCGGATAGAGCCAGTGGGTGGTGCCGTGCTTCTCTTCCTTGATGATCTGTGCGGGCTCGCCGAAACGCTTGAGAAACAGCGTTTCATCGACCCTTACTCCGGGCATGTAGGTCAGGCTGCTGATGGGCGAATTGCGCAGAATGGCAATGTCATCGGGGGTAAGGGTGATTTTCTTGCCGCTGCCTGTTCCGGCCATGCGCAAACCACGCTCGTACATCACTTTCAGCTCGGCATCCGGAATGTCTGCAGTTAGCACCACGCGGGAACGCAAGCCCGCCAGATTGATCTGCTCGAAGAACAGCTCGGCAGACAATGCGCCCGCCGGTGATTTGAACAGACTGGGTTCACCCTCTTCCTTGAAGCGCGTCTCGGCATCCCCGAGTTTGGATTGGCCCAAGGTAATTCCGAACACCTTCACCGCGTTAGGGGCGGGATGTTCGATATGCCAAGGCAGATCCTCTCTGTTCGGGCGGTCACCCGGGATCAGAAAGGAGCCGAAAATGATAACGACGGAAAAGATTCCGACGCCCCAGTAGATCTTTTTCTCAGTTGTCATTGCGCTCTAATTTGAATTCGTTCAGGCAGTAGTGGCGGAGTTAGAAGTGACCGCCCCCTTGGGAAGCTTGCTGCTCTTGGCTTGATGCACAGCATCGTTGCCCAGCACGATCAGTATCAGCAGAGAAACCATGAAGGGGAGCAAGCCTACGCCGCCCAGCAAGGCGATTGTCGCGATCTTGGACCAGCCCATGGCGCTGGAAAGCCATAATCCGCCGGCCATCACGCAACAAGCCACGATTAACAGCCACATGAAATGCGAGTTGCGTTTGTGCGCGAGTGCCCAGTGGGCTTTGACGAATACGGTTTCATCACTGGCAGCGATCGTGCGCGCCTTGAAGAGGATGTAGCCGGTGATTGCGAACGATGTGAAGGGCACGATCAGTACCATCAGCGGAAAGGTGCTGAACACGCCGAACGTGGACGCAAATACCAGGATATGGTTGAACACCAGATTGATCAGGAATATCTCGTGTGGCCACTTGGCACGCACGATCTCGTCGGGAGTGGCAATATATTTTTCGCTCATGGGATGCCTCTGGATTGAAGTGAAGTTGCGGGGTATCGGTCTTGGGAAGTAAATGTGGAAGCCGTCATTTGCCGACCATCGCGCGCAGCTTGGGTAAGGCCAGGATCTCTACTGCACGCGCCTTGACCTGTATCAAGCCTTCTTCCTGGAAATGGGAGAAGGCGCGGCTGACGGTCTCCAGTTTGAGGCCAAGATAGCTGCCGATCTCCAGTCGCGACATGCGCAGCCGTAGCTGGGTGGCGGACATGCCGTGTATGGCGTTGCGCTGCGACATGTTGAGCAGAAAAGCTGCCAAACGTTCTTCGGCGCGCATGGAGCCCAAGAGCAGCATGATGCCTTGGTCGCGAACGATCTCGCGGCTCATGATCTTGTAAAGATGGCGCTGCAGGCTGGGGATCTCGCGGCTCAGCTCGGCAAGCCTTGCATAGGGGAGTTCGCAAACTTCGCTGTCTTCCATGGCCAGCGCTTCGCAGGTATGGACATCGGTACTGATCGCTTCCAGACCGATGATCTCGCCGGCCATCAGGAAGCCGGTGACCTGCTCGCGTCCGTCCTCATGTAACACGCGGGTCTTGAAAGAGCCACTACGGATGGCGTGCAACGATTTGAACCGGTCTCCGGAGCGATAGAGGTAGTCGCCCGTCTCATAGCTGCGTTTCTGGTTGCTCAATTCCTCCAGACGCGCCATTTCGTCCGGCGTCAGGTCGACGGGGAGGCACAACTCGCGCAGATTGCAATTGGAGCAGGCGACCCGCAGACGTGTGATCTCGGTTTGGTTTATGTCGTTCAAAGCCACGTTCATCGAAGGGTTGATACGGGGCTATTTTGACATATATCAAGTCAAACGGGCAGCAAACTGGCATAGTTACGCCCTTGCTAGAGGAGGAGAGGATGAACGAGGCAGTAAATCAACTGGTTGTGGACTTGGAACTGATACGCAGGCTGGACAAGAACGGGCCTCGCTACACTTCATATCCCACTGCGGACCGGTTCGTCGAGGCGTTCAACGCCGAGAGTTATAGTCATTGGCTGGCAAAGCGTGAGATAGGCGGTGTAGGACGCCCGCTTTCACTTTATATCCATATCCCGTTCTGCAACACACTGTGTTTCTATTGTGCTTGCAACAAGGTCATCACTAAGGATCGCAGCAAATCAGCAGAATATGTGCGCTACCTGATCAAGGAAATGGCGATGCAGGCAGAGCTGCTGGGGCCTGGTCAGGTCGTGGAACAGCTGCATTTTGGCGGCGGTACGCCGACGTTCATGAGCGATGACGAGATCCGTGAAGTGATGGCAGCGATAGGCAAGTACTTCAAGCTGGTCGATGACGGTGAATACTCCATCGAGATCGATCCGCGCAAGGTCAGCGACGAGACCATCGCCCTGCTTGGAGCGACCGGTTTTAACCGTATCAGCATCGGCGTACAGGATTTCGATGATGATGTGCAAAAAGCGGTCAATCGTATCCAGAGCGAGGAAGAGACGCTGCGCATCATCAACGCGGCACGCGCCAACGGATTCAAATCGGTCAGCATCGACCTGATCTACGGCCTGCCGAAACAGACGCTGGAAGGTTTCGGGCGCACGCTGGATCGTGTGATCGCGGCCGATCCGGATCGACTGTCGATCTATAACTATGCGCACATGCCCACCATCTTCAAGCCGCAGCGTCGCATCCATGAAGAGGATCTGCCGGCGGCGCAGGTGAAGCTGGACATCTTGAGCATGGCGGTCAACAAGCTGACCGGTGCCGGTTACGTGTATATCGGCATGGACCATTTTGCCAAGCCTGAGGACGAGCTTGCCGTGGCACAACGCGAAGGCCGTTTGCACCGGAATTTCCAGGGGTATTCGACCCATTCCGATTGCGACCTGGTTGCCCTCGGTGTGAGTGCTATCGGCAAGATAGGCCCGACCTACAGCCAGAACTACCGGGAGTTGGAGCCCTATTACGATGCGCTGGATCGTAACGAGCTTCCCATCATGCGTGGTCTGGAATTGAACTCGGACGATCTGGTGCGGCGCGCAATCATCCAGGCGCTGATGTGCCACTTCGAGATATCCAAGGAATCGTTCAATATCTCGTATCTGATCGACTTCGATAGCTACTTTGCGGCCGAGATGAAGGAGCTGGAGGAATATGCGAGTGAAGGATTGCTCGAGTTATCCCCGCAGTGGATCACCGTCACGCCCAAGGGGCGCATGCTGATACGCAACATTTGTATGGTGTTCGACAAGTATCTGCGCACACGTCAGGAACACGCACGTTACTCTAAGGTAATATAAGTCCGGAATGCAGCCTGTGCCTCGCAATCGAGCGAGCGCGGGCAGCTCTATGGAGGAGACCCCGTAATCAGGGGAAGACATGACAATAAAAGTAGATGATTTTCGCCTGAAGCTCGGCCAGCACGAGCTGGTCCCCATCATGATCGGCGGCATGGGGGTCGATATCTCCACGGCTGACCTGGCTCTGGAAGCTGCCCGCCTGGGTGGTGTCGGCCATATCTCCGATGCGATGCTGCCGACCGTATCCGATCGCCGATACGACACCGGTTTCGTCAAAGAGAAGCTGCAGCAGTACAAGTACAACATCGAGAACTCGGACAAGACATCGGTCAAGTTCGATCTTGGGCACATCGCCGAATCGACCCGTTTGCACGTGAGCAAGACCATGGAGCGCAAGCGCGGTAGCGGCATGGTATTCATCAACATCATGGAAAAGCTGACCATGAACTCGCCCCGCGATACGTTGCGGGTGCGCTTGCATGAAGCCTTGTCCGCCGGCATCGATGGCATCACTCTGGCGGCGGGTTTGCACCTTGGCTCATTCACCCTGATGGAAGATCACCCGCGTTTCCGCGAAGCGAAGCTGGGCATCATCGTCTCGTCGGTGCGCGCGCTGCAATTGTTCCTGCGCAAGAACCTCAAGACCAAGCGCCTGCCTGATTTCGTTGTCGTTGAGGGGCCGCTGGCTGGCGGCCATCTGGGCTTCGGCATGGATTGGGCGCAATATGATCTGCGTACCATCGTCAACGAGATACATGCGTTCTTGCGAGCGGAGAGCCTTGATATCCCGGTGATCCCGGCGGGCGGCATCTTCACCGGCAGTGACGCCTCGGCTTATCTGCAGGAAGGTGCAGGCGCTGTGCAGGTGGCGACACGCTTCACTGTGGCTAAAGAATGTGGTTTGCCGCCGGATGTGCAGCAGGAATACTTCAAGGCCAGCGAAGGCGATATCGAAGTGAACGGCACTTCGCCCACCGGATATCCCATGCGCATGTTGAAGAACAGCCCCTCCACCGGTTCGGGCATCCGTCCCGGATGCGAGTCATACGGCTATCTGCTGGATGCCAACGGTCGCTGCGACTACATCGACGCTTACAACCGCGAAGTCGCCGCGCATCCCGGCGAGAAGAAGATCGTGGTGTTCGACAAGACTTGTCTGTGCACCCACATGCGTAACTTCAAGTGCTGGACCTGCGGGCAGACCACCAGTCGCCTGAAAGACACCACGCACAAGCTGGCGGACGGGAGCTACCAGTTGCTGAGCGCCGAGCACGTGTTCAAGGACTACCAGTTCAGTACCGGCAATAAGATCGCCCTGCCCGAATAATCCTCAGGTAGCTCCGGAACAGACTGCACATTGCGGGTCGCGCGCCAGTTTCATGACGCGCGGCTGCATAGTCAGCGCATCCAGCGTAAGCAGTCTGCCATGCAGCGTATGTTCCATCCCCGCCAGCAACTTCAATGCTTCGGCAGCTTGCATGCTGCCCACGATGCCGACCAGCGGCGCGAACACGCCCATCACCGCGCAACGCGTCTCTTCCGCTTCGCTGTCTTCGGGATAGAGGCAGTTGTAGCAGGGGCTGTCCGGGCGGCGATAATCAAATACAGACACCTGGCCATCGAAGCGCGTGGCGGCACCTGACACTAGAGGTTTCTTGGCTGCGGCACAAACGCGGTTCAAAGCGTAGCGCGTGGGGAAATTGTCGCTGCAATCCAGCACGATGTCCGCCTCTGCCACCAAGGCGGTCAGGCGTGCCTCGTCGGCCCGTTCTTGCACAGTCTTTATGCTTACTTCGGGATTGATCGCATTCAATGTTTGGCGGGCAGATTCGACTTTGGCTATGCCGATACTCGCGGTGCGATGTGCCAGTTGGCGCTGCAGGTTGGTGAGGTCGACCTGGTCATCGTCGCACAAGGTAAGCGTGCCGACGCCGGATGCAGCGAGGAACATGGCGGCAGGCGAACCCAGTCCGCCGGCGCCGAGGATCAGTACATGAGCATCGAGGAACGACTGCTGGCCTTCTATGCCGATCTCGGGCAGCAGGATGTGGCGGCTGTAGCGCAGCAGCTGGCTATCGTCCATCCCGGCGTCACTTCGCTGCGCCGGATTCGGGCGGAATGTCTACGTGATCGCCGTGCGGATGTTGTTCGTAGGCCTTAACGAATACTTCCTGGGAATTGTTCTTGGTGCGCGGTTCCGGTGTCTTCAGGTTGTGATATTGCACGTCTTCGCAATAGTGGATGAGCGTATGCCTGATGCGATCCAGCAAACAAAAATCGAAGACGAAACCTTCCTTCAGTAGTGCCTTTTGCAGGCCTTCGAGCGAATAGTGCGCAATGCTGTAGCGTATGCGCAAGGATCTGGGGGCAGGCCCGCGCTCTACATCGAAGTTCTTCAAGCCATCCAGCAACAGATGAGCCTGCTCGACCTGATCGGCAGGATCATCTGAAAAAACCAGAATGCGTTCCTTGTGCAGTTCAAACGGATTCATGATCATTTCCCCCGCAGAATGCTCATCCCCTTCAATAGATTCAACGCTTGATTCAGCTGATAGTCGTTCTTGGCGCCGAATTCTGCCACCTCTATCTTGTCGGTATTCTCATCCTTGTTCTTGGGCGCGGCTTTGCGCGTTGGCTTGGTCACATTGCCGGGTTGTTCCAGTTGACCGTTGCTCAGGTGCTTGTCCAGATCGGCCTCGCGCAAACGCAAAGTGCTGTCGAAGGCGGCTGTCGCCGGATCTTCCACGATGATATCCGGCTCGATACCCTTGGCCTGGATGGAACGGCCGCTTGGGGTGTAATAGCGTGCGGTGGTCAGCTTGATGGCGGTGTTGTTGCCGAGCGGCAGGATGGTCTGCACCGAGCCTTTGCCGAACGATTGTGTGCCCATGATGACGGCGCGTTTATGATCCTGCAGCGCACCGGCTACGATCTCCGAAGCGGAGGCAGAGCCGCCGTTCACCAGCACTACCATCGGTACATTGCCGAATTCTCCCGGCAGATCTTTCAGATAGTCCTGCTTGTTGCCGCGCAGATAATAATCGGGACTGGCCAACAGGCGCATGCGCGCATCGTCGGTACGTCCTTCGGTGTAGACCACCAGCGCATCCTTGGGCAGGAAGGCGGCGGAAACGCCGACTGCTGCGGTCAATAAGCCGCCCGGATCGTTGCGCAGATCCAAGACCAGGCCTTGCAAGGGGGCTTTGTTCTGCTTGCTCAGGTCAGCAAGTGCGGCAGCGAGGTTCTCGCCGGTGTGCTCCTGGAACTGTGTGATGCGCACGAATCCATAGCCTGGCTCGGGCAGCTTGTATTTCACACTTTGCACTTTGATCACTGCGCGCACGATGTCGACCTGGAAAGGCTTGGGCTCGCTCTTGCGCACCACGGTCAGGCGGATGGTGCTGCCGGGTTTGCCGCGCATACGCTTGACCGCGTCGTTCAGCGTGAGGCCTTTGACCAGCGTGTCATCCAGTTTGATGATCAGGTCGCCGCTCTGGATGCCTGCCTTGAATGCGGGGGTATCTTCTATCGGTGAAATGACCTTGACCAAGCCGTCTTCCATGCCGACCTCGATTCCGAGGCCGCCGAACTCGCCCTGCGTGCCGACTTGCAGTTCCTTGAAGCCTTCGGCATCCAGATAGGCCGAGTGCGGGTCGAGCCCCGACAGCATGCCGTTGATCGCTTCGGTGATCAGCTTCTTGTCGCTCACCGGTTCTACATAGTCGCTCTTGATGCGTCCGAACACGTCGGAGAAGGCGCGCAGTTCTTCCACGGGTAACGGCAGTGGCATCTCCTTCTCGGCCACGGCGGAGAAATGCAGGCTGACAGCGATGCCGGCCACCAAACCGATACTGATCAGACCCAGTTCCTTGAAGCGACGACTCATCTTGATTTTCCTCGTGGATGCTTGATCCATGTGTCGGGGTTGAATGGACTGCCTTTATAGCGCAGTTCAAAGTATAAACCGGAATCCGCGTTGCCGCCGCTGTTGCCCACGCTGGACACGATGTCGCCGGTCTGTATGGTGTCGCCGACCTGTTTGTACAGTGTCTCGTTGTTGCCGTACAGGCTCATGAAGCCCTGTCCGTGATCGATGATCAGCAGATTGCCGAAGCCGCGCAACCAGTCGGCATACACCACGCGACCGGCAGCGACGGCCAACACCGGTTGGCGCGCCGCCGCGCGCACGAACCATCCGGTCCATGGCAGATTGCTTTCAGTGCGACGTTCGCCGTAGCGGTTGCTTACTTTTCCGCTGACAGGCAGTGCCAGTTTGCCTTTGAGTGCTTTGAACGCGGAGCCGTCACCGGCGCTGGAGAGCTGCCCCAGTTCGCCGACCAGCTTGGTCAGGCGCGCTTCGTTGCGACGCAAACGCTCGATCTCGTGCCGCTGCTGTTTCAGTTGCTTGGCGATCTTGCCTAAAGTCTTGCGGCGCTTGTCCTGCTCGCGCTCCAGCTGGGACAACTCTTTTTTTTCCGAGTCTTGCAGCGCGACGATCTCTTGTTGCTTGTCCCGGGTTTCGCGAGTCGCTGCCTGTAGTGCGGCAAGCCCGCTACGCAACTGCTGCAAAGTATCCGCCCGTTCGCGTGCGATGTAGTCGTAATAGCGCAACTCGCGTGCAAGCTGGTTCGGTTCTTGGCTATTGAGCAGAAGTTTGAGGTAATCCTGATCGATGCCGCCGATATATTGCCGGTAGAGCAAGCGCCCCAGCAAAGATTGCTGTTTGTCGTAGTCGGCGCTCAACGCGACAGTGCGCTGCTGCAAGCGGTCGAGATCGCGGTCGGCCTGGTGGCGTTGGCGTGTCAGCTGGGACAGATTGCGATTGCTGTCACTGATCGCCCGCTCGGAATCGCGCAGGGCATCGGCGACTTCGGAGCGGGATTCGCTGGCTTGTTCGAAGTCGCGCTGGATAGCGGCCAAGCGCTGGCGCAATTTCTCCAAGTCGGACTGCTGTGATGCAAGCACGCTTGTGGGCAGCAGTAGTACTGCCAGCAAGCACGAATGCAGTCTGCGTATCACTTGAACCGGATCAGGGAGCGGCCGGTCATTTCCGGCGGTTGTGACAGGCCCATCATAGCCAGCAAGGTCGGTGCGACATCCTGCAGTGCACCCTCACCAACGGGTGCCATGTCGGCCTTGCGGCCTATGTAGAGGAAGGGCACATGGTTGAGCGTGTGGGCGGTGTGTGCCTGGTGGGTGATGCGATCTATCATCTGTTCGGCGTTGCCGTGGTCGGCGGTGATCAGCACCTCGCCGCCGCATTCCTGCATCGCATTCACCACGCGTCCTATGCATACATCCAATGCTTCCACCGCTTTGACTGCGGCTTCCATCACGCCGCTGTGGCCGACCATGTCGCCGTTGGCGTAATTGCACAGGATGGCCTGATACTGCCTGCTATGGATCGCCTCCTCCAGTTTGTCGGTCACCTCGAAGGCGCTCATCTCGGGCTGCAGATCGTAGGTGGCGACTTTGGGTGAAGGCACCAGCACGCGGTCCTCGCCGGGGTAGGGCTGTTCGCGTCCGCCGCTCATGAAGTAGGTGACGTGCGCATATTTCTCGGTTTCGGCGATACGCAGTTGTTTCAAGCCGAGATTGGACAGGTACTCACCGATACCGTTATGGATGGTGTCCGCGCTATAGGCGCTGGGCAGATGGAAATCCGCGCCGTAGCTGCTCAAGGTGGTGTAGTTGGCCAGCTTGGGGAAGCGGCTGCGCACGAAGCCGTCGAATGCCTCGTCTGTCAGTGCACGGGTGATCTCGCGGGCGCGGTCGGCACGGAAGTTCATGAACACCGCCACATCGCCGTCCTGCATCGCACAGGGCGCGCCGATCACGGTGGCCTGCACGAATTCGTCGTTCTCGCCGCGTGCGTAGGCAGCTTCCAAGCCAGCCTGCGCATCGGTGGCGCTGAACGGGGCGGTGGCGGAGGTCAGCAGGTCATAGGCGATCTGCACACGCTCCCAGCGATTGTCCCTGTCCATCGCAAAGTAGCGACCGACGATGCTGGCGATACGTCCGGCGCCGAGTTGTTTGCATTGTGCATCCAGCGCCTGCAAGGACAGGGCTGCACTGCGCGGTGGTGTGTCGCGACCGTCCAGGAAGGCGTGGACACAGATATTCTCCAGTCCGGCTTGGGCGGCCATCTTCAACATGGCATGGATGTGCGTCTCGTGGCTGTGCACGCCGCCGGGCGAAAGTAGGCCCATGATGTGGAAGGCGCTGCGATTACGCTTGGCGGCCGCTACAGCCTCCGTGAATACGGGATTGGTATAGAAACTGCCATCCTCGATGGCCAGATCCACCTTGGTCAATTCCTGATAGACCACGCGTCCGGCACCGATGTTGAGATGGCCGACCTCGGAGTTGCCCATCTGTCCGCGCGGCAGGCCGACATGCAACTCGGAAGTGTTGATCAGGGTGTGCGGGTACTCACGCCACAACCGGTCCCAGTTGGGCTTGCGGGCTTGTGCCACGGCATTGAAGTCGCTGTCTTCGCGATAGCCGAAGCCATCCAGGATGAGCAGGAGGACGGGCGTGATTGCTTGAGTAGAATGGTCGGTCATGCTGGCTTTTTTCTCACCAAAATATCAGAATATGAGCGGTTGCTAATTTACTGCGATGCGATAACATCGTTGCGAGTCGCGATTTTAGCCGATTTCGGCTGGCGAAGCCGCCAGCCATCCAAATGATGGCAGATTAATATGACGAACAAACTGATCGATAAAGACGAAGACATCCTGCAGGCATCGCTGGCGATGAAAGCCATCGCCCACCCCTTGCGTCTGAAGGTGCTGTGCGTATTGAGCGACGGCGAACTCAGTGTGCAGGAGATCGTTGACAGCGTCGGCACCTCACAGAGCAATATCTCCCAGCACCTTGCCATCCTGCGCGACAAAGGCGTGCTCGCTACACGCAAGGACGCCAATCGAGTGTTCTATCGCATCGGCGACCCGCGCACCGTCAAGCTGGTGGGTATGATGCGTGACGTGTTCTGTTCTATTTGAAACTCGCTTAACCTACTAATAAAGTAGGACTTGCCAAGCATATTAGAATTCGCTAATATGCGCACATTCTATTTTCCGAGGTGGTGACATGAAGCTTGATTCCCGTGTGTTGTTCGGTCTTTCGGCTTTGTTATTGGGTGTTTCGGTGCAGGCGGCCGAGCCGCTGGCGTTGGCACCGGTGCAGTATCGCGAGGTGGAGCAGACCTACAGCGTCGACGGCGTGGTCGAAGCGACGCGCCAGTCCACCGTGTCGGCACAGATATCCGGCCGCGTGAAAGCGATCTTCTTCGACGTGGGTGACCGCGTCAGCAAGGGGCAGATCCTGCTTAAGATCGATGAACGCGAAGCCGAGCAGGCGCTGGCGGGCAGCCGCGCGCAACTGTCGCAGGCTCAGGCCGCTTTACAGAACGCCCGTCTGAACTACGAACGTTCGCAAGAGTTGTTCAAGCAGAAGTTCATCAGCCAGGCCGCCCTGGACAAGGCCAAGTCCGACTACGAGATGGCCAAAGCCCAGGCCGAAGCCAGCGCAGCCGGTGCGCAGCAATCTGCTTTGGCGCAGAGCTATACCTCCGTCATCGCTCCCTACGCGGGCGTGGTGTCGGCACGCATGGTCGAGATGGGCGAGATGGTCACGGTCGGCAAGCCGCTGATGACCGGCTTCGATCCTTCGCAGTTGCGAGTCATCGCCAACGTGTCGCAGGACCGCCTGAAAGACATCGGCACGCGCCCCGAGGTGACGGTGGAAGTGCCTGCGCTGCAGCGCTGGGTCAAAGCCGCATCGGTCACCGTGCAACCTTCCGCCGACCTGCGCACGCACAGCACGCAGGTGCGCATCGACTTGCCATCCAATCAGTCCAATCTGTATCCCGGCATGTTCGTGCGCACCCATTTCGTGGTGGGCAAGGAGAACAAGCTGCTGATACCGGCCAGCGCAGTGGTGCGCCGTAGCGAAGTGGTGGCCGTGTACGTGGTGGACGAGCAAGGTACGCCGCGCCTGCGCCAGGTGCGTCTGGGCGAAGCGAATGCGCAGAACGAGATCGAAGTGCTGGCCGGCTTGAACATCGGCGAGCGCGTGGCGCGTGAAGCAGTCAAGGCCGGCATGGTCGCCTCGGAGATGAAGCGATGAGCATGGGCGTATCCGGACGTATCGCGCGCGTCTTTCTGCATTCGCAGATGACGCCGCTGCTGGCGCTGGTCGCCCTGCTGCTCGGCGTCTTTGCTGTCGCGGTCACGCCACGCGAGGAAGAGCCGCAGATCAACGTGACCATGGCTAATGTGCTGATCTCCTATCCCGGCGCTTCGGCGCAGGATGTGGCAAACACAGTGGCCACGCCGGCCGAGCAGGTGTTGTCGCAGATCGCGGGTGTCGACCATGTCTATTCCGTGTCTCAGCCCGGCATGGCTGTGCTCACCGTGCAGTTCAAGGTGGGCGAGCAGCATGTGCCCTCGCTGGTGAAACTGTATGACGTCATCTGGTCGCATGCCGACTGGTTGCCTGCCACGCTGGGCGTGGCACAACCTATCATCAAAGCCAAAGGTATCGACGATGTGCCGATGCTGGCACTGACCTTGTGGCGCGATCAGGGCGCCGGCAATGCAGTCGAACTGTCGCAGGTCGCGCATGCCATCGAATCCGAACTGAAGCGCGTACCGGGTACGCGCGAGGTGAGCACGCTGGGCGCAACGCCGCGCGTGGTGCGTGTGCTGCTCGATCCGGAAGCGTTGAATGCGCATCAATTATCGGTGCAGGAAGTGCGTGCCGCGTTGCAGGCATCGAATGTCTCGCACAGTGCCGGCACGCTGGTGCAGAACAATCGAGAAGTGCTGGTGCAGACCGGCACCTTCCTCAGCGATGCGCGTGAAGTGAGCCAGCTGGTGGTGGGTGTCACGGCAGGCAAGCCGGTGTTCCTGCGCGATGTGGCAGAAGTGCGTGACAGTGCCGATCAGCCCAAGAGCTATGTGTGGATGGGCACCGGCGCGGCTGCGGCCGACAAGCAGATCGCCGCACAGGGTGAATACAGCGCCGTGACATTGGCCGTCACCAAAAAGCCGGGCGAGAACGCGGTGGAGGTCGCCGACAAACTGCTGCAGCGCGTGGACGAACTGAAGGGCAGCGTGATACCCGACGACGTGCAGGTCACCGTCACCCGCAACTACGGCGAGACGGCCAACGACAAGGCGATGAAGCTAATCCAGAAGCTGTTCTTCGCCACCTTTGCCGTGGTCGCGCTGGTGTGGTTCGCATTGGGTCGCCGTGAAGCCTTCATCGTCGGCGTGGCTGTGTTGCTGACACTGGCGGTGACGCTGTTCGCATCCTGGGCATATGGCTTCACATTGAACCGCGTGTCGCTGTTCGCGTTGATCTTCTCCATCGGTATCCTGGTGGACGATGCCATCGTGGTGGTGGAGAACATCCACCGACGCCGCGAACTGTCGCAGCATCAGCCACTGTCGGAGATCATCCCGGAGGCGGTGGACGAGGTCGGTAGCCCGACCATTCTCGCCACCTTCACCGTGATCGCCGCCTTGTTGCCAATGGCGTTCGTCAGCGGTCTGATGGGGCCGTACATGAGCCCGATTCCGATCAACGCCAGCATGGGCATGCTGATCTCGCTGGCCGTCGCGTTCATCGTCACGCCGTGGCTGGCGCACAAATTCGCGGGGCCGCACCATGCGGTGGTCAAGAACGAAGAAGACACCGCCATCGCACGCTTCTTCCGTATGCGCTTGGGGCCGTTCCTGAACAAGGAACACGGCAAGTCCGCGCGCCGCAAACTGTGGCTGGGCATATTGGGCGGACTGCTGTTCGCGGTGTCGCTGACGGTGGTGAAGCTGGTGGTGCTGAAGATGCTGCCCTTCGACAACAAATCCGAGTTCCAAGTGGTGGTGGACATGCCGTCCGGCACGGCCGTGGAGCAGACCGCAGGTGTGATGCGCGAGATCGGTGCCTATCTGGCGACCGTGCCCGAAGTGACTGACTATCAGGCTTATGCCGGCACTGCTTCGCCGATCAACTTCAACGGTCTGGTGCGCCAGTACTATTTGCGCAGTGCACCTGAGCAGGGCGACATCCAGGTCAATCTGCAGGACAAGCATCAGCGTGATCGCAGCAGCCACGAGATCGCTACCGCGGTGCGCGTGCCGGTCGAGGAGATCGCCAAGCGCTGGAACGCCAAGGTGAAAGTGGTCGAAGTGCCGCCGGGGCCGCCGGTGATGTCGCCCATCGTGGCGGAGATCTACGGTCCGGATTATGAGGGTGCCCGTCAGGTGGCGAACAAGGTGCGTGAGCAATTCGTCGCCACTGCGGACATCGTCGGTATCGACGACACGGTGAGCGAAGATGCGCCCAAGATGATCCTGCGTGTGATGCAGAGCAAGGCGGCTCTGCTCGGTGTGGCGCAAAGCGACATCGTGGATGCGGTGCAGATCGCGCTGTCCGGTCAGGATGTGACGGCGCTGCACGCGCTCGATGCGAAATATGCGCCGCCGTTGCGCCTCGGCTTGGCGGCGGAGAAGCGCAGCCGTATCGATGATGTGTTGAAACTTAAAGTGCGTTCGCGTGATGGCGCATTGGTGCCGTTGTCGGAAGTGGTGCAAGTGGTGAAGACACAACGTGACTATCCGATTTATCACAAGGATCTGCTGCCCGTGGTGTATGTGACCGGCGATATGGCGGGCGATCTGGACAGCCCGCTGTATGGCATGTTCGATATCCACAGCAAGACCGGCGACATGGCGCTGGAGCAGGGCGGTACTTTGCAGCCCTACTTCTTCAAGCAGCCGTCCGACCCGTATGCGGGTTATGCGCTGAAGTGGGACGGCGAATGGCAGGTGACCTTCGAGACCTTCCGCGACATGGGCATCGCCTATGGCGTCGGGTTGATCCTGATCTATCTGCTGGTGGTGGCGCAGTTCAAGAGCTACGTGGTGCCGCTGGTGATCATGGCACCGATCCCGCTCACCATCATCGGCGTGATGCCCGGGCATGCCCTGTTCGGCGCGCAGTTCACCGCCACTTCGATGATCGGCATGATCGCGCTGGCCGGTATCATCGTGCGCAACTCCATCCTGTTGGTGGACTTCGTCAACCTGCAACTGCGCGACGGCGTAGACCCGCAGCATGCGGTGGTCAACGCGGCGGCGGCGCGTGCCAAACCCATCATCCTGACCGGACTGGCGGCGATGCTGGGTGCGCTGTTCATCTTGGACGATCCGATCTTCAACGGTCTGGCGCTGGCCTTGATCTTCGGCATCCTAGTCTCGACCGTGCTGACCCTGATCGTGATCCCAGTGTTGTATTACGCCACTTTGTACAAGAAATTCCCGTAAACTTTAAATAGGAGCTTTAAAACATGAATGCAGAACGTATCGTCCGTATCGTCGCCGGTTTCTTTGTCATGCTGTCGCTGGCGCTGGGAGCGCAGGCGAGCCCGCTGTTCGTCAGCGAGTACTTCCTGTTGTTCACCGCCTTCGTCGGTCTGAACCTGTTCCAGAGCGGCTTCACGCAGATCTGCCCGTTGAACAACATCCTCGCCAAGTTCGGCGTCAAGGGCAGTTGCTGAACCGACTCTTAAACCTTCCCGCCAAATCCGCCCACATCAGTCTGGCCTTCGTCGGCTTGATGTGGGTTTTTCCATTTCTGTACTATCACCACGCCTACCCGCTCACCACTTTCTATCAGGAATGGATGGCCGCACTGTTGGGCGTGTGTGCGCTGCCGTTGCTGCTGACCCGGCGCTATTGGCAGGCACCGCAAGTCCCCGGCATCGTATTGCTGCCGATCGGTCTGATGCTGATATTGCTGCTGCAATTCATGCTTGGGATCATCATCCATTTCGACCATGTGTTGATGTTGTCGCTATATCTGCTGTTCGCGGCATTGCTGATGATGCTGGGGCAGCATCTGCGCGAAGAGATCGGCATGCAGCGATTGGCGACGGTATTGGCAATCTGCCTGTTGATCGGCGCTGAGTTGAATACCCTGGCGGGCGTGCTGCAGCATTATCGCTGGGATACGTTTTTGAATTCGGTGGTGACCGTCAAGACCTCGAGCGCCGTGTACGGCAACATCGCTCAGCCCAACCACTTCGCCAACTACGTGGCGCTGGGCCTGCTCTCGCTGGGCTTGTTGCAGCACCGATTCGCATTGCGGATCTGGCAAACGATGCTGTTGGCTTCTCCCATGTTGTTCGTGATGGTGCTGTCCGGGTCGCGTAGCGGATGGTTGTATCTGGTCGCCGCATTGACATTGGCATGGTGGTGGCAGCGCAAGGAGCCCGCGCTGCGTTCGCTACTTCGTTATACCGTTGCCCTGTGCATCGCGTACGCGCTGATGCACGGCTTGGTGCGACTGCCCTGGTTGCAGGGAAGCGCCGACAGCATATCGGCAGCAGAGCGACTGATTAGTTTGGCGGGTACAAAGAGCATCCGGCTGCATCTGTGGCAGGAAGCGATGCTGATCTTTGCCCAGTTCCCATTGCTGGGTGCCGGCTTTGGTCAGTTCGCCTGGCAGCATCTGCAGCTGGCGTCTGAGTTGCGCAATCCGGAGATTGTCGGCTTGTACAATAACGCGCATAACATCGTCATGCAGCTGGCGGCCGAGACGGGTCTTGCTGGATTGCTGGTGCTCTTCTCCACCACAGGCACTTGGATATGGCACACGCTGCTGCGGCAAGCACGCTACACGCTCGAACAATGGTGGGCGGTCGCGGTATTGGCGGTGCTGGGCATCCACTCTCTGCTCGAATATCCGCTTTGGTATCTGCATTTCATCGGGGTGGCGGCCATCCTGCTGGGTGCGCTCGACGCCGTTGCGCACCGTCTCGAGTTGCGCGGTGTGGGGCGATTATCCGTAGCGGCCATCCTGTTGCTGGGCGCGCTGTCGTTGTTTCAGGGCTTACAGGCGTATCGTCATCTGGAAGCATCGACAAATATGCGCGGGCTGGCCGCCAGAGATGTTCACTACGCAGAACGGGCTCGAGATGAGCTGTTCGAGACTTTGAAATATCCCCTGTTCAACGGCTATGCGGAGTTGTTTATCGCTCACATGATGGCGCCGGACGAAGACCATCTGGCGGAAAAGCTGGCGCTGAACAAGCGTGCTGTGCGCTACATCCCAACCGGTATCGTGAGCTATCACCAAGTCTACTTGCTGGCCCTGTCAGATCAGCCGCAGGCCGCTTTGGATATGCTGGAGAAGGCGATCTGGAGCTATCCGGGCCAGTACGAAGCGGCAAGGACGGAGATGCAGGCGCTGGCCGCGCGGCATCCCGCGCAGTTCCAGCCTCTGTTAGAATCCGCAGCCCGGAATCATGAGGAGTACCGTCGTGCAGCAGTTCCTGCTAGATAACCTGTTCACCCTGTCAATCACACTGATCAGCGGCTATATGCTTTTCTGGAGCTATTTCGGCAACCGCATCCTTGGAATCAAGGAAGCAGACACCCTGCAAGCGATGAACCTGATCAACCGCAACGATGCGCTATTGGTCGATGTGCGCGAGCAAAGCGAGTTCGACAGCGGCCATATCATCAACAGTAAATTATTCCCTGCCGGCAAACTGAAAGAGCGTGTCGGCGAGCTGGAAAAATATCGCGAGCGTCCCATCATCCTGGTGTGTCGCAGCGGTGCACGTGCGACGCCCATCGCTTCGTGGCTGGGCAAGCAGGGTTTCGCCCAGGTTTATCTGTTGTCGGGCGGTGTGCAAGCCTGGCAGAAAGCCAAGCTGCCGCTGGAAAAGAAAAAATAGGAACTGCCATGGCCAAAGTCGTGATGTATTGCACCGCCGTTTGTCCTTATTGCATCAATGCAGAACGCCTGCTGAAGAATCGCGGCGTCACCGAGATCGAAAAGATCCGTATCGATCTGGATGATGAACAGCGCGTCATCATGGAATCGCGCAGCAAGCGACGCACCGTGCCGCAGATTTTCATCGACGATCGGCATATCGGCGGATTCGATGACATGGCCGAACTCGATCGCGAAGGCGGCCTGCTGCCCTTGCTCAACAATTAACCAACCAAGGAAAAGAAATGACTGAAAAGACAGAATCCGCGCCTCAGAACGACGCGCCCATCTTTAACATCGAGAAACTCTATGTGAAAGACCTGTCGCTGGAGATCCCCAATGCGCCCGCGATCTTCCTGCAGCGCGAGAATCCCCAGATCGATCTGCAACTGCAAACCAAGGCTGGCCAATTGGAAGAAGGCGTGTTCGAGGTGGAAGTGACCGTTACCGTGACGGCAAAGGTGTCCGAGAAAGAGCAAGTGATGTTCCTGATCGAAGCCAAGCAGGCCGGCATCTTCCAGGTGCGCAACATGCCCGCATCCGAGATGGAAGGCATACTGGCCGTGATGTGCCCGAACATCCTCTATCCCTATCTGCGCGAAGTCGTTTCCGATGTGGCAGTGCGCGGCGGCTTCGCGCCGGTGCTGCTCAATCCGATCAACTTCGAAGCGATATATCAGCAACAAAAGCAGCAGGCGCAAGCGCAGGCTGAGGGCGCAGCGGTCAAACACTGATGGCGAGGTTGCTGGCAACGCTATGGTTGTCCGCTCTGTGCTTTACGGCACAAGCTTTGGAGTTCGTCTCGGTGGCCGAACCGGCGATCCTGTACGACGCCAATTCGCTCAAGGCCAAGAAGCTCTATGTCGCCACGCGCTTCCTGCCATTGCAACAATTGGTGGTATTGGAAGCCTGGGTCAAAGCGCGCGACTCCACCGGCAAGGTGTTCTGGATCGAGAAGCGCAATCTGAGCAGCAAACGTTACGTCGTTGTCACTGCACAGACAGCCATGGTGCGAAGCAGCTGGAGCAACAGTGCGCCGGTCGCATTCATCGCGCCGCGCCAGCTGGGAATGGAATGGCAGGGAAACAGCGGTGAATGGGTCAAGGTGCGTCACCGTGACGGTTCCACCGGCTATATCAAGGCTTCGGAAGTCTGGGGTGACTAAAGCATGAATATTGCGGTATTGGGTGCCGGCGCATGGGGAACTGCGCTGGCGATCAGTCTGGCGGAGCGCCACGACGTCACGCTCTGGGCCAGAGATGCCGCACAAGTGGCGGCGATGCGCGAGACGCGGCGTAACCGCCGCTATCTGCCGGACATCGCATTACCCGACAATCTGGCGCTGGATGAAGATCTGCAAGCGGTATTGCGTGATGCGCAATTGATCGTTGTGGCAGTACCCGTGTCCGGCCTGCGTGCCACGTTACAGCAAATAGCAAAACTGCAATCGCCTGTTGGCGTGATCTGGTTGTGCAAGGGCTTCGAGACCGAGACCTCGCTGCTGCCGCATCAGATCGTCAACGAGATATTACCTGCTGCATTCCCGCGCGGTGCGCTGACCGGCCCCAGCTTCGCACAGGAAGTGGCGCGCGGCCTGCCGACTGCATTGACGCTGGCGTCGAACGACGGCGAGTTCGCGCAACGAACTGCCAAAGCCTTGCACCATTCGCGCTTGCGCATCTATTCCAGCACCGATGTAGTCGGCGTCGAGATCGGCGGGGCGATCAAGAACGTACTGGCGATCGCCGCGGGCATCTGCGATGGCATGCAGATGGGCTTGAACGCACGTGCAGCATTGCTGACTCGAGGCTTGGCCGAGATGACGCGCTTGGGTCTGCTGATGGGCGGCAAGGCGGAGACGCTGGGCGGCTTGTCCGGTGTGGGTGACCTCATCCTGACCTGTACCGGCGACCTGTCGCGCAACCGCCAGGTCGGCATGCTGTTGGCCCGTCACCAATCCCTGCCCAATATCCTCAAAGAACTCGGTCATGTGGCGGAAGGTGTGTACACCGCGCGCGAAGTGCAAACCGTTGCACGCCGATATCAGGCGGACATGCCGATCTGCCAAGCGGTGTATCGCGTGCTGTATGAGAACCTCGATGCCGATAAGGCTGTTGAGATGCTGCTGAGCCGTGAGCCTGGTGAGGAATTCTCTACCAGTGGCAAACATCCTGTATTGAACTAACTTCCCGCGAATCCGTTCTGCCGCCAGGCTTCGAACACGGTCACTGCCACCGCATTGGACAAGTTGAGGCTGCGATTGTCCGGGCGCATCGGCAGGCGCACGCGCCGCTCGGGTGGCAGGGAATCCAGAACATCCACAGGTAAACCGCGGCTCTCCGGGCCGAACAGAAAAGCGTCCCCCGCCTTGAATTCCATCTCAAAGAACGGCTGCGATCCTTTTGTCGTCAGCGCGAACAAGCGCGGATGGCCCAGTGCGCTCAAACATTGCGGCAGGCCATCGTGCACCTGCATAGCGGCATACTCGTGGTAATCCAGACCGGCGCGGCGTAACTGTTTGTCGTCCAGGTCGAAGCCGAGCGGGCGGATCAGATGCAAATGCGCACCGGTGTTGGCGCAGAGGCGGATGACGTTGCCGGTGTTGGGCGGGATCTCGGGCTGAAAAAGAATGATGTTGAACATGTGAAAAGTTGTGAAAGGTCTTGTCAGATATAGGGAAAACGGCTAACTTCCGCTCCCATCGCTGGTGCACTCGGCTACGCATCGCAGAAAACTTCAGGGGGAATTATGGCGCGTCCGGAGAAAGTTCGCCTCGGCGACTTGCTGGTACAGCAAAAACTCATCTCGCTCGACCAGTTGCAATTCGTGCTGGAACAGCAAAAACGCAGCGGCCGCAAATTGGGGCGCGTGCTGGTGGACAACGGCTTCATCAGCGAAGACCAGATCTCCGAAGCGCTGGCCAAGCAGCTCAACGTTCCTTACATCAACCTCAAGTACTACAACGCCAATCTGGAGATCGTGCGTCGCCTGCCCGAGAATCAGGCGCGCCGCTTCCGTGCTTTGGCACTGGAAGAGCGCAACGGCGCCATCCTGGTCGGCATGACCGACCCCACCGATCTGTTCGCATTCGACGAGATCGCGCGCATCCTCAAGCGTGATATCGATGTGGCGGTGGTGACGGAAGGTCAGTTGCTGGAGACCATCGACCGTGTCTACCGTCGCACCGACGAGATCAGCGGTCTGGCGAAAGAGATATCGGAAGACCTGGGCGAAGGCTACATCGACTTCGGCGCGCTGAGCGACACCGTCGGCACCGAAGAAGCCCCGGTGGTCAAATTGCTGCAGACCATGTTCGAGGATGCCTCGCAGGTCGGTGCTTCCGACGTGCACATCGAACCGCAGGAGACGCGCCTGCAGATCCGTTTCCGTATCGACGGCGCCTTGCACCTGCAAACCGAGGCCGACAGCAAGATCTCCAGCGCGATCGCCTTGCGATTGAAGTTAATGTCCGGTTTGGACATCTCCGAAAAACGCCTGCCACAGGACGGCCGATTCAACGTTCGCGTGCGCGAACAGGCCATCGATGTGCGTATCTCCACCATGCCGACGCAGTACGGCGAATCGGTGGTGATGCGTCTGCTCAACCAGAGCAACAGCTTCCTCACGCTGGACAAACTGGGCATGCCGCCCGACATGCTCAAGCGTTTCCGCGAAATCATCCAGCGCAGCAACGGCATGGTGCTGGTCACCGGCCCGACTGGTTCCGGTAAAACGACCACGCTGTATGCGGGCCTGTCCGAGATCAACACCATCGACCAGAAGATCATCACCGTGGAAGACCCGGTGGAATATCGCCTGCCCGGCATCAATCAGGTGCAGGTGAACGAAAAGATCGAACTCAGTTTCTCCAAGGTGCTGCGTGCCGCTTTGCGTCAAGACCCGGACGTGATCCTGGTCGGCGAGATGCGCGATGCGGAAACGGCACAGATCGGTATGCGCGCCGCCATGACCGGTCACCTGGTGTTCTCCACGTTGCACACGCGCGACTCCGCCGGTACCTTGTTCCGTCTGGTCGACATGGGCGTGCCGAAATACATGGTGGCTTCTTCAGTGCAGTGTGTGCTGGCGCAGCGCCTGTTGCGCCGTGTCTGCGAAAGCTGCCGCGAAGCGCACGTGCCTACCCCGCAGGAAACCGAGTGGCTGCAGGTCGAGGGCGTGGAGCGCGGAGCCTGGGGTGAATTGGTGCATGGTCGTGGCTGTTCGCACTGTAACGGCACGGGCTACCACGGGCGTATGGGCGTCTACGAGATGCTGGAGATGACGCAGGATCTGGTGGACGCTGCCGCGCACGACGACAACACACACTTCATGCAGGCTGCCCGTAACTATCTGAAAGACCGCACCCTGCTGGATGCGGCATTGCGCGAGATGAAGCTGGGACATACCAGCATCGCCGAAGTGATGCGTATCAGTAATCAGGTTGAGGATTAAGCGTGCCGGTTTTCTCCTATAAGGGCAGAAGCAACCGCGGTGGGGAACTGGTGCAAGGCACACTGGAAGGCGCGGACAGCGGTGTCATCGCCGACCAGTTGCTGAACACGGGCATCACGCCGATCGAGATCAAGGTTTCCCACAATTCCCGTACCACCAAGGCGAACGAACCCTCCTTGTGGCAGCGCCTCAATCAGGAAAGATCAGTCGATCCGCTGGAATTGATGCTGTTCTCGCGCCAGATGTATACCCTGCTCAAATCCGGCGTGCCCATCATGCGCGCACTGGCGGGCTTGCAGGAATCCTCGCAGAACCCGACTTTCGCGGCCATGTTGCAGGATCTGCGCGAAAGTCTGGACAGCGGTCGTGAGCTTTCCACGGCGATGCGTCGCCATCCCAAGATCTTCTCGCCGTTCTATCTCAGTATGGTGCAAGTCGGCGAGATGACCGGCATGCTGGACCAGACCTTCTTGCGTCTGTACGACCATCTGGAATTCGAAAAGGACATGCGCGAGCGCATCAAGGGTGCGGTGCGTTACCCGATGTTCGTGGTGATCGCCATGGCGATTGCCATCGTCATCGTGAATATCTTCGTCATTCCCGCGTTTGCCAAGGTTTTCGAAGGCTTTCATGCCGAGCTGCCGTTGATGACCAAGATACTGATGGGTTTCTCCAACTTCATGGTGAACTACTGGCCGATGCTGGTGGCAGGGTTGATTGGTGCGGTGGTGGCGTTCCGGGCATGGATCAATACTCCGGATGGCCGCTATAAATGGGATCGCTATAAATTCAAGTTGCCGATCGCGGGCAAGATCATCCTCAAGGGCACCTTGGCGCGCTTCGCGCGTAGTCTTGCGCTGTCGTTCAAGAGTGGCATCCCTATCGTGCAGGGCTTGAATACCGTGGGCATGGTGGTGGACAACGAATACATGCGCAGCAAGATCGAGCAGATGCGCGACGGCGTGGAGCGCGGCGAATCCATCCTGCGCACTGCGCATGCCACCGGCGTGTTCAACCCGACCGTGATGCAGATGATCGCCGTGGGTGAAGAAACGGGTGATTTGGACGGCCTGATGTTCGAGGTCGCGGGCATGTACGAACGCGATGTGGAATACGAGGTCAAGACGCTCTCCTCCCAGATCGAGCCCATCATGATCGTACTGTTGGGCGGACTGGTGCTGATTCTTGCGCTCGGCATCTTCCTGCCGATGTGGGACTTGGGCAAAGCGGCGCTGGGCAAATGACAAACAAACAGGATTCGGGAATCAGGAATCAGGATTCAGTGGGAGGGGCGAGTGCTATCACCGCATCCAGTATCCTGAATCCCAAATCCTCAAAAGGCTTCACCCTGATTGAGTTGATCGTTGTCATCATCATCATCGTGGTGTTGGCCGGCCTGTTCTTGGTGCGCATTCCGCTCTATCAGGAGCGCGCGGAAAAAGCTGCCATGCAACAGGTGGAAGGCGCGCTGCAAAGTGCGTTGGTGATGCGCTTCGGCGCGTTGCAGACTCGCGGCGCAGCTAGCGAAAAGGAGTTGAGCATCCTCGCCACCGACAATCCCGTCGCTTGGCTGCAGAAACTGCCGCCCAACTATAAGGGCGAGTATTACGATCCATCCCCTCGATCTGTCGCGCCCGGCAACTGGATGTTCGATCTCAAGTCGCGCGATCTGATCTATGTACTCAACCAGTCGGACAACTTCACACCGGGGCCGGACGGCAACAAGTGGATACGCTTCCATGTGAAGCTGGGCTACGAGCCTAGGCAAGGGCAGCCGGAATCCGGCAAAGAGCTGGTCACCACCCTGTTTGAGCCGACCCACCGCTATCACTGGCTGGATTAAAACCATGAACACACTCTTCCAAAACTGGCTGGTGCAATCCGCTGTCATCTTTCTCATCCTCGGCAGCGTCGCCGGCATGGCGGTAGGTGCCATGCTGCTGTTCCGGCGCGAACGCTTGCGCAACCTCAGCACCCTGCTCAACCGCTGGATCTCCACGCGCAACTTTGACCATGCGCTCGAACGCCGCATCACGCTCGACCCGTGGTTCTATCGTCACCGGCAGGCGACCGGCACGCTGATTCTGCTCGGTTCGCTGTTCATCCTGTATTTCTTCGGTGTTGAATTGGAGCGCGCAGAGACCGCAGCTGGTTTGGCCAGACGCTTCGCCTATCCGCTGCCACTGGCGGAGGCGCTGCTCGATGCCATGGTGCTCAGCGCCCTGCTGGGCGCGCTGGGCGCCATCGTGGCGGCGTTGTTCATCCTGTTCCGACCCAGCATGATGCGCGGCTTCGAGCAAGGTGCGAACCAATGGCTGTCCCTGCGCAAGACCCTGAAGCCGCTGGAGGTGCCGCGCGATGGGCTGGAGATTTACGTCGAGCGGTACGCGCGCCAAGTCGGCATCTTCCTGATGCTGGGTGGGCTTTACACGCTGGTGTTGTTGCTGGCCTGGCTGGAAAGATAAGCCCGGTTCGTACCGGGCCGGATCGTTTGCCGTTCGTCGCCCGTCACCTGCCGTCCGTAGAATAAGCTTAATTTCTGCTTGATAAGTCCGTGTTTTATCGCGTATATTGCCCTTCACTTGTAGAAAGATAGGTTGCGACCTTTAACTAAGCAAGTGATCTGGTATATAAACGGGGCTGCGGCTCCATCAATCTCTAGGAGAGACATTATGAAAAAACAACAAGGTTTTACATTGATCGAACTGATCGTGGTGATCGTGATTCTGGGTATTTTGGCTGCAACGGCGATGCCGAAGTTTGCTGACTTGTCAGTTGATGCTCGCAAGGCATCGTTGTCAGCAGCTGAAGGAGCAATGCGTTCTGCTTCTGCCTTGGCTCATGGGGCTGCGTTAGCTGCTGCTAGCACCGTAGTTAGTATTGAGGGAGCTACTTACACGATGGAAGCAAATTATTATCCAAAAGTTGCAGATATCAATACGCTAGCAGGTTTGACGTCGCCTAGTTACACACTGCCTTCTAATGGCGTAGCTCAAGTTCCTGGCGCAGCTACTTTGGCTACATGCCAAGTTACTTATGCAAATGCGGGTACTGTGGGAACTGTTCCGACAATTACGAAGCTTAATTCGACCTGCTAATTTTGAATTAAAGTGAATTAAAGGGGTCAGGCTCGGTATATTTCTGACTGACTCCTTGCCCTCAACTTACCGAGGGTTAAAACAGTACAAGCAATCAAACAAAGGGGGCCGTGGCCTCCTTTGTTTTGTGAGCGCAATCAAGTCATGTGCCTGCACGACAAGTCTTATCAAACAATCGTGGGATGCCACAGGCATCCCACTCGCGGATCGCAAATACGGTCGAGATGAAGTTACTGACAAACCAGCGCGGTTTCACCCTGACGGAATTGATCACGGTCATCGTGATCGTTGGCATATTGTCTGTCGCGGCCTTGCCGCGCTTCTTCGATCAGGGTGGTTTTGAAAGCCGCGGTTTCCGCGATCAGGCGGTTGCCACATTGCGCCATGCGCAGAAGGTGGCGATCGCGCAACACCGTTTCGTGTGTGTCGCTTTTACGGCCAATGCGATCACACTGACTTATGATCCAGTACCGTCCAGTGCGGCCCATACGACAGCAACTTGCCCGGGCAATGCGCTTACTAGCCCGACCGGGGCTACGCCATATACCGTTACTGCCCCGGGTGGGGTGATCTTGGGCGGCTTTGCGAGCCCAATGAATTTCGATGCATTGGGCAGACCAAACGCAGCGCAATCCATCACAGTGACTGGTAGCACGGCGATTACCATCGAGGCGGAGACGGGTTATGTACATTAGAGGCTGCCATTGAGGACCATCGATCTACTCAAAGCCTTGTCCGAAGCGCATGTTCGTTATGTGCTAGTGGGGGGTATGGCGGTGCAGTTGCATGGTTATTTTCGCGCCACCTTCGATGTGGATCTGGTGTTGGCGATGGATGATGAAAACCTCTTGCGCTTCATTGGAGTAGCCAAGCAGATCGGCTTGGTGCCTTCGATACCGGTGCCAATCGATTCCTTGCGTAACGCCGCACAAATCGAACAGTGGCATCGAGAGAAGGGCATGCTGGCCTTTGCGTTGAGAGAGCCACAAACAGGTGGCGGAGTGGTGGATGTATTGGTCCGCCCCGAGGTGCCGTTCGAGCAATTACACAAGAACGCAGTCGTGGGCGAGTTGTTCTCGCAACAGGTGATGATCGCCTCCATAGACGATCTGCTGACGATGAAGCGCTGTGCCAATCGAGATAAGGACAAGCTTGATATTGCGGCGCTGGAGAAGATCAAGCGCGGAGAAGACCCAAATGAGTGAAGCGGGAATCGGGAATAAGCGCGTGTTGAAGGAAGCAGTCATGCTGGCGCGCCTTAATAGGTCCGATGAGATGAGGGAGTTTTTCATCGAGATGTGGAAGCAAAATCCTGCGCTAGCAAAGCAAGGCGGCGCGCGCGTGCAGAATCTGTTGTCGGCGGTGGAGAGCAAGCAACGTGGCATCAGCCTCATCGAACTGATCATCTTCATCGTCATCATCAGCGTGGCGCTCACCGGTATTCTGCTGGTGATGAACCAGGTAACGGCGCACAGTGCCGACCCATTGGTGCGCAAGCAAGCGCTGGCAGTGGCAGAATCAATTTTGGAAGAAGTGGAGTTGATGCCGTTTACGTATTGTGATCCTAACGATGCGAGCGCGGTTACGGCAACCTCCACGGCGGGGTGTACAGTCCCAGAGGTGTTGGGTGCTGAAATTGGTGAGACGCGTTACTCGCCTACCACCCCGTTCGATAATGTGAATGACTATCACAATTTCCAGATGGCAGCGGGTTCCATCATGGATATCACGAATTCCAATACAGGTTTGGCCGGTTACGCGCTTAGCCCCATCACGGTGACGGCCATAGACTTGGGCGGAATCACCCAAGCCAGCGGTGATGCCTTGCTGATTACGGTCACAGTATCCGATCCTGCGGGTAACGACATCGTGCTGCAGGGAATTCGCACGCGTTATTCCCCTAGGAGTGTCCCATGATGAAGGCAAGCGTGCATTTGCGAGGTTTTACGCTGGTTGAGATGATTGTGGTCATCGTTATCACGGGCATCATCGCGGGTATCGTGGCGATATTCATCAAAGCACCCGTGCAGGGTTATGTGGATAGCGCGCGCCGAGCTGAATTGACGGATATTGCAGATACTGCTTTTCGTCGTATTGCGCGCGACTTGAGATTGGCGCTGCCTAACAGTGTTCGCCGTTCAGGAACGTGCGATGGAACGGCGACCTGCTTTCTCGAATTCATCCCTACTGTGGGTGGCGGACGCTATCGTTCATCTGCGGGGGCGGGGGTTTTATGCGGTGGCTCGGCAGATGGTGATGCACTTTCTTTTGCTGCCGCCGACACCTGCTTTGAGGTGTTTGGGCAGATGCCGCAACAAGTAGTGATTGGTGACCAGATTGTGGTCTATAACACTGGGCAAGCTGGTGCAAACGCCTATGCAGGAAACACGTTGGCGACGCACAACCGCCGCGTTGTGAGCGGTGTGGGTGCTCAAACCATTAGCATCACTTCTACTGCCAAATTACCCTTGGATTCTTGTGTGACTGATATCACCGGGGCAGTGGTGGGCGGATGCCGCTTTCAGGTGGTACAGTCGCCTGTGACTTATGTTTGCGATGCGGCCAATCAAAAGTTGGTGCGCTGGCAGGGCTACCCCATTGCCGCGACACAGCCTACTACGCTTCCAGCCGGCGCAACAGAAGCGCTACTGGCAAATAGTGTGAGCAATTGTGATTTTTTGTATAACGCTATTTCGCAAAGGTCGGGTTTGGTAACCATGCGCTTGGCTATCAGTGAACAGGGTGAAAGCGTCAGTCTCTACAACGCGGCGCATGTGAATAATTTGCCATGAAAAAAATTCAACGGGGCTTCAGTATAATTACCGCCATTTTTTTATTGGTGGTGCTGTCCTTTTTGGGCATAGCGATGGTTTCTTTTTCGACATCTCAACACGAGAGTTCCGCGATGGATGTCATGGGCGCGCGTGCCTTCCAAGCTGCCAAGGTGGGTATCGAGTGGGGGGCTTACCAGGTGTTGCCCAATTCTGGCGGAGCGTTTGCGACAGCATGCCGTACCGGGCCTACGTCTAGTCCGGTTGCGGCGAGTGCCGGGTCGACATTGAGCGGTTTTAATATCCAGGTTGACTGCCAGTCCACTGCACACAGCGATGTCAGTGCGTCAGGCGGTACGGTGAGAGTGTATGACCTCACAGCCACCGCTAAGCAGGGAGCGGCAGGTCAGGCGGGTTTTGTTGAGCGGCAGATGCGAGTGAGCATTTCGCAGTAAATGTTGGTGTAACGATTTGATGAAGGTGTGAAGAAGTCGTCATTCGCGCGCGGCGGGATTGACAGATTTGATTGAATTGGCCCTTCTCTAGATTTTGGATAAATTGTGCAGATACGGCACTTTCGCGCTAAGTGAGGTTGAAATGAATATTTTTACTAAAACGTTTTCCTTGAGCTTGGTCATGCTGCTTGTTTCCCCCAATGCGGTGGTTGCGGCAGTATGTACAGTCAATAATGGTCTGATTCAACCTATGAATCCAGACATTCAATTGAATGGCGTGGCGGGCGTGCCGGGCTTGGTGATTGGCGTGGGCGAGCCGACCTGCGTTGTTGCACCCGTCCCATGTAATGACAAGCTGGGCGTGGTTTATGTCAATGGTGTTGCAACTGCATTGCCCGCCAATACTGCCCAATTGAACGGGGTCAGCGTGGCGAGTACAAATCACGCCGTGGCTGTGGGTGATAACAAGTTTGGTACAACACCGCTGGTGCAGTTCAACGGCACGACATGGTCGGCCATGCCTACGACGGGTACTGCGCCAACCCAAGATGCAAACGGTGTGAAAACTTTCGGGCCGAACCAGACGTATGTGGTGGGCGATCAAGGCATTTATTTTTTCAACGGTACAACATGGACACGTCAGCTAGATACTAATTTGGTTCCCAAAGTGAATAACCAGAACGCAGATAAGTTTGAGGCGATCTGGGGTGGTGCGACGAATGTCTATGCGTTGGCTGACAATGGTGCGCTTTACACCAAGGTTGTTGGAACGCCTCCTACTGCTTGGACTCTCATTACTGCCACCTATCCTGCCGGTGCAAATAATGCTGATTTTCAGGCGATCACTGGAGATGCGGCGGGCAATATTTACGTCACCGGGCAAGCAAACAATAACAAAGGGTTTGTTTATCAATACAACCCGACAACTGGAGCATGGACTGAGCTGATTACTACAACCGGTGCCGGGAAATTTGATCTGAATGGCATTGCAATCAATCCGGTGAATGGCGCGATCACCGCAGTTGGTGATAACGGCGCTCAAATCACCTCAGGACCCAATGGGGTTGGGCCGTGGACGCAGATTCCTGAAGTTAATAAAACAAACGATATCAATGCAGTTTATATCGACCCGAATGGCACCACCTTCATGGCTGGACAAACTGCGACTGGCTGTACAACAGGGCCAGATCATATTTTGATTCAGCACACGGGGAGCGGGCTGACGTGCTCACCATCCACGATCACCTTGCGTGCCTGTGCGCAGAGTGCTGCTGTCGATCCTACATGCGCTAATCTCTACACGGGCGGGGGGGTGATGGTCACTCCTGCGCCTGCGGGTGTTGCGGTTACCATTGACGCGACGGGTATCGCCACCACCACTGTGCAGCAAACGACAGCGGGCCCAGTCACGCTGTCGGCTACGGCAAATCCCGCTGCCGTTGCGGCAACGACTTGTACAGTGAACAATGTGGCGAATTGTGTGATGAACTTCAGCGATGCTGGTTTCGTCGTCACTATCCCCAATCACACTTCTTGCACCAATGCCACGGCCACCATCGAGGCAGTACAGACGGGAGGCACGGGACGTTGTGTGCCTGCCTATCAAAATGTGACGCGACCTGTGGATCTGAGCTTTGCTTACACCTCGCCAGCCAGTGGCACGCAGTCGATTAATGTGTTGTCTGGCTCTGATCTGACCAGCATTACAACCACAGCGGCAACGCATCAATTACCTTTTGATGCAAACGGCACGGCTACATTGAGTTTGAGTTATGCCGATGCTGGAAAGCTGACCTTGACGGCAAATGGCACCGCCCCCACAGGAGTGGCAATGATCGGTAGCGGTGCATTCATCGCCGCGCCCGCCAGTTTCGTATTCAGTAATATCCCCGTTGCGCCTTTGGTCGCAGGACAGGCGTTCAATGCCAGTGTGACCGCCAAGAATGCGTGCGCTGCAACTACGCCGAACTTTAATGGCACGGTGACTTTGTCTTCCGCCAATCCGCAGCCTGCCTTGGGCAATGCGACGGCGATCAATCAAAACGCGGCTACCTTTGTCAATGGCGTATCCAGCAACTCCCTGACTTGGGATGAAGTGGGAACAATTGATCTTAATGCCGGCATGAGCACTTATTTGGGCTGGACATTGCCCAGCGCAGTAACGGGAACGCAGACCGGTGTGGGACGCTTTCAGCCGGCCTATTTTGTAACGACTGCCACGCCGGCATGCGGGACTTTCTCTTATGCGGGATCGAGCAGTCCTTTGAAAGCAGGGCAGCCATTCGGTGTGACGGTAACAGCCTATGCAGCTACCAATAATGTGACCAAGAACTATGCGGGTGCTTTCGCGAACCTCACCACAATTTCGAATGCTGGTGTCGCAACGGGATTTGCAGCCAACACGATTCCAGCCTCAGGATTCGCGGCAGGAGTGGGCAGCGCAAGTGCTGTAACCTATTCCTATGCAACGCCAGAAGTTGCTCCGCTGACGTTGACATTGCGTGCAACCGATGCCGATACCCCCGCAGTGAATTCTGCAGGGCATGAGGTCCTGATGGAGGTGCGTAGCGGAAGGGCGCGCCTGGCCAATGCCTATGGTTCGCAATTGTTGGATTTGGAACTTCCGTTCATGGCTGAGTATTACACCGGCTCGCGCTGGGATTTGAATGGCGCAGACAGTTGCACTGTTGCCACGATAGGCGCGTTGGTTTTACAGCCTGGTGGCGCGGCGGTGAGCAAGACTTTCAACTCGCCGTTTCAAGTTGGACAAGGTGGGCTGATACTCACTAAGCCAATGATAAATGGCGTAGTGACGGTATCTCCATCGGTTCCGGAATGGATGAAGTATGCATGGGAAGGGGGGCTTTCGAACCCTACAGGACAGGCCACTTTCGGGATCTACAAAGGCAGCAAGGAATTCATCTATCTGCGCGAAGCGTATTGACGGAAGTCGGTATTTCGTCAGGCGGCCATGCCTTGGGTGTGGCCGTTTTTCTTTCGAGTGACGGAAACGCGACGATTGTGGTTGAGAAATGCCGGAAGTTTGACGCTTTGAAATGAAATTTATCCTTGACGGCAATGGGTTAGTGGATTAAGTTCGCCTAAATTATGGAATTCACCCGATTATTCTCGATGTTTCAGCGCAGTAGCCGCGAGGCTGGCTGGACTGCTGTGACCCTTGGCAGCAGGGGTATCTATGTCGCACAAGCCAAATATGTCGGTCCGCGTCCGCAGATCACGCGCTGTGAATTCCTGCCGGTCAGTGAAGTGAATTCCGCTGCGCTGGAGAAGGTGCGCAGGGAATTGCAACTCGAAAATGTGCGTTTCACCACCCTGCTTTCTGCCAATGAATATCAGATGATGATGGTCGAGGCACCGAACGTGCCGGTGGATGAACTGAAGACGGCCATCCGCTGGAAGATCAAGGATTCGCTAAATTACCATGTGGACGATGCGACCATCGATGTGTTGCAGATTCCCATCGGCAAATATGGCAGCGAGCGCCCACAATCGCTGTATGCCGTGGCCGCCTCGAACGATACGATACGCAAACGCATCAATCTGTTCGACAAGGCGAAGATAGACCTGTCTGTGATCGATATCCCCGAAACGGCACAACGCAACATCGCCGCGCTCTACGAGACCGAAGGCAGAGGATTGGCACTGCTTTCGTTCGATGACGAGGGCGGTATGCTCACGATCACCAGCGATGGTGAGTTGTTTCTGGCGCGCCGTATCGAGATATCTGTTGGACAACTTTCGGACGCGGACGAGACCTTGCGCCAGCAGTATCAAGATCGTGTCGAACTGGAAGTGCAGCGCTCGCTGGACTATTTTGACCGCCAGTTCCATCACCTGTCGATCAACCGGATGCTGGTATCGGCCCCGGAGGAATTGGGCTTGGTCGCGCTGCTGGGCGGCACGCTGGGTATGCCGGTCGAGGCGCTCGATCTGGCACAGGGGATGGATATCGTTGGAGTGCCCGAGTTGGCCGATAGCGAGTTCGCCAGTTACGCCTTGCATGCGTTGGGCGCGGCGCTGCGTCTGGAGAAGAAGGCGCTATGAGCCAGCAGATCAACCTGTTCAACCCGGTCTTTCTCAAGCAGAAGAAACATTTTTCCGCTGTGACCATGCTGCAGGCCCTGCTGCTCATCGTGCTGGGATCGATGCTGTTTTACGGCTATGCGATGTATCAGGTGAAATTACTGGCAAAGCAGACTGCCGAGATGAACATACGCCATGAGGCAGAGCAAAAGCGTCTGGTCAATTACATCAACGAGTTCTCGCCGCAGCGCGCCCAGAAGCTGCTGAGCGATGAGCTGCAGATGGTGGAAGCGCAGGCAAGTATGCAGGAGGCACTGCTTACGACACTGAAGAGCGGCGCATTCGGCAATACGCAAGGCTATTCGGAATATCTGCGTGCATTCGCGCGCCAGACGGTCAAGGGCCTGTGGCTGACAGGTTTCAACATCAATGGCGACGGCGCGCAGATGAGTTTGCATGGCGCTGTGGTCAACCCTAGACAGCTACCCGAGTATATTCAGCGCTTGAACCGCGAACCGGTGATGCGCGGCAAGTCTTTTGCGGCATTGCAAATGAAACTGCCAACACCGGTGAATAACCAGCCGGTAGCGGGATATGTAGAATTCAGCCTGATATCTGTTGCAGCCGAGGAGGTTGGAAAATAATGAAGGAGCGCTGGGACCAACTCGTTGCAAAAATTGACGCAATGTCATTGCGCGAACGCGCTTTAATCTTTGCGGCAGTCGCGTTCGCACTGGTGGCCATGATCGACTCATTCTTCCTCAATCCGCTGCTTCAGCAGCAAAAACGGCTTTCGTCGCAAGTCGTGCAGCAGCAGGAAAAGATGAAAGAGATTCAGGGGCAGTTGGCGGCCTTGCTGCAGGCCAAGCAAGCCGACAAGGATGCGCCGCAGCGCGAGCGTATCCGCCAGTTGCGCGAGCAGATCGCCCAAGGCGATACGTTCCTGAAGGAGACCCAGGACAAGTTGGTGGCGCCCGAGCGCATGGCACATCTGCTTGAGCAGGTGCTGGCAAAGAACAGCCGTCTGCAATTGGTTTCCCTCGATACGTTGCAGGTGTCGAACTTCATCGAGCAGGCGGCCAAGGATCCTCAGCCCGAAACTGCTGCAGGCAAGCAGATATACAAACACGGCGTCAAGATCACGGTGCGCGGCAGTTATGCCGACCTGACACAATATCTGCAGATGCTGGAAAAGTTGCCCACCCAGATGTTCTGGGGAATGGCCAACCTGAACGTGGTGAAATATCCTCAGGCGGAATTGACTCTGACGCTGTATACACTGAGTTTGGACAAGACATGGCTACAGGTATGAAGCGACTCGCGATGACTTTGCTGTTCTGCATGCTGCCGGCCATGAGCGTATGGGCGGCTACCGGTCTGGATGATCCGACACGTCCGGCATTCGATATGGTGCCGGGCCTTGATGGACAGGCTGTGGATACCAACGCTACAACGACAGCACCGAGCGGGTTGCAATCCGTGATCCTTTCCGGGACGCGCGAGTCGGCCATCATCAACGGTGTGGAAGTGGAAGTCGGCAAGAAGTATGGCAACGCGACGCTTACAGTTGTGAACGAGACATGCGTGGTACTGATGGGGCCGGAAGGGCGCCAGGTGATGCACATGTATCCGACGGTGAATCTGTCCAAGACCGAGATGGCCTGTGTCGGCCGCAGCGGTCTCCAGACGATCCGCAAGGTGGAGCGCAAACCACCCGCAAAAAAGAAGCCCATTAAGAAAACTGCCCAGGCGAAGAAGAAGCCAGTGACCTGCGCGGATGACGACACCAAGGATGGGAGTGGAAAATGAGGCAATTATTAATCGTGCTGAGTCTGTTGGCGTTCGCCGGTTGCGCGACGAATGGCGCCAGCCAGAACGTCAAGAATCAGATAGACACTGAACTCGATGCGGCAGTCAAAGCCAGCACGCAGACGGAAGTCTATGACGCACTGCTACCGCCGATGCCTGCCCCAACTGCGCCTGTCGATTCCACCGCATCGGAAGCCAAGTTCGACCTAGCCGTGAATAACACGCCTGCGCAGCAAGTGTTCATGGCTATCGTATCCGGCACGCGCTATAGCATGCTGCTGCATCCGGATATCGAAGGCAATATCTCACTCAACCTGAAAGATGTGACTGTGTTCGATGCGCTGGAATCCATCCGCGAGATGTACGGCTACGAATACAAGATAGACGGCACGCGCATCTACATCCAGCCATTGGGCCTGCAGACGCGCATCTTCCATGTGAACTACCTGACTGGTCAGCGCGAAGGTAAATCGAGCCTGCGCGTGAGCTCCGGTTCCGTGTCGGATAACCCCAGCTCATCCACTGGTGCGACCGGCGTGGCCACCAATTCGACCAGCAACCGGGGAGCGGCACTGGACAGCAGCAAGGTCAGCATGACCAGCAGCGCAGATTTCTGGGATGAATTGAGCAAGTCGTTGGCCGCGATCGTTGGTAATGAGAAAGGTCGTAGTGTGGTGATCAGCCCGATGTCCGGTGTGATCGTGGTGCGCGCGATGGCCGAGGAGATGAAGAATGTGTCCGCCTACCTCAAGGCTTCGCAGATCTCCATCGAGCGTCAGGTGATACTGGAAGCTAAGATCGTGGAAGTGCAGTTGAACGAATCGTTCCAGTCCGGTGTCAATTGGGGAGTGCTGAAGAATGGTTCGAACAGTGGCCTCAGTGTTGGACAACTCTCCAATGGTACGAGCTTGCCGAACGCGGGCGGTTCGATCACCAACGGCATCGTGACTTCAACACCCGGTACGGATATCGCGCTGGCTGCTGCTGGATCATTGCCAGCGGGAGCTATCGCGGGCAGTATGTTCGGTTTGGCATTTCAGACCAGCAATTTCGCCGCCTTGCTGAACTTCCTCGAGTCGCAGGGTGATGTGCATGTGCTGTCCAGCCCACGCATCGCTACGCTGAACAACCAGAAGGCAGTGCTTAAAGTGGGCACGGACGAGTTCTTTGTGACCAACGTGACCAACACCACGACCACCGGCACGGCCACCACCAGCACGCCTAGCGTGACCCTGCAGCCTTTCTTCTCCGGTATTGCACTGGATGTGACGCCGCGTATAGACGAGAACGACGAGATCATTCTGCATGTGCATCCGTCTGTCAGCTTGGTCACAACCGTCAACAAGTCCATCAATGTGGGCGGTGTGGGCGGCACACTCAATCTTCCGTTGGCTTCCAGTTCGGTATCCGAGACAGACAGCATCGTGCGTGCAAAGGACGGGCAGATCGTGGCCATCGGCGGTTTGATGCGTCAGGCGACCTATGAAGACCAGTCTGGAATTCCGGGATTGCCCAAGTCGATATTCGGCCAGACCAGCCAAGTCTCGCAAAAGCGCGAGTTGGTGATCCTGATCAAACCAACGGTCGTGAACAGCGAAAAAGACTGGTCAGACGACATCACGCGCAGTCGTGACCGCATCAAGAGCATGACCCGCTAAGCGATGTATCTGCAGCATTTCGGACTGCGCGAACCGCCCTTTTCGCTGACGCCGGATACCAGCTTCTTTTTCGCCTGCACGAACTACCAGGAGGGTCTGAACACCCTTCTGGTCGCAGCCCGCAACGGCGAAGGATTCATCAAGATCACCGGTGAGGTGGGCAACGGCAAGACCCTGCTGTGCCGCAAGTTCCTTTCCTCGCTGAGCCAGGGCAGACAAGCCACTACACTGATCGGCACGCAGGATGCCGGCAGTCAATCTACCGGCACACACTTCGTCACCGCCTACCTGCCCAATCCCTATCTGGAGCCGCGCAGCCTGTTGCTGGCGCTGGCGGATGAATTCCGTATCGAACTGGATCCGAACGTCGACCAGCACATGCTGTTGAAGGAACTGACGCGCGCCTTGCTCAACTTTGCGCGCGAAGGAAAGCGCGTGCTGGTCTGTCTGGACGAGGCGCAGGCGATGCCGCTGGAAAGTCTGGAAGTGCTGCGTCTGCTGACCAACCTTGAGACCGAGAAGCGCAAGTTGCTGCAGGTGGTGTTGTTCGGGCAGCCGGAGTTGAATGAACGTCTGCGCCACCATTCCATTCGCCAATTGCGGCAACGCATCAGTTTTCAATACGACCTGAAAGGTCTGCGCCGCGACGAGTTGGAACGCTACCTGCGTCATCGTGTCGCCGTGGCGGGATATGCCGGCGAGACGCTGTTCGCCGGTAGCGCGGTGGGTAAGATGCATCGTGTGACGGGCGGTACGCCGCGGTTAGTGAACATCCTTGCGCACAAGGCCTTGATGCTGGCGTTCGCCGAGGGTCGGCAACAGGTCGGCAGTAAACATGTGGCGGAGGCAGCAGCCGACACGCCTGAGGTGAAGCGGGACTGGCTGCCTTGGGCGTTGTCGGGCTTGGTCATTGCAGTGGCTCTGAGCGTCATCGCTCTGGTGCTCTGGTCATGAGTCTGATCAATCAGGTTCTGAACCAGCTGGAGCAGCGCGGCGCGCACACCGCACCTGATCAGACGCAGATCCGAGCCGTGCCCGCTCTGCCCAAAAGGGACTGGATCAAACCAGTCGTGCTAGGAGCGGGCCTGCTGATTCTGGCGAGCGCGGGTGCGTGGCTGTGGACGCAAAAAGTGGAGAGTTCGGAACCGGAAGCGCACGGCAGTATCGCCCCTGCACTCCCAATAGTGGCGCCCGAAGCGGATGCCGCGGATCATTCCGCACCTGCAACGCGACTCAGCTACGAGCTCAGTGTGTTACCGCTGCCTGAATCGTTGCGCGAACGCGATCCGCAATCCGACGCAGGAACGCTATCGAGCCGTCCCTTGGTGGCTGACATAGCGGCCGAGCCGGAGACGATGCGCAAGCAGGAAGCTATCAGCAGTCCGCCTGTCATCACACGCAGGGAGGCACCGCTTCCAATCAAACAAGTCAGCCCGATGCAACGTGCCGATGCGGACTATCGCAAAGGCGTGCAAGCGCAGCAGCAGGGCAAGGTGCCGGAGGCGATGGCCGCTTATGAGGCCGCGCTGAAGGCGAATGAACAGCATGAGGCGGCCCGGCTAGCGATGGCTGCCTTGTTGCTGGAGAACGGGCAACAGGCCGCAGCCGAGCGCATCCTGCAAGCGGGTCTGCGCCTGAAGCCCGTGCATTTGCCCTATGCGATGGCGCTGGCGAGGATGCAGCTCGGACGCGATCAACTGGACCTGGCAGTTGATACGCTGCAAACCCATCTGACCGCGGCGGATAACAATGCCGACTATCAGTCTTTCTATGCTGCACTGCTGCAAAGACAAGACAGGCACAAAGAGGCCGTGAACCACTATCAGATTGCCCTGCAAATATCGCCCCGCAACGGCGTATGGCGTGTGGGCTATGCGATCTCGCTGCAGGCCGCGGGACGAGTGGAAGATGCCAAGCTGGCCTATAAACAGGCATTATCGACACGCACGCTCTCTCCTGAGCTGACTGCCTTTGTGCAGCAGAAACTCTCGGGTCTTTAGGTTTTCCCCCGATGCGGAACGGTGCGCGCCACCACCCATGCGCTGACCTCTCTCGCGCCTGCATCCAGCAGCAGTTGCGCCAGGGCATTGATCGAAGCGCCGCTGGTCATCACGTCATCCACGATAGCGATATGTTTGTCTCGTACGTCGAGGTCTGGCGATAAGGCGAAGGCTTTGCGCATGTTGCTGCTGCGCGCCCGCCAAGGCAATGTGGATTGTGGAGGCGTGTCGCGTACGCGGCTTGCCGCGCCGGTGAGCAAAGGCACCAGCAACACAGCGGCGATGCGAGCGGCGAGCAGTTGTGACTGGTTGAAGCCGCGCTCGCGCAAACGCGCCGGATGCAGCGGCAAGGCGAGCAGGCAGTCGGGGATGGAGCTGATGTGGGAAGCCAGTGCGTCGGCGAGGAAGTTGGCAAGGATCAATTGCTCGTCGAACTTGAGCGCCTTGATCAAACTGTCCAGCGGGAATTCATAGCGAAAGGCCGCGATGGTTCGCGCGTAGGCGGGTGGATGCTGCAAGCAGCGTCCGCACACCCCGTCGGAAGGCAAGGGTGCGGCACAGACCTTACAAGCGGGGCCTGCATGATGAGGCAGGTCGCCGACGCAAGCGGCGCAGCACGATCCGTCGTGACTTGAGGCGCCGCACAGAAAACAGGGCTGTGCGGGCAGCAGGCGAGCAATATATGGGCGGATGTTCAGCAATTTTGCAGTCAAAATTGACAACACGACCTCCATCAACGAACATGCGTGCCGCAATTTAGCGCCGAATCCCCTGAAAGCAAACACCAAAATGCAAAGCCAGCCCATCACGCTCGTTCGCCCCGCCAAAGTTAAAACGCCGACCACGCCGCAACGCTGGCGCGTGGAAGCCATCGAAGAATTGTTCAAACTGCCGTTCTCGGACCTGTTGTTCCAGGCGCAGCAGGTGCACCGCGAGCATTTCGATCCGAACGCGGTGCAGCTATCCACCCTGCTCTCGATCAAGACCGGCGGCTGTTCCGAGGACTGCGGCTACTGTCCGCAATCCGCATTCCACGATGCGGGTGTAGAGAACCGCAAGATGCTGGAAGTGCAGGAAGTGATCAAGGCAGCCAAGGCAGCACAGGACGCCGGTGCCGACCGCTTCTGTATGGGCGCGGCCTGGCGCGAGCCGAGCAAGGAAGACATGGCCGCCGTGGTGGAGATGGTCAAAGAGGTAAAGGCGCTGGGCATGGAGACCTGCGCCACGCTGGGCATGCTCAATGACGAGCAGACCGAGCAATTGCGCCAGGCCGGTCTCGACTACTACAACCACAACCTCGACACCGCGCCCGAGTTCTACGGCGACATCATCAGCACGCGCGATTATCAGGATCGCATCGACACGCTGGAACGTGTGCGCAATGCCGGCATGCATGTGTGCAGCGGCGGCATCGTGGGCATGGGCGAGAATCTGACGCAGCGCGCCGGACTGATCGCGCAACTGGCCAACATGGAGCCCTATCCCGAGAGCGTGCCGATCAACAATCTGGTCAAGGTGGAAGGCACGCCGCTGGCGCAGCAGGAAGACATCGACCCGCTGGACTTCGTGCGCACCATCGCCGTCGCGCGCATCACCATGCCCACCGCGCGCGTGCGCCTGTCGGCCGGACGCCAGCAGATGAGCGATGCCGTGCAGGCCCTGTGTTTCCTCGCGGGCGCGAATTCCATCTTCTACGGCGAACAGTTGCTGACCACCGGCAACCCGGACGTCGAGCGCGACCGCGCGCTGATGGACAAGCTGGGCATGTACCCCTTCGCCGAGAAACACTGATGATCTTTGCGGCGCTGCAACGTGATCTAGACGAGCGCGCCGCACAGGGCCTGCTGCGCCAGCGCCGCACGCTGCAGACGCCGCAGTCGCCGCACATCATCGTCGACGGGAAATCCTATCTCGCGTTCAGCAGCAACGACTACCTCGGCCTCGCCAACCATCCGCAACTGATAGCCGCCTTTCAGCAGGGCGCGGCAGCGTGGGGCGTGGGGGCAGGGGCGGCCCATCTGGTGAACGGACATTTCACGCCGCACCATCAGCTCGAACAAGAACTGGCTGCCTTTGTCGGTAAGCCTGCAGCATTGTTGTTCTCGACAGGCTACATGGCCAATCTGGGTGCGGTGCAGGCGCTGGTCGGCAAAGACGACACGGTGTATGCCGACAAGTTGAATCACGCGTCACTCAACGATGCGATGTTGTTGTCGCGCGCGAACGTGCAGCGCTACCGCCATGGCGATATGGCGCAACTGGATGGCCTGCTGGCGAAGAAAGAAAGCGGCAGGAAGCTGGTGATCACCGATGCCGTGTTCAGCATGGACGGCGATATCGCGCCGTTACCCGAGTTGCTGGCGCTGTGCGAGAAGCACGATGCATGGCTGCTGGTGGATGATGCGCATGGCTTCGGCGTGCTGGGCAAGCAGGGCAGCGGGTCGCTCTCATATTTCGGACTGGATTCGCCGCGCATCATCCTGATGGGAACGCTGGGCAAAGCGGCCGGCGTGTCGGGTGCCTTCGTCGCTGCCGAGCAGGTGGTGATCGATACGCTGGTCAATCAGGCGCGCAGTTATGTGTACACCACAGCCACGCCGCCGGCATTGTCAGTGGCCCTGCTGACCAGCCTGCAACTGATCGCGCAGGGCGATGCATCGCGCGCGCATCTGCAGCGACTAGTCGCGCTGTTGCGCGAGGGCCTGAGCGACCTGCCCTGGCAACTGATGCCATCCGACACCGCCATCCAGCCTTTGCTGATCGGCGACAACAAGCAGGCGCTCACTTTGAGTGAGGGTCTGCGTGCACGAGGCATCTGGGTCGCCGCGATCCGTCCGCCCACCGTGCCGCAGGGGACGGCGCGCCTGCGCATCACCTTGTCGGCCGCGCATACGGAAGCGGATGTGCAACGATTGATCGAGGCTTTGCATGAGCTTGCATGTTGATGTGACAGGGCAGGGCAGGCCACTGGTCATGCTGCATGGCTGGGGCATGCACGGCGGCATCTGGGGAGACGCCGTTATCCGACTGTCGGATGACTTTGAGGTACACAACGTCGATCTGCCGGGACATGGCGCAAGCGAGGCGCAAAACGATTTCACGCTGGATAGCATCATCGAGGCACTTGATGCCCAGTTTGGCGAGCCTGTCGCAGTCCTTGGCTGGTCGCTCGGCGGCATTATCGCGCAGTACTGGGCGGCGCGTTCGCCGCAGAAGATCGAGCGCCTGATCCTGATGGCGAGCACCCCCTGTTTCACTGAACGCGAGGACTGGTTGTTCGGGATGGCTGGCGAAACACTGCAACAGTTCGCGGCCGAACTGGAAAAGAACCATGCGGCCACCCTGCGTCGTTTCCTTGCTTTGCAGGTTCGCGGCAGCGAGAACGAGCGTGAGTTGCTGATGGCCTTGCGCGAGCAACTGTTCAGCCGGGGCGAGCCGGATCTGTCCGCGCTGCGCGGCGGGCTGGAGATCCTGCGCGATGCCGATCTGCGCGAGAGTCTGTCCTGCATCAAGCAACCGACGCTGGCCATAGCGGGCCAGCGCGACAAACTGACGCCGCCGCAAGCTTCGCACTACTTGGCGCAAGTGATGCCGAATGCTCGGGTGGTCGAGATCGAAGGTGCCGCCCACGCGCCGTTCCTGTCGCATATCGATACAGTGGTCCAGCATATAAAGAGATTCCTGCATGAATGAATTCGAGATAGACAAGAAGCAAGTGCGGCAGGCGTTCAGTCGTGCTGCGTCGGACTACGATGCGGCGGCGGTGATGCAACGCGAAGTATGCATACGCATGCTGGAGAAGCTGGATTACATCAAGCTGCAACCGGCACGCCTGCTGGATGTGGGCAGCGGCACCGGCTGGGGCACGCGTCAACTGGGCGAACGCTATCCCAAGGCAGACATCACCGCGCTCGATATCGCGCTCGGCATGCTGCAGCATGCGCGGGGCACATCGGGCTGGTGGCGCAAGCTGTTCCATGGGCGTCGCGAGCGCTTCCTGTGCGCCGATGTCGAGGCACTGCCGCTCGCATCGGGCAGCGTCGATATGGTGTGGTCCAACCTCGCGCTGCAATGGTGCAACGACCTGCCCGCCACCTTCGTCGAACTGCACCGGATACTGAACACCGACGGATTGCTGCTGTTCTCCTGCTTCGGCGTGGATACACTCAAGGAATTGCGCATCGCATTTCGCGACGTGGACGGCTACAATCACCTCAATCGGTTTGTGGATATGCACGATGTCGGCGACATGCTGGTGGCGGCCGGTTTCGCCGACCCGGTGATGGAGATGGAGACGCTCACTTTGACCTATGAGGATGCACGCGCGGTGATGCAAGATTTGAAGAGTATCGGTGCACACAATGCGACGGCCGGCCGTGCGCCGGGCATGATGGGCAAGACCGCCTGGCAGCGCGTGCTGGCGAACTACGAGACGCTGCGCCGCAACGGCAAATTGCCGGCCACCTTCGAGATCGTCTACGGCCATGCCTGGAAGCCCGCGCCCAAGGCTGCGCCGGATGGTCGGGCGATCATCAAGACTGATTTCAAGCTATGAGTTATTTCATCACCGGCACCGATACCGGCGTCGGCAAGACGCTGGTCAGTTGCGCGTTGTTGCGCGGCTTTGCCGCGCAGGGCAAGTTGGTGAGCGGCTTCAAGCCGGTCGCGGCGGGATGTGACGAGGATGAGCACAACGAAGATGCACTCGCGTTGCGCGCGGCCAGCACGTTGCAGCTCGGTTACGGGCAGGTGAATCCCTATTGTTTCCCGCGCGCCATCGCGCCGCATCTTGCCGCCAGGCATGTCGGCGTGCGTATCGAGATGCGCCGCATACTGACATCGTATGATGAGCTGGCAGGACAGGCGGATGAGGTCATCGTGGAAGGTGCGGGCGGATTCCTGGTGCCGCTGAACGAAGACCTCACTTTCGCCGATCTGGCACGCGAGCTGGATATCCCGGTGATCCTGGTGGTGGGCATGCGCTTGGGTTGCATCAATCATGCATTGCTGACCATGGCGGCGATCGAGGAACGGCAACTGGAATGTGCAGGCTGGGTGGCCAACGTGCTGGACGACACGATGCCAGCTCTGCAAGAGAACATCGAAACGCTGCGCGCACGTATCGCCGCGCCTTTGCTCGGTATCGTACCGCGTATGGACGTTGCGGATGCGAACCTTGCGGTACAGCATCTGGATATGAGTCTATTGGAGCGCGGGCAGAGCAATGAGTGAGTTCAGTATCTTCGCAGTGTTCATGGTCGGGCTGCTCGGTGGCGTGCATTGTCTGGGCATGTGCGGCAGCATCGTAGGCGTCTTCACTTCGCAGGTGCCGCAACAGCGCGCGCGCTGGCCGTTCCATCTGGCCTACAGCAGCGGACGCATCCTTAGCTATGCCGCTGCCGGTGCGCTGGTCGGTGCGGTGGGGCAGGCCGGCCTGCTGATGCGCGATGCTGTGCCGGTGCAGCATCTGTTGTTCGCGTTGTCCAGTCTGATGCTGGTGCTGCTCGGGTTGTATCTGGCCGGTGTGTGGGGCGCGGTACGATATCTTGAGCAACTGGGTGGCGGTTTGTGGAAGCGCTTGCAGCCTTACACCACCAGACTGTTGCCGGTGAATACCGTGCCGCGGGCGCTGGGGCTGGGCATGCTGTGGGGCTGGTTGCCGTGCGGACTGGTATACAGTGTGCTCCTTACCGCACTGGCCAGCGGCGATGCGATGCAGGGCGGGCTGACCATGCTGGCCTTCGGTCTGGGCACCTTGCCCAATCTGCTAGCCATCGGTATGTTCTGGGAAAGTGTGCGCGGCTGGGTACAATCGCCACGCGTGCGATTGGTGGCCGGGATGCTGGTGGCGGGGTTCGGGGTGTACGGTTTGATCAAGGTCTCGTACACATTCTATGTGCATGGTTGGACTGGAGCGTGTCATGTTGCTGCGTAACGTCTTGTTGCTGTCATCACTGCTTATGCTCGCCGCGTGCGGCGAACCCAAACTGCCTTCACCGTTCAAGGCGAACGAAGTCACCGGCAAATATGCGCAGGCCGATTTCCGATTGCACGACCCGTCCGGCAAGATCGTGACACTGGCCGATTTTCGCGGCAAGGCGGTCGCGCTGTTCTTCGGTTACATCCATTGTCCCGATGTATGTCCCACCACCCTGGCCGACATGGCGCAGGTGATGCGCATGCTGGGCAAGGACTCGGAAAAGGTGCAGGTGCTGTTCGTGACGCTCGACCCCGAGCGCGACAAACCCGAATTGCTGGCGCAATACGCGCCCGCCTTCTACCCTTCTTTCCTGGGTCTGTACGGGGATGCGCAGGAGACCGCACAAGCGGCCAAGGCCTTCGACATCATCTACCAGAAGCAGGCCACCAAGAGCGGTAGCTATACGCTTGACCACTCAGCCGGCACTTACCTCATCTCACCCTCCGGCAAACCGGTGTTGCTGTCGCCCTTCGCGCAGCGGCCGGAATTTCTTGCACAAGACATCCGTTTGCTGATGGCGATGAAATGAGCGTGCTGACGGATCTTCTGAAGTTCGAGATCAACGAAGACAACCTGCCGGTACGGCGCGAGCAGGTGCGCGCCCGCATCGCCAGCTATCCGACCATGGTCGTGCCGGCCATGTTCATCGTGCCGCTGCTGATGTGGGTGATGTGGGACGTGGTATCCCATCAGGTGCTGCTGTGGTGGATGGTGCTGGCCTTTTCGTCGCAACTGTTCGAACTGTGGCAGTGGTGGCGTTACCGCGCGGCGGCCAATGATATCCACCAATGCCGCCGCTGGGACCGGCGTTTTCGTTTCAACACTTCGCTCGGCGCTTCCGTCTGGGGGCTGGCCTGGCTGTTGATGTACGTGCCGGGTGATCTGGCCTACCAGATCCTGATCATCTGCGTGGCAATGGGCTTCGCATCGGGCGGTGTGACCATCAACCCGGTACATCGTCCCTCCCTGTTCCTGTATCTGATCTTTCTGCTGGTTCCGCTCATCGTCCGTCTGGCGCTGGATAACGACAAGCAGCACTGGTTCCTGGCACTGATGCTCGTGGTGTTCATCGTTTTCATGCTGAATGCGGCGATGCGCTTGATGTTCACCTTCGAGCTTTCGTTGCGGCAGCGTTTCGAAAAAGAAGTGCTGTTGCGCGAGCTGCGCCAGCGCGAGGAGGACATCGCCGAAGCACTGGAGCGGGCGGAGTCGGCCAGCCGGGCGAAATCGAAGTTCCTCGCCACGGCCAGCCACGATCTGCGCCAACCATTGCAAGCTTTGCGATTGTTCACCGAGGCCTTGCAGGAAACCGCGAAGGACAAGGAATCGCTGAAGTTGTCAGGGCAGATCGGGAAGTCGGTCGATGCGCTGGTGGATATGTTCGACGACCTGCTGGATGTGTCGAGACTTGATGCGGGCATCGTCGAGCCGCGCTGGCAACATTTCAGCCTGGGCCCGCTGCTGGACAGACTCTATGGCGATTTCGCGCCCATCGCCCAAGCCAAAGGGCTGAGCTACGACATGCCCAACATCGGCGAGCATTGCTCGCCGCAGCAATGCTCATCCGTGGTCTACAGCGACCCCTTCCTGCTGGAACGCATGCTGCGCAACCTGATCACCAACGCCATTCGTTATACGGACAGTGGCGGCGTGGTGGTGTGCTGTATCTGTACGGATGGCAAGGTGGAGATCGAGGTGGCGGATACCGGCATAGGCATCAAACCGGAATCTCTGCCGCATATCTTCGAAGAATATTACCAGGTGGGCAATCCGCATCGCGACCGCCGCAAAGGCCTGGGCCTTGGGCTCACCATCGTGCGCCGCATCGATCAGTTGCTGGGTTGTGAACTCGAAGTCAGTTCGGAATCGGGTATCGGTTCGACCTTCTCTTTCACCATCCCCAAGGGTGATGCCGCGCAACTGGCGCAACCTTTTATCGCCTCGCATTCCGAATATGACCTGAATGGCAGGGTGGTCGCCCTGGTCGAAGATGATCCGGATATCCGAGAGTCGACGGTTGAATTGATGCAGCAGTGGGGTTGCAAGGTGTTCACCTCGGAATCGGCGGAAGAAGTGATACGCGCACTGGATGTGGCCGAACAACGACCGGACGTGCTGGTATGTGATTACCGCCTGCCACAGGGCATGACGGCCATCCACGTCATCCAGCGCATGCGCGAGTTGTGGGGTGCCGATCTGCCGGCCGTGGTGCTGACCGGCGATACCGCCAGCGAGACGCTGCACGAGATACATGGCAGCGGCGCCATGCTGTTGCATAAACCCATCGCACCGATCCGCTTGCGCGCGATGGTGTATTTCGTATTGACCGGCAAGCATTAGCGGCTGAATGGCCGTGGCTTGGGTGATATGATTGCGGCCGAGAATTGAAGACCGCCTTTCACGATTGTTCTTTCTCCCGCTTGCGGGAGAGAGTTAGAGAGAGGGGGCTGCAAAAGGGGACATGAGAATGAAGATCAAGGTACTGCTGGTGGATGATCACGCGCTGTTCCGTGACGGCATGCGCTATGTGTTACAGCAACTGGCCGACGAAGTAGAGATACTTGATACCGGTAATTTCACCGAGGCCCTGCAACTGGTCATGGCCCACCCCGATCTCGATCTGGCGTTGCTGGATCTGCACATGCCGGACAGCAACGGCGTCTCTTCGCTGCAACTTTTCCATCAGCGCTTCCCCGCAGTGCCCCTGGTCGTGGTGTCCGGCTCGGATCAGCGCGACGATATCGAAAGCGTGATGAATCTGGGCGCGATGGGTTTCATCTCCAAGATGTCGCCCAGCAAATCCATGCTGTCCGCCTTGCGTATGGTGCTGGATGGCGGTGTGTACGTTCCGCCGCAATTGTTGCAACAAGCCGTATCCAAACTGGAGCCGGGGATGGCGCTCAGTGACAAGCGCAGCCAGCGCGCCAGTAAATACGGCCTCACCCCGCGCCAGTTGCAGGTGTTGCAACTGATCGGTGCCGGCAAGAGCAACAAGGACATCTCGCGCGAACTCGACCTGGCAGAAGGCACGGTCAAGATCCATGTCGCCGCCATCTACCAGACCCTGCACGTCAACTCCCGTGTCGAAGCGGTGGAAACGGCCCGCCGTTTCGGTTTCATCTCCGAAAATGGTGAATCCGAAGTCGAAGATTCCAAATCTGCCGGAGCCGTCTGATGGCCGTGGCAGATAACGCACGAGCGCCGCTACCCGAGCGGATGCTGCATCTGTTGCGTGAATCGCGCTGGCTGTTGCTGGTGGCATTGGCCGCCTACCTGATCCTGATTCTCGCCGGTTACGACCACAACGACACCGCTTGGTCGCACGAGGCGACCCATGCCGTCACGCAGAATCCGGGCGGTGCGTTCGGGGCGTGGCTGTCCGACGTGCTGCTCTATGTGTTCGGCTTCTCTGCCTGGTGGCTGGTCACACTCATGCTGCAACGCGTCTGGGCGAGCTATCGCCGCATGCGCGCCGACAGTCTGTTCGACGTGCGCACCCTGTGGCTGTCTTTGACCGGCTTTTTCATCCTGCTACTGTCCAGCAGCGCGCTCGAGGCCTTGCGTCTCTACACCTGGCAGGTCGAATTGCCGCAGGCACCGGGCGGCATGCTGGGCGCTGCACTGGGTGGCTGGTTGGCACAAGTGTTGGGCTACGTCGGCGCGACCCTTTTCCTGCTCACGATGATGGCGGTCAGCTTCAGTCTTTACACCGGCCTCTCCTGGCTGCGTTTCATCGACCGCCTCGGCGAATGGATAGAAGACGGCTACCTGTGGGCGCGCAACGCGTGGCAGACCTGGCAGGACAAACGCATCGGCGCACAGGCTACTCAACACCGTGAAGTGAAGGTGGAAGAAGAGAAGAAGCGCGTCGAAGACCATCAGCCCATCCACATCGAGATGCAGGTGGTCGAGGTGCCGAAGTCGCAGCGCGTGGAGAAAGAGAAACAGGTCTCCCTGTTCGCCGACATGTCCGACTCGCCGCTGCCGCCGCTGCACATCCTCGATCAGGCGACCAAGCAGGTGGAAGTGGTCTCCGCCGAGACGCTGGAATTCACCTCGCGTCTGATCGAACGCAAGCTCAACGACTTCGGTGTCACCGTGAAGGTGGTCGGCGCCTATCCCGGTCCGGTCATCACGCGTTACGAGATTGAGCCCGACGTGGGTGTGAAGGGCAGCCAGATCGTCAATCTGGTGCGCGACCTGGCGCGTGCGCTGTCGGTGGTCAGCATCCGCGTGGTGGAGACCATACCCGGCAAGGCGTACATGGCGCTGGAACTGCCCAATCCGAAACGGCAGATGGTGCACCTGTCCGAGATCCTCGGCTCACAGGTGTATGCCGACATGCATTCGCCGCTCACCATGGCGATGGGCAAGGACATCTCCGGCAAACCCGTGGTCGCCGATCTGGGCAAGATGCCGCACGTTCTGGTGGCGGGTACCACCGGCTCCGGCAAGTCGGTGGCGATCAACGCCATGATCCTGTCGCTGTTGTACAAGTCCACGCCGCAGGAAGTGCGCCTCATCCTGATCGATCCCAAGATGCTGGAACTGTCGGTGTACGAAGGCATCCCGCACCTGCTGGCGCCGGTGGTCACCGACATGCGCCAGGCCGCTTCCGCGCTCAACTGGGGCGTGCAGGAGATGGACAAGCGCTACAAGCTGATGTCCGCGCTTGGTGTGCGCAACATCGCCGGTTACAACCAGAAAGTGCGCGACGCGATCAAGGAAGGTAAACCGCTGAGCAACCCGTTCAGCATCACGCCCGAGTCGCCGGAGCCGCTGGAAGAGTTGCCCTACATCGTCATCTTCATCGACGAGTTGGCCGACCTGATGATGGTGGTCGGCAAGAAGGTGGAAGAACTCATCGCACGACTGGCGCAGAAGGCGCGCGCCGCCGGCATCCATCTGGTGCTGGCCACGCAGCGCCCGTCGGTGGACGTCATCACCGGCTTGATCAAAGCCAACGTGCCCACGCGCGTGGCGTTCCAGGTATCGAGCAAGATCGATTCGCGCACCATCCTCGACCAGCAAGGCGCGGAAGCGCTGCTGGGGCAGGGTGACATGCTCTACCTGCCGCCGGGCAGTGGTTATCCGCAGCGCGTACACGGTGCCTTCGTGTCCGATCAGGAAGTGCACCGCGTCACCGAGCATCTGAAGGCGCAGGGCGAACCGAACTATATCGAAGGCATCCTCACCTCGATGGACGAACCGGCCGAGGGCGAATACGACGGCGGGGGCGGCAACGCCGAAGCCGACGCGCTGTATGACCAGGCGGTGGAGATCGTGCTCAAGACGCGCCGTCCCTCCATCTCGCTGGTGCAACGTCATCTGCGCATCGGCTACAACCGCGCCGCGCGCCTGATCGAGGCGATGGAACAGGCCGGGCTGGTGTCGCCGATGCAGAGCAACGGCAACCGCGAAGTGCTGGCACCCGCACGACAGGAATGAGCATGTTGAAAAGAGTGAGCCTTCTGCTGCTGTGCCTGACAGCGTTCGAAGCGCATGCCGGTGCCGTCGACCAGCTCAAGGCATTCATCTCCGGCACGCGTTCCGCGCAGGCCGAATTCACCCAGACCGTGCTCGACAGCAAAGGCCACAAGATGCAAACCGCATCCGGCACCATGCAGTTCGTGCGTCCCGGCAAGTTTCGCTGGGAGTATCGCAAACCCTACCAGCAACTCATCGTCGGCGACGGCGCGAAGTTCTGGTTGTACGACGCCGATCTGGAACAAGTAACCGTTCGGAAACTGGATGCCGCGCTGGGCAGCAGCCCGGCGGCATTGCTGTCCGGCAACAACGAGATCGAGCGCGACTTTCTGCTGGAAGAAGCGGGCGAACAGTATGGTTTGACCTGGTTGACCGCCAAGCCGCGCAACCAGGAATCCACCTTCTCCGCCATCCGCATGGGCTTCAATGCGCGCTCCGAACTGGCCGCGATGGAACTGAACGACGCCTTCGGCAACACCACCATCTTGCGTTTCGCGCATCTGCAACGCAATCCGCAGCTGGCACCGTCGCTGTTCCGTTTCGTGCCGCCCCAAGGCGCTGACGTTCTGGGCGAATAATGTCTGACCTGTTCGCGCCCAACGCTCCGGCCGCGCCGCTCGCCGAGCGCCTGCGCCCCAAGCACATCGCCGAAGTCATCGGCCAGTCGCATCTGCTGGGCGAGGGCAAGCCGCTGCGCCTCGCCTTCCAGTCCGGCAAGCTGCATTCCATGATCCTGTGGGGCCCGCCGGGGGTGGGCAAGACCACGCTGGCGCGGCTGATGGCCTCGGCATTCGATGCCGAGTTCTTGCCGTTGTCGGCAGTACTGTCCGGCGTGAAGGACATCCGCGATGCCATCGCGCAGGCCGAGCAGACCCTGCAACGCAACGGTCGCCACACCATCCTGTTCGTGGACGAGGTGCACCGCTTCAACAAGTCGCAGCAGGATGCCTTCCTGCCTTTCGTCGAGCAGGGGCTGGTCACCTTCATCGGCGCGACCACCGAGAATCCCTCGTTCGAATTGAACAATGCGCTGCTTTCGCGCGCGCAGGTGTATGTGCTGCAATCCTTGTCAGAAGCCGAGATGGGGGAGTTGTTTGAACGCGCACAGCACACGGCATTGCAAGGCATCACCTTCGATGCGGCTGCACGCGAACGCATCATCGGCTACGCAGATGGTGATGCGCGCCGCTTGCTCAACGTGCTGGAACAGTTGCAGACCGCAGCCGAAGCAGCCGGTTTGCAAAACATCGATGTCGCCTTTCTAGACGCCACACTGGCGCAGAAGATGCGCCGCTTCGACAAAGGCGGCGAAGCCTTCTACGACCAGATCTCCGCGCTGCACAAATCGGTGCGCGGCTCCAATCCCGATGCCGCGCTGTACTGGCTGGTGCGCATGCTGGATGGCGGCGCCGACCCGCGCTATCTCGCGCGGCGCATCGTGCGCATGGCCTGGGAAGACATCGGCCTCGCCGATCCGCGCGCCATCCAGTTGTGCAACGATGCCGCCACCACCTACGAACGCCTCGGCTCGCCGGAAGGCGAACTGGCGCTGGCGCAGGCCGTGCTGTATCTGGCCGTCGCCGCCAAATCGAACGCGGGATACGTCGCGTATAATGCCGCCCGCGCTTTCGTCAAACAGGACAGTTCGCGCGAAGTGCCGCTGCACCTGCGCAACGCGCCGACCAAACTGATGAAGCAGCTCGACTACGGCAAGGACTACCGCTACGCGCACGACGAGGCGGGCGGCTATGCGGCGGGTGAGGATTACTTCCCGGATGGCATGCCGCAAGTGAGTTTTTACGAACCGGTGGATCGCGGGCTGGAAGCAAAGATATCGGAAAAGCTGGCGCATCTGCGAGAGTTGGATGCCAAAGCGAAAAGCAAGAATTAGCCACAGAGAACACAGAGGGCACAGAGATAGTCGTGGCAGATCAACTGACAGAGAAGATAATTGCAGCGGCTATTGAGGTTCACAAAACTCTGGGTTCCGGGCTGCTGGAGTCTATCTACGAAGAGGCGCTGTGTATCGAGCTAGGGCTGAGAGAGCTGCCTTTTCAACGGCAATTGGCAGTCGATGTGATGTACAAAGGCCAGGCAATTCAAGGACAGCGTCTTGATCTGCTGGTTGCAAATGAAGTTGTTGTGGAAATTAAATCCCTGCGAACGCTGCCGGAAGTGGCAACAGCCCAAGTGCTCTCATATCTTAAAGCGACAGGTTTGAAGCGAGGGTTGTTACTGAATTTTGGAGAAAAGCAGTTGGTCAGTGGGGTAAAGCGAATTTCACTTTGAAAAGTGAAGTTAAAGAAAAACAAAATTAGCCACAGAGAACACAGAGGTCACAGAGAAAGACAAATTCAGAGCGGCGGTGCTCTCTGTGTTCTCTGTGTTCTCTGTGGCTAAATTGATTTTGAATTTGAGGTTCTCATGTTAGACATACAAACATTACGTAACGACCTGGCCGGTGTGGCAGCGCGATTGAAGTCACGCGGTTTCGAACTGGACACCGCCAAGTTCGAGCAACTGGAAGCCGAGCGCAAGACCATCCAGACGCGCACGCAAGAGTTGCAGGCCAAACGCAATGCATCCTCCAAGCTAATTGGCCAGGCCAAAGCCAAGGGCGAAGACACGACAGCTATCATGGCCGAGGTGGGCGCGCTGGGCGATGAGCTGAAGCAACTGGAAGTCAAGCTGCCGCAAGTGCTGGCGGACATGGATGCCTTCCTCGCTGTCATCCCCAACGTGCCGCACGCCAGCGTGCCTGTCGGCAAGTCCGAGGCGGATAACGTCGAGATGCACAAGTTCGGCGAGCCGAAGAGATTCGACTTCGAAGTGCAGGATCATGTCAGCATCGGCGAAGGCTTGGGCGGGCTGGATTTCGAGACCGCCACCAAGATCGCCGGTGCGCGTTTTTCCTTGCTGAAAGGACCGCTGGCGCGCATGCATCGCGCGTTGGCGCAGTTCATGCTGGATACGCATACCGACAAGCACGGCTACACCGAGACCTATGTGCCGTATCTGGTGAACGCCGAATCGATGCGCGGTACCGGGCAGTTGCCGAAGTTCGAGGAAGACTTATTCCGTGTACCGCGCGTGGTGGGCGATGACGGGATTGAAAAGAATTTCTACCTGATCCCCACCGCCGAAGTTCCCGTCACAAACATGGTGCGCGACGAGATCGTGCCGATGGAAAAACTGCCGATGAAATTCGTAGCGCACACGCCGTGCTTCCGTTCGGAGGCCGGTTCCTACGGGCGCGACACGCGCGGCATGATCCGCCAGCATCAGTTCGAGAAAGTGGAACTGGTGCAGATGGTGCATCCGGAACAATCCTATGCCGCGCTGGAAGCGCTGCTCGGCCATGCCGAGATCATTCTGCAGAAGCTCGGACTGCCGTATCGCGTGGTCAGGCTTTGCACCGGCGACATGGGTTTCTCCGCCGCCACCACTTATGACATCGAAGTGTGGTTGCCCGCGCAGAACACCTACCGCGAGATCTCGTCCTGCTCCAACTTCGAAGCCTTCCAGGCGCGCCGCATGCAGGCACGCTTCCGCAACGCGGCCGGCAAACCGGAGTTGCTGCACACGTTGAACGGCTCCGGTCTGGCGGTCGGCCGTACGCTGGTCGCGGTGCTGGAGAACTACCAGAATGCCGACGGCAGTGTGACCATCCCCGACGTGCTGCGCCCCTACATGGGCGGCATGGAGAAACTTTCCAAATAGGGCGCGCGCATGAGCGTCGTCCATCTGCTGGGGATCGCCGGTGTCGAAGAGCACGAGACTGCGGTCGCGCGGCACTGGGTGCGCCGGCTGGAATGGCCGATGGTCGGCGTGGCACTGTGGATCGTGCTGCAGTGGTATCTGGAAGAGACCGGCACGCTTTCCCATGCCGTGGCCCGCATCGCCGACTGGCTGGTTTGGCTGGCCTTCTTGCTGGAGACTGTGGTCCTCACCGCGCAAGTGCGCGACAAGCGCCGCTACCTGTTCGGTAACTGGCTGAACCTGCTCATCATCACCGCCGGCTTCCCTTATTTCTGGCAGTTCGCCCCGTTGATTGGTCTGCTGCGTAGCGTGCGACTGCTGCTGGTGGTGGCGTTGCTGCTGCGCATGTCCCGCTCGGCGCGCAAACTGCTGTCGCAGCACAAGCTGGGCACCACCCTCATTGTCGCTTTCGCCGCCATGGTGCTGTCCGGCATCATCATGTCGCGCGTCGATCCCTCCATCGGCGACGTGTGGGACGGCATGTGGTGGGCCTGGGTCACCATGGCCACCGTCGGCTACGGCGATGTGGTGCCGCACACCGGCGCGGGCCGTTTGTTCGCCTCGCTGGTGGTGCTGTTCGGCGTGGTGCTCATCTCCCTGCTCACCGCCAATCTGGCCGCTTTCTTCATCGGCAGCGACGTGGAGAAGATCGAAACTGAAGAAAAAGAATCCGAACGTTTGCTGAAAGATATCGCGGCCCGCCTCGCGCGCGTCGAGAAGATGCTGGAAGATAGTCAGAACAAGCGCGACTAGAACGCTTTGCTATTTTGAGCCAAATCCGAAGGGGAAATGCGAAGTCTTCGGCAGCTTCCCTTCCGCATCCAGTCGCTTCAGCATGTCGTGGTACAGCCGCACCGTCTCGACATGCACCACCGCTTCGCCGCCGCGTGCCTGCCCGTATTTGGTGTTCTCGTAGAACTCGGGCCGCGACAACAGGGGCATCACGCGTTTCACGTCGGCCCATACGTCGGGGCTGAGTCCGCGCTGCCCTGTCAGGATGCGCGCGTCCTCCAGATGTCCCATGCCCTGGTTATAGGCGGCCAGCGCCATCCACAGGCGGTTCTGCTCGGTGATGCGTAGCGGTAATTGCTCCTTCAGCATTTGCAGGTAGCGGGCGCCAGCCAAGATGCTCTCGCGTGGATCCAGGCGGTTCTTCAGTCCCATGCGGTCGGCGGTCACCTCGGTGATCATCATGAAACCGCGCACGTTGGTGTACGAGGTGGCGTTCGGATCCCAGCGCGATTCGCGATAGCCGAGTGCGGCGATCAGGCGCCAGTCGATGCCGGTCAGGTCGGCGGCATCCTGAAACCATTGACGGTAATGCGGCAGCACACTGCGCGTGTCCTCGATGAATGCGGCGACATCGATGCTCCCCAGTCTGTCGTTGTGTCCATAGTGGCGATCGATGGCATGGTGTAGCGCGCGGTTCTTGCGGCTCTCGGCGAGGAAGAGGTTGATCTCTTCCAGCAGTGCCTCGTCGCCTTCTGCGCTGATGGCCCAGCTCATGTCCGAGTCCAGATTCAGGCTCAGGCCGCTGCCGATCTCGGGATGGTAGTTGCGCATGGTGGTGATCTGTTCTTCATTGGCCACCGTGCAGTCGATCTGCTCCTCCGCCAATTCCTTCAGCAATGCGACGGGAGAACTTCTTTTGCGCGATTCCCATTCCAGCTCCTCCAGCTCCTCGCGAACCTTGCGCAAGGCGGCTTCCTGCGCCGACTCGCGTGCGACCACGATCTCGCGCAAAGTGAGTTCTTCCAGTTTGCGCGGAGACTTGCCATTGCAGACCACGCGCTCGTCCAGCTTATGGTATCCGTCGCTGAAGCGCAGGGAAGGGTTGGAGTGCGAGCGAAAACCGGCGGCAAGATGGGCTTCGCCCGCCAGCAAAGTGGCGACAGCCTGGTCGGATGTCTGTTTGACCAGCCTCACGCGCACGTTGAGATGCTTGGCGAACAGGGTGACCAGATCGGATTCGAACGCTGAATCGGTGACCATGGAGGAGTCGGGCACCACTGCGACCAGCTCTCCAGACCGCCAATCAGGCAGCGGCGGCGTTTCGGTCGCCTTGATCACCAGCCATGCGAACAGGCCGACCAGGACGACCACCCGCATTGGATAGAGGCTGCGCATTATCGATCGTGATGCGATTCAGGATGGAGTGAGCAACATTCTGCCCGAAAAAGGAGGTTGCTGGTAAAATGCGCGCCCTTCGGACCGCAGAAGATTTTGATGCGCGTTCGAACAGAGTCTCGGAGAGGTGGCAGAGTGGTCGAATGTACCTGACTCGAAATCAGGCATACCGCAAGGTATCGAGGGTTCGAATCCCTCCCTCTCCGCCAAATACAAATCGCCCCGCGTGGGCGATTTTTATTTGGAGCAGTGCGAAGCGTGGACGAGACCGCACGGGTTCGACAAACGAGCACTGCTCGCGCAGGACGCCTTCAGGCGGTCCCGAACGTAGTGAGGGATGAGAGTTTCGCGGAGGCAACGCGAAAGCCGAACAATCCCTCCCTCTCCGCCAATTGCAAAGCCGCCCCTAGATGGCGGTTTTTGTTGCAGTCGTATGAACTCATTATTTCTATTGACCATGTTCGGGCTTGCCGTTACGGTGACCGCACAACTTGGAACAAAAACAGTGGTAACGGAGGAAGTATGAGTGTCCAGTCAGGCAACGGCGGTGTCGAGCGCCGCAAATACCCGCACATCCGCGACATATTCGACGATGCCTATCGCATCGCATCCCCGTTGCTGGCTACACATGGTGAAGGGGGCGGCACACCCTCGCGCAGCATGCTGCACCAGACCCTGCATAACGCCTTTCCCGATCTGCACAAACAGGACCTTCCCATCCTTATCGCATCCCTGACTCGGGTGTTTCGCGAGCAGGACAAGTCTTCTCGCCAATAACAACGGGCTGTCAACGGCGACAGGATTTCTTACCGGGGCGGGGCGGGGGCGGTGTTAAAATCCGTGCCTGAATTGACTGTCGCCGATCATGCCTCAACCCGCTTTCGTCCATCTTCGTCTCCATAGCGAATATTCCATCGCTGACGGCATCGTGCGCATCGACGAAGCGGTGGCGGCGGCGCAGGCGGATGCACAAGCCGCGCTGGCGCTGACCGACCTTTCCAACGTGTTCGGGCTGGTGAAGTTCTACAAGAAGACACGCGGGGCGGGTATCAAGCCCGTGGCCGGTTGCGATGTGTTCGTCACCAATGATGCCGCGCGCGACCAGCCGCACCGCCTGCTGTTGCTGTGCCAATCCAATGCCGGTTATCTGCGCCTGTGCGACCTGCTGACCCGTGCCTATCTGGGCAACCAGTACCGGGGGCGTCCGGAGATCCGCCGTGAGTGGCTGAGCGAAGGCACCGAGGGTTTGATCGCGCTGTCCGGCTTCCACATGGGTGAGGTGGGGCTGGCGATGCAGAACGGCAACCCGAACGCCGCCAAACAGGCGGCACGCGACTACGCATCGCTGTTTCCCGACCGTCTCTATCTGGAAGTGCAGCGCTGCGGCTTCCCGCGCGAGGAAGAATTCATACGCGACACGGTGCAACTGGCCAATGCGCTGGACTTGCCGGTGGTGGCCACGCATCCGGTGCAGTTCCTTGCTATCGACGATTACAAGGCGCACGAGGCGCGCGTGTGCATCGCCGAAGGCTATGTGCTGAACGACAAACGCCGTGTGAAGCAATTCACTGCGCAGCAACATTTCAAGACACAGGCCGAGATGGCCGAACTGTTCGCCGATCTGCCGCAGGCTTTGCAGAACAGCGTGGAGATCGCCAAGCGCTGCAACCTCACGCTCAAACTCGGCACCAACTACCTGCCCGACTTCCCCACGCCCAACGGCGAATCGCTGGACCAGTTCCTGCGCGACGAATCCTTGCGCGGCCTGGAGCAGCGCATGCTGCATCTGTATCCGGACGAGACGTTGCGCGCCGAGAAGATGCCGGAATATCTTGCACGTCTGGAATTTGAGACCGAGACCATCATCAAGATGGGTTTCCCCGGTTACTTCCTGATCGTGTCCGACTTCATACGCTGGGCGAAATCCTATCGTCACGAGCGCTTCCCCAACGGCGTACCGGTGGGGCCGGGCCGCGGTTCTGGTGCCGGTTCGCTGGTGGCATATTCATTGGGCATCACCGATCTTGACCCGTTGCGTTACGACTTGCTGTTCGAGCGCTTCCTGAACCCAGAGCGCGTTTCCATGCCCGACTTCGACGTGGACTTCTGTCAGGACGGGCGCGAACTGGTGATCCAGTACGTGCGCCATCACTACGGTGAGGCCTGCGTGTCGCAGATCGCCACCTTCGGCACCATGGCCTCCAAGGGTGTGATCCGCGACGTCGGCCGCGTGCTCGATTTCCCCTACATGCTATGTGACCGTCTGTCCAAGCTGGTGCCGCTGGACGGCGTGAAGCCTGTCTCGCTGTCCAAGGCGCGCGAGATGGAGCCGGAGTTCAACGCCATCATCGACAGTGAAGAAGGCGTGGACGAACTGATGGAGTTGGGCGAGCGACTGGAAGACTTGACGCGTAACGTCGGTATGCACGCCGGTGGTGTGTTGATCGCGCCGGGCAAGCTCACCGATTTCTGTCCGCTGTATTGCGCCGAGGGCAGCGAGAGCACGGTCAGCCAGTTCGACAAGGACGACGTGGAAGCCGTCGGCTTGGTGAAGTTCGACTTCTTGGGTCTGCGCACGCTGACCATCATCGATTGGGCGGTGCGCTACATCAAGGCATCGGGCATCGAAGGGACGCAAGACTTCAATATCGACAGCATCCCGCTCGACGACAAGCCCACCTACGACAACATCTTCCGCAATGCCAACACCACGGCCGTGTTCCAGTTCGAGTCGCGCGGCATGAAGGACACGCTGGTCAAGGCGAGGCCGGACTGCATCGACGATCTGATCGCGCTGAACGCCTTGTATCGCCCCGGCCCGATGGACTTCATCCCCGACTACATCAACCGCAAGCACGGCCGCGAGCAAGTCATCATCCCGCACCCGCTGCTGGACAAGGTGGTGCGCAGCACCTACGGCATCATGGTGTATCAGGAGCAGGTGATGCAGGCCGCGCAGGCGGTGGCCGGTTACACGCTGGGCGGCGCCGACATGCTGCGCCGCGCGATGGGAAAGAAGAAGGCCGAGGAGATGGCCGAGCAGCGCGCCATCTTCGTGGCGGGCGCGGAAAAGAACAACATCGACGAGAAGAAGGCGAACGAGATCTTCGACACCATGGAGAAGTTCGCGGGCTACGGCTTCAACAAGTCGCACGCCGCCGCCTACTCCGTGGTCGCTTACCAGACCGCTTACCTGAAGTGCCACTATCCGGCCGCGTTCATGGCGGCCACACTGTCCTCGGAAATGGACAACACCGACAAGGTGAGCTTCTTCTATCAGGACACCGCGCTGCAAGGCGTGCAGATTCTGCCGCCGGACATCAACAGTTCGCTGTACCGCTTCACGCCCACCGACGAGAAAACCATGGCCTACGGTCTGGGGGCGGTGAAGGGCACCGGCGAGGCGGCGGTGGAGAACATCGTGGCGGCGCGCAAGGAAGGCGGGCCGTTCACCGACCTGTTCGATTTCTGCCGCCGCGTGGACAAACGCGTGGTCAACCGCCGCGCCATCGAGGCGCTGATCCGCGCCGGTGCGTTCGACAGCATCAATGACCATCGCTACCAGTTGCTGGCCTCGCTCGATTCGGCGCTGGGCAGCGCCGAGCAGCATGCGCGTGCAGCCAATCAGGTCAGCCTGTTCGGTGACGATCCGGCGGAAGACATGACATTGCCGCTGGCGGATGTGGCGCGCTGGAAACTGCGCGAGCAATTGCAGCAGGAGAAGATCGCGCTCGGCTTCTATCTGTCGGGCCATCCGTATCAGGAGTTCGAGCGGGAGCTGTCCAACTTCGTCAGCATGCGGCTGGACAAGGTCACACCGGAGATATTGCCACCGACCAACGGCAAATCGCGCCGGCAAGAGAAGGAGCTGGTGCTGTCCGGCATCGTCAGTGGCATCCGTATCCTGCAAACGCGGCGCGGCCGCATGGCGGTGCTGACACTGGACGACGGCAGCGCGCAGATCGAGATGACGGTGTTCAACGACTTGTTCGAGCCCAACCGCAACTGGTTGCGCGACGACCAGCTGGTGGTGGCGCGCGGTCGCGCCAGCATGGACGATTACTCAGGCGGCATGCGTATCAGCGCCGATGCGCTGTTCGATTTCGCTTCGGCACGCGCGGTGTTCGCCAAACGGCTGGATATCGATTGCAGCATGGACGACAAGGTATGCACCAAGCGTCTGGCCGAGATGCTCAAGCCCTATTGCGGGGGCGAATGCACTGTGCAGATCAACTACCGCAACCTGATCGGTGCGGCACCGTTGCGTCTGGGCGAGGAGTGGAAGGTCACCCTGCCCGAGGAATTGCTGGCCACGCTGTCCGAGGAGATTGGACACGACAAGGTGCGCGTGGTCTATGCCTAGTCTGGAGATGGCACGGCTATAGCATTGATCACAGTGTGGTATTTTGAGGGTCGGGGGGCCGCAAATACGTGTAAAGGCTGGTAATGCGAGGAGAGAATCAAAATAATCTGCGGTTGATCGATATCGCCACGCGCGATGTCACGACCTGTCTTGCACGATCAAGTCTGGCCGAAGCCGCCGGACTGATGGCGCAACGGCGCTATTCGTCCATCGTCGTCACCGACGACACCCGGCATCCGCTGGGCATCATCACCGAGCGCAATATCCTGCGCGCCATGCATGAAGGTGTCGCGGCAGCATCCCCGTTGCAAAACGTCATGTCGGCACCGGTCGTGGTCATGCCCGGCGATACCCGCGTGCTGGAGGGATACCATACCTGCCAGCGCGAAGGCATACGCCATCTGGTGCTGGTCGACGAGGCTGGGGTGGTCTGCGGCGTGGTCAGCGAGACCGATTTCCGTATGCATCTCGATCTCACGGTATTGGCCGGCCGCCGCCGCGTAGCCTCCATCGCACAACGCACCGGCATCTCCATGCCGCCCGAGACGCCGCTCAAACGGGCGCTCGACCTGATGCATGCCCAGCACAAAAGCTGCGTGGTCGTGGTCACGGCGGACAAGCCGCTCGGCATCGTGACAGAGCGCGATGTGGTGCGACTCTTTTCATCGCGAACGGACTGGATGGATGCCACGTTGGGCGATGTGATGATCTCGCCGGTGTTGAGCGTGCCGCTCAGCGCCACCACCAGTGAAGCGGCCGAACAGATGCTGCTGCACAAGGTGCGCCATCTGGTGGTGGTCGATGCCGACGGCAACATGACCGGGCTGGTGAGCGAACACGACCTGACGCAACTGATGGCGACCGGTTTGCACGAACAGCGTGCCGGCATCGAAGAGTCCTTCCTGCACGCCTTGCTCGACAACATTCCCGATCTGATCTGGCTGAAGGATGTCGAGGGGCATTATCTGGCCTGCAACCATCGTTTCGAGCGTTTCTTCGGCGCGCGGGAGCGCGACATCGTCGGCAAGACCGACCATGACTTCGTGGACAAAGCACTGGCGGACTTTTTTCGCGAACACGACCTGATGGCGATGGCGGCGGATAAGCCCACGGTCAACGAGGAGTGGATCACCTTTGCCGATGACGGTCACCGGGAACTGGTGGAGACCATCAAGACACCTATGCACGACAGAGCTGGCAAGCTGATCGGCGTGCTGGGTGTCGGGCGCGACATCACCGAGCGCGAGCGTATCAAACACATACTGGCCGAGAGCGAACGCGAGTTCCGCTCGCTGGCGGAGAACCTGCCGGACAACATCATCCGTTACGACCGCGATTGTCGGGTGACTTACATGAACCCGGCGATGGCACGCACCATTGCCCCGCAGTTGTTGCCGGTGGTGGGCAAGATACCTGTCGAGGCGGCGCCCGATTCACGCGAGACGCGCGAACTGCAAAGCCTGGTCGAGCAGGTCATGGACAAGGGCGAGCGGGTGGAGGTCGAGTACCCGATCGAACATCCGGACGGCGGCTTGCACTGGCACCATGTCATCTTCGTTCCCGAATGGGACAAGCAGGGCAAGGTCATCGGTGCGATGGGCATAGGCCGCGACATCAATGAGCGCAAACAGGTGGAGCAAGCGCTCAAGGACAGCATCGAGAAATACAGCGACCTTGTCCAGAAGATCCCCGTCGGCGTGTACAAATACCGCATGCTCGCGCAGGGCGGCGGGGTGTTCGATTACGTCAGCCAGCGCTGGTGCGAACTGCTGGATGTGGAAGAGGCTGATGTGAAACGCGAACCGCAGATCGCTTTCTCGCGCATCCTGCCGGACGAGCTGGAGGAATTCGTCTGGCTGCGCAATGCGGCCCGCGAACAGATGCATCCGCTAGAATGGGAGGGACGCATCAAATGCCGCGACGGCGAGATACGCTGGTTGCACATCGCGTCGCAGCCGACCCGGATGGAGAACGGCGACATCCTGTGGGACGGCATCCAGTACGACATCACCGACCGCCGCCGCGCTGACGAATCGCTGCGCATCAACGCCAGTGTGTTCGACAACAGCCAGGAAGCCATCGTCGTCACCGATGCGAACAACCTCATCATCGACGTCAACACGGCGTTCACCACCATCACTGGCTACACGCGTGCCGAGGTGCTGGGCAAGAATCCGAACACGATGAGTTCCGGCCGGCAGGACAAGGCGTTCTACCAAGCCATGTGGCAGTCATTGCAAGAGAAGGGCGCCTGGCGCGGCGAGATATGGAACCGGCGCAAGAGCGGCGAGGTATTTGCCGAGATGCTTTCCATATCGGTCATCGCCGACCATCTCGGTCAGGTGCAGCGTTATGTCGGCATCTTCTCAGATATCACCTATTTCAAGGATCACGAAGCCGAACTCAGCCATGTCGCCAACTACGACGCGCTGACCGGCGTGCCCAATCGCCGCCTGCTGGCGGATCGTCTGCGTCAGGCGATTGCGGTCACGCAGCGCAGCGACACTTTGCTGGCAGTCTGTTACATCGACCTGGACGGTTTCAAAGATGTGAACGATCGCTATGGTCACGAGATGGGCGACAAGTTGCTGATCGACATCACGCGCCGCCTGCAGGAGGTCTTGCGCGCGGGCGATACCTTGTCGCGTCTGGGTGGCGACGAGTTCGTGATGTTGTTCAACGAGATGCGCGACGAAAGCGAATGCTATCTGGTACTGGAACGTGTGCTGAACGTCATCTCACAGCCGGTCGTGCTCAAGGGTGCCCAGGTCGTGGTATCGGCCAGCATCGGCGTGACCCTCTATCCCGAGGACGATGCTGACAGCGACACCTTGCTGCGGCACGCTGATCAGGCCATGTACATCGCCAAACAGAGCGGGAAGAACCGCTTCCATCTGTACGACGCCATGCACGACAAGCGCGTGCGTTCGCTGCACGAGGGGCGCCGTCGTATCTCGCAAGGCCTGGAAGACGGCGAGTTCGAGTTGTATTACCAGCCCAAGCAGGCGCTAGCGAGCGGTGAGATCTTCGGTGTCGAAGCGCTGATCCGCTGGAACCATCCAGAACGCGGCCTGCTCTCGCCCGCCGAGTTCCTGCCCATCATCGAGAACTCGGAACAGGATGTGCAGCTGGGCGCATGGGTGATCAAGAACGCCTTGGCGCAACTGTTCGCCTGGGAGCGCGCGGGTTTGCAACTGCAAGTGAGCATCAACATCTCCGCGCAACATCTGCAGGTCGCAGACTTCGTCGCCAATCTGCAAGGCGAGCTGGCGCAGTATCCGCCACTGCGCGACGGCGCACTGCAGATCGAAGTGCTGGAGACCGCCGCGCTGGAAGATATCGCACAGTCGTCCGAAGTCATCGATGCCTGCCGAAAGATGGGGGTCACCTTCGCGCTGGACGATTTCGGCACCGGCTACTCATCCCTTGTCTACCTGAGCCGTCTCTCCGCGGACACGCTGAAGATCGACCAATCATTCGTGCAGGGCATGAGCCTGAACAAAGGTGACCATGCCATCGTGCAGGGCGTCATCGCACTGGCGAACACCTTCGGTCGGCATACCGTGGCGGAAGGCGTGGAAGACGGTGCGCTGAAGGAGGAACTGCAAGCGATGGGCTGCGGCTCCGTGCAGGGCTACAGCATCGCTCAGCCCATGCCGGCCGGAGAGATCGCGGGGTGGATAAATCAGTTCGGGAATTCAGTCAAACCGCAGCACTATCAGTAGCTGGTAAAGCGCTATACCCCACATGGGGGATGTGCCGCATTCGGATTGACAATAGACTGCCTCGAGCGCAGTGTTGCGCCTGCATCGGCTAGGGAGTTATAGCCATGTATTGCAGTTAAATAATCTTAGAAAAGGGGCATGAAATGAAAAAGAGTATGGCGGCGGTGGCAATGTTGTCGATGTTCGTGGCGGGTTCTGCAATGGCTGAAGAGTCGATGTTCGCAAAGCTCCTCAATGGGGGTAAATCGGCTGGAGGCTACGCGGGTGAGCGTACGCTGATGGGTATGATCGACATCGGGGATACGACCACAACAGGCACGGTCTTCTTGAGTGAAGGCCGCTATATCGATGCCAAGACCGTCATTTCGTTCATTTTGATGGACACGCTCTCGGTCACTGACAGCGGTGGCCGTAACGAAGTTGTAAGCAACTTCATGACCATAGGTATGGGCGCCAAATACTATCTGGGTGAGCCGGCCAAGTCAGCTACCGTGCCGTTCGTGCTGGGTAACGCCGGTATTCTGTTCATGTCCTCATCGATTACAAGACCAGATCCGTTTACCAATATTCCTGTCACTACCGATAGTTCCAACACGGGATTCTCCATACAGGGTGGTGGCGGTTTTGCACACTTCGTCACTGAAGAAGTATCGCTGGACGGAACAGCGCAGGTCTATTCGTACAGCATCTCCGGTGCTAGCACGTCCGGTGTACGCCTGAATGTGGGCCTCACTGCTCGTTTCTGATCTTGCAATGTCTGAACAGGCCGCGTCAGCGGCCTGTTTTTTCTGCGATCCAATAAAAGTGCAGATCATCTGATGAAGAAGATCCTTCTTGGCATCATCCTGTCCATGGCTTTGGTGCTGTCCGATGCGGGAGCCAGAGAAGATCAGGTCGCGGTCGTCGTGTACGGCCAGAATGCTGCCGGCAAACAATACCTGCGCGTGGCGCAGACACGTTTTGAACAACTGCTCGCCGATAACGGCGTAGTGGTGCTAGACCAGAAGAAGGCTGAGCAACTTAAAAGATCCTGGGCGCGGCTGGGCGATCCCGGCGCGTTGATCACGGCAGAGGACTTTGTCGAGAACGCAGGCAAATACGACATCGTGGGCATCTACCGCGTCTATCTGGGTGTGGGCAAGACCACGGGATTGGCTTCAACTTTCACCGCGACCGCTGTCGCAGACATCCGCTTCATCGGCGAGGACGCAACGATCAAATCATTTGCATCCGCACCGATGGGCACCAAGGGTATGCCACCTTCGGACGGGCTGACGGAGTCCGCTGCGGTGAACAATGCCATTCAGCGCGCCATCGACCAGACAGCCGAGAAGTTCGGCATCCAGGTGATGGATATCACCAATCCCAGGCTGGTCAAGTTCTCGCTCAAGCCGGTAGCGATGTTGCCGGACGGGACAGAGTTGCTTGCAGCTCCCCCGCTGCTGGCAAAAGACAGCGAAATGGTCGCCTATGCAAAATTGCAATCGGATGATTGGACCTTTGAAGAGCCGACCTGTGTCAGGGCATCCCCCGATGGCCGCATGGCCGCAGTCGGCACCTATCTGATGCGCACGGCATTCAATTTCGGGCGGCCGACCCGTTCCTATGCGTCCTACCTGCATGTGGTCGACGGCGATGCAAAGCGCGAAGTCGAGCGATTCGAAGTCTCCAACAAGGATCCCCGCTATCAGCGCGGCGGTTCGAAGATCACCGATTGCATGTTCATGCAGACCTGGCGCTATGTGGCGGCCGTATCGCAGAGTCATCTGGTGTTTGCGGACACGGAACGCGGCGTCGAATTGGCGCGGATATTGTTCGACGAACCGTTCGAAGCGCCCGTGCTGAATCATCTGCATACCAAAGCAGCGGACTATCTCGCAGTGAGCGAGGGTGAGCGCAGACTGTTCTATCAGGTGGTGAGAGAGTGAAGACTGCACGCGCTGCTGGAGCGAATGGATCGCTGATGAAGTTCGGCGCAGTGTTATGGATCGCTGCGGCGGCCTTTTCTTTTTCCGCGTCCGCATTCGCGGGTGCATGCACGGGCGGCGGCCCGCGACCCGCATGGATCGACAGCCCCGAGACGGTGACCGACCAGCATTTCTTCGCCGCCGGGGTGTCGGATAGCGCGCGCGTCCCATTGTCGGAACGTATCGCCACCGCCAAGCAGAACGCCTTGAAGAGTCTGTCCGAGATGATCCAGGTCTCGGTCAAGAACGCGTTCGTTCTTGAACAGACGAGTCGCAAGAGCTGGGGCAGTGAATTCACCGACTCCAATCTGAGTTCGGTGACGCAGACATCCACCGAGGCATCGTTGCGCAATGTCGAGATCATAGACACTTGGGAAGATCCGAAATCCTGCGATATGTGGTTGCGCGCGCGTGTTTCCAAAGCCGATGTGGAGAAGGGCAAACAGGAAGGGCTGTCGAAGATGCTGTTCGCCGCGATGAAAGCGAATGCCGAAACAGCGCAGAACGATACGCTATCGCTTGATAGACGGTTGGCCGCCACCGAGGCCGCGCAGGATGCCTTGTCGCGTATCGCTTTCGAGTTCGTCAAGGATCCCGGTTCGGCGGATTACTACCAGAAATTGCTGGGCGGATTGAAAGCATCGTTGCAGCGCGACAAGGACAAGTTGCAGCAGGCGCAGTCCGATCTGCGCGAGGCTGACCTGTTGGTCGCGGAGGCCGGCATGCAGACCAGCGAGAACGAGCGGGCGAAGCGACTGACCAGGGCGACCATTCTGTACAAGACGCTGCTGGCCAACCACAACGCCGGTATCCCCGATATGTTCGGTCCCGGCGATCTGTTGTTCAAACTGGGGGAAGTGGAGCTGCAAAGACGCAGTCCGTGCGGCGCCAGGAACTACTTCCAGCAGGCGCAGGATTCCGAGCAGTTGATCGATCGCCGTGAGATCGCGCGCAAGAAGGCCGAGACACTCGCCTGCTCGGCGGATGATATGGAAAAGACGTTGTGGCGGCAGTATTTCGAAGGACGCCCGGTGACGCTGTTGTGCTATTTCAAAGCTGGCAAGCAAGCGGGAAACTGGCTCAAGGCATGCGATGGGCTCAATAATGTGATCCGCCCATTGGGTGCGGAAGTCGAAGTCAGGAGCAAGCCGCTGACGGCGGCTCAATTGAATGCGATGACACAAGGCGAAGTGCCGGATATGCTGCGACAGGACGGACTGCTGCTGGCAGTGGTCGCTTCAGGCCAGATGGCCTCGCGCATCGATCGCGACCCACAAAGTCGCGGTCGCGATTATCAATTCGATGGTGCCATGGCCAGTTTGCTGGTGGAGAATGGCGAGGTCGTGTTCTCGGACCGCTTCAAAGGGACGACAGGCTGGAATCCCATCTCCTCCGATATGGTGATGGATGTACTCGGTATCAACGTGGTCAAACGCTGGCAGAACAAGTTCTCGAAGTTCCTGAATCAGGATATGAAGCAATGATGCCTGTCGTGGCCGGATCGATCCGATACCGGGGCGGGGCCGAAGGAGTGTGATGATGGGTGTTCGAACGATCATGAGCATGGCTTTGCTTTACGGCCTGCTTGGACTGACGGCGGCGGATGTCTGTCTGGCCGATGAAACGATCGAAGTGGTCAGGTCGGAAGGGGTGCTTCAGGTCGGCGAGCCGGACAAGCAGGCGACGGATGCCAAGGTCAAACGATTGACCGGCAACCGCTATGTGTTCAGCACGGGTGCCAACGGTAGGGCGGTGGTCAGAGTCGGCAACGCCGGATTCGTGGTCGTCGAACGCAACAGCTCGCTGGAGGTGGATCGCTCCAGCGGTGCGGTGAACCTCTTCAGACAGGTCAGCGGTATGATCTATTACGCGATGAACAAGGTGCAGCGATCCACGCACAAGGTAAAGATCAAGACGACGACCGCCGTGATCGGCGTGCGCGGTACGCGCTTTGTGGTGGTCGATGAGGAGACGCGCAAGGAGATCGGTATGCGCAAGGGCGAGATCAGCGTGACCAGCCCCAACGATGAATACGAGATCCACCGCCGGCAAGTGGACGACGAATTCGACGCATACAAGAAAGAGGCGCGCGATGCGATCGCGCGCGAGAAGAAGGCGTATGAAGACTATCGTGCGGAAACGGCCCGGGAGTTCATCGAGTACAAGCGCGAATTCACTTTGGCTGCCGACAGGATGGTGTCTTTCGATGGGAACAAAGTCACGGAAGGTGCGCTGAACGAAAAGACCAAGCAGGATATGGAAAGCCTCGAATCTTTCGGGGCGGAGTGGATAGGGACAGTGCACGACTGAGTCGGGTCGCGTGCTGAAGTTCAATGGGGTGTTCGGGTATATCAATCAGAGGAGGGTGCATCATGCGTAATCGTATCGTTGGTTCGTTAGTGGTTCTGGGGATGTTGGCAGTCAGTGGTTGCGGCAGCGCGCCGGTAAAGGAAGAGAAGGTCGAGGCGGCACCCGAGTGCGTGTTCCCGAACTCCCAGAAAGCGGCGCCGGACTGGGTGTGCGACATGCCGGTTGAAGGCGTGACGGTATCGGCGGTAGGCGTGGCGGCGAAGTCGGCGGCCGGCGTGGGATTCATGAAGCAGATGGCGATTGCCGATGCGCGCGTGCAACTGGCGCAGATGGTGCGTATCCGCGTGACCAATATGATCAAGCAGTATGCGGAGACGACCGGTGCAGCCAATCAGCAGACCGTGGACCAGGTGAATACTTCGGTCACCAAACAGATCACGGAAGAGACACTGGTCGGCACGCGTTTGTATCGCACCATCACCGGGCCGGACGGTTCCATGTATGCACTGGTCGGACTGGATGAGGTCAGCGCTCAGAAGATCACCGAGACCGCGCTCAAGACCAGCATGAACAACGATCGGGCAGCCTGGCAGCAGTTCCGTGCCCAAAAGGGACAGGACGAGTTGGCGGCAGACATCGCCCAACAAAAGCCGGCCCAGTAACGGCGAAAGCGCAGCGATTGCGCGAGACCACGGTCGGGGGGGGGGGG
>NZ_JBTSFG010000007.1:0-105359 GCF_054604835.1 Sideroxydans sp. | reverse complement strand
CCCCCCCCCGACTCCAGTGAGCGGTTAGATAACTTAGGGAGGCAATATGCGTAGATTCATCGCTTTGATGCTGTCGGTCGGTTTCCTGTGTGTAACGACAGGTTGTGCCACGAAGAAAGAACAGGACGATTGGGAGCAATACCGTGCCAAGAAGGCACAGGATGAACTCTCGACCGAGACGCAGAAGAGCGCGCCCTGATTCCGGCCGGATGTAAGGTAGCTTCGGATCGTCTTGCATGACATCTGGTGATCGATGCACGCCGTTACTGTTGTGCGGGATGCTCATCGTGCCGCAATGCGTGGCGGCGTCTGACGATTTCGAAAGCTACCGCCGGCAGCAACAGCAGGGCATACACAAGCAGCAAGCTGAGTTCCAGTCCTACCGCGAGCAGCAGGATGCCGACTTCGCCGATTTCCTCAAGATGCGGTGGCGCGAGTTCGACAGCTTTCAGGGCAAAGTGCGCATCAAAGAGCCCAAGCCCGCGCAAATCCCCGTTGCGCCGGGAGTAACTCCACCCAGACAAATCATCGCACCGAAGCCGGTCGCGCCCGTGCGCCCCGCTCCGCCCGTGCCGTCCAAGCCCTTGCCGGTGTCGCCGGACAGCTTGCGCGTCGATTTCTACGGCAATCCGCTCGACTTCAGCTTCGATCCGGCATGGCAGCGTTACCGTTCTGTCGAGCAAGCATCATCACAAGCGATGAGTGCCTTCTGGACGATGATGAGCGGTAGCCGCTATGCGCAGACGCTGCAGGCTATCGACAAGGCCAGCCAACGACTCAAACTGGACGATTGGGGCAGGGTCTCACTCTGGCGCGCGGTGGCACAGTCCCTGCAGCCCGGTCGCAAGACTGAACAAAGACTCCTGCTCTGGTACTTCCTGATCAAATCCGGCTATGACGTGCGTCTGGGCTATGCGGGCAACGATGTCTATCTGTTCGTGGCGGTGCGGCAACCGGTGTATGCGACCAAGTTCACTCGCGTCGGCGACCAGACCTACTACGCCGTACTGGCGGACGATCGCGGCGACAGCATCGGTCGTTTCTATACCTATGAGGCCAACTACCCGGTCAAGTTGAAAGCACTGGATATCAGTTCTGCCGCGATCGGTTTCACGCGCGAAGTGCGTGCAGAGCGCAGCTTGTCTTTCGACTACAAAGGACAGGCGGTGAAGTTGAGCGTGCCGTATGACCGCAGCCTGGTCGAATATCTGGAAGGTTTTCCGCAGTCGGAGTTCGCGCTTTATTTCGATACCGATGGCAGCTCGTTGTTGCGCCGCAGTGTGTTGGCTGAGTTGCGCGCATACACGGCAAAGATGAAAGAACAGGAGGCGGTCAACTTCCTGCTGGCCTTCGTGCAGCGCGCTTTTGCCTACAAGACGGATAACGAGCAGTTCGGACGCGAGAAATATTTCTTCATCGAGGAGTCATTGTATTTTCCCTACAACGACTGCGAGGACCGCTCGGTGCTGTTCGCCTGGCTGGTGCGCGAACTGACGGGCCTGAAAGTGATCGGCTTGTTATACCCGGGTCATATGACGACGGCTGTCGCCCTCACGCAGCCGGGAAACAGTATGGCGAGCGTCGAACATCACGGGCAGCGATTCGTCATCGCCGACCCTACCTATATCGGTGCGACGGTCGGCATGGCGATGCCGGCCTATGCCGCGACCAAACCCAGCCAGATCGTAGCCATCAGGAACGGAAGCTAAGCGCCGTTCGGTTTCGGCAGCAGTTCGCGCGCGCGCCGCAGCGCCTCTTCCACGCTACCCACCACGTTCTCCCGGCCCACCTGGTCGAAGAAGCCGGACTGATGCATCAGGAAATAGGGCTGGGTATGCGGGCCGCACAGGATGAGGTGCTTGCCGCGTTTGCGCAGCTTGTTGTGCAGGTGTTCCAGCTTGTGCAGCGCGCTCGAATCCATGCTGATCACTTCGTGCATCTTGAGGATCAGCACCTCGGGTTCGTTATGCAACTCGATGAGGATGTTCTCCAGCTTGTCTGCCGCGCCGAAGAACAGCGCGCCGAACACACGGTAGATCACCACGCCCTTGGGAACCGCCTTGCGCATGACAGTGGCCTCGCCGTCGTCGGGCTGCGGCGACTCGTCCGCCACACTGACATGGGTGAGGTCGGTGATGCGGTGCATGAAAGAGAACACCGCTATGAACAGGCCGACCTCCACCGCCACCGTCAGGCCGAACATCACCGTCAGCACGAAGGTGACAACCAGCACGGCGCTGTCGCTCAGCGGATATTTGCGCAGTGTGCGGAAGCCTTCCCATTCGCCCATGTTGATCGCCACCACCAGCAGGATGGCCGATAGCGACGCGAGCGGGATGTATTGCGCCAGCGGCGCGGCGACCAGCACGATCACCAGCAGCGTCAGCGCATGCACGATGCCGGACACCGGGCTGGTCGCGCCGCTGCGCACATTGGTCGCGGTGCGCGCGATGGCGCCGGTGGCGGGCAGACCGCCGAAGAACGGCGTGACGATGTTGGCGATGCCCTGCGCGATCAACTCCTGATTCGAGTCATGCTTGTCGTCGATCATGCCGTCCGCCACCGCCGCAGACAGCAGCGACTCGATGGCGCCCAGCAGTGCGATGGTCATCGCCGGTGCGAACAGGTGGCGCAGGGTGGCGAAGGTGAGCTCCGGGAATTCGAAGCTGGGCAGACCCTGCGGGATGCCGCCGAAGCGGCTGCCGATGGTCTCGGTGGGCAGATTGAACAGGCCGACCAGCAGCGTGCCGATGATGAGGGCCACGATGGGTGAAGGCAGCTTCTGTGCCCAGCGCTTGGGATAGAACCAGATCAGCAAGGCCGAGGCGATGGCCAGCGCGACGGTGAGCGGGTCTATGCTGCCGATGGCCGCATAGATGGCGCGCAACTTGCCGAGGAAGTCGGCCGGCATCACTTCGATCTGCAGGCCGAAGAACTCCTTCACCTGACTCAGGATGATCAACACAGCGATGCCGTTGGTGAAACCGATGATGAGCGGGCGCGGGAAATATTTGATCAGGTTGCCCAGCTTGAAAAGTCCCATCGCCATCAGCATCACGCCGGCCATCATGGTGCAGATCAGCAGGTTGGCATAACCGTACTGCAGGATGATGTTGTACACGATGACGATGAACGCGCCGGTCGGCCCGCCGATCTGCACGCGTGAGCCGCCCAGGGCGGAGATGATGAAACCGGCGATGATGGCGGTGAAGATGCCCGCTTCGGGCTTCGCACCGGAGGCGATGGCAAAGGCGATGGCCAGCGGCAGGGCGACGATGCCGACGGTGATGCCGGCGGAGATATCTGTTCTGAAGCGCGCTTGATTGTAGTCGCGCAGTGAATCGATCAGACGGGGACGAAAGTAAGACGAGATCGTGGCAAGTATTGCGTGTTTCATGATGGCTGTTTCAGCACCTCCTGTTGGGTGGCGATCCTACGCCTGTCGTTGTGCGGCGAAAAGGGCCGGACCGTATAAAGCTGCGCGGTCGTTGAGGATGACGCGCACCGGTATCGCTTCGAGTAGCGGGCGCATGCGGCCCTTGTCGAAGAAGGCGTTGAGGAACACGCCACTTTCCAGCAGCGGCATGATCTTGGGCGCGATGCCGCCGCCGATATACAGGCCACCGCTGCACATCGTCTTCAGTGCCAGATTGCCCGCCTCGGCACCGTACAGGGTGATGAAGCGGTGCATGGTTTCGGTACACAGTGCATCACGTGCCGCGATCGCGGCTTGAGAGATGGCAGCTGCTTTGCCGTGCGCCTGCATCGCCTCAGCCAGCCAGTCGGGCGTGTGTCCGCCATTGCGTGCCAACAGGAAGTCGTACAGAGCGGGGATGCCCATACCTGACACCACGCGCTCCCAACTCACATGGCCGAAGCGCTCGCGCAGCGCGTGCGCGAAATCCAGCTCCAGCACATCGCGCGGTGAGAAGCAGGCATGTCCACCTTCGGTGGCATAGGGGCGATGACTGTGGCCATCCCAGAACAGTCCGGCCTCGCCCAGCCCGGTACCGGCGGCGATGATGGCGCGGTTGCCGTGCGTATGCGGGCTGCCCGCATGCAGGGTGAAAAGGTCGTCCGCCTGCAGCGCGGGCAGGCCGTAAGCGGTCGCTTCCAGATCGTTCAGCAGGTGGCAGTTGGCGAAGCCGAAACGCTTGCGCAGGGCTTCGGCTTCGATGCGCCATGGCAGGTTGGTGGTTTGTACCGTGTCGTGGTGTACCGGCCCGGCCACGCCGAAAGCGGCGGACTTTATCGCACCGGCAGTGGCCATGAATTCGGCCAGCAGATCATCGAAGGTTTTGTAGTCGGTGCTGACGAATTCGCGCTCGCTGGTGATCGTCGCTTGCGTGCCGCTGACCTCGACCAGCGCCAGTCGCGTCTTCGTGCCGCCGATATCACCTGCCAATACGCCCGCCATGTAAGCCTCTAGCCCGAAAGGAAATGTAGGCGCGGATGATACGCCCAGTCTTCATCAAAATCTCACGCACTTGTCATCTGCGCTTCATACGGGCTGCACATACTGCGCACCATGAAGATCGTGATGGGACATTGGCGCTGGTGGATCCCGCTGCTGTTATGGAGCGCGGATGCCAATGCATGGGGGCTGTACACCCACGTCTATTTCGCCCAGCTGCTGCTGTGGGCCGTGCCGCTCACCGACGCGCGCTTCCGCAAGGCCGTGCTCGCCTATCCCCGCCTGGTGCTGGCTGGCGCCTGTCTGCCCGACCTCGCGCTATGGAGCGACCGCAGCTGGGGCGAACCGTTCACCACCACCCACCAGTGGCAACGCGCCCGCAAGCTGCTGGACGATGCGCAGAGCGACGAGGAATGCGCGCTGTCACTGGGTTTCGTCAGCCACCTGCTGGTGGACGTGATCGCGCATAACCACTTCGTGCCCGCCCACGAGAAACTGTGGGGCAATGTGCCGGTGCTCACCCATGCCGCCTGTGAATGGGCGATGGACATGCATATCCGCGCGCAACTGTTCGCCGCACCGGGTGAGTTGATGGACGCGCACCGCAGCGAGCTGGCCGAATACGTCGCGCAACATTTCGCCTGCCCGCAGCCCATCGCCAAACGCGGTATCGCCATGCTGTCGGGTGCTGAGCAGTTGCTGCGCGTCAGCCACCTGTCGCAGTTATGCCATCGTGGCGGCAAGCTGTTCGACGGCGGCATGTCGCGTCGCTTCGACTATTACCTGAACGAGACCGGCGCGCGCCTCGCGCATATCGACCGCATCCTGACCGGCGAAGAGCCGGTGTGGGACGCCAACCCGCACGCCGACGATCCCGCCATCCGCCAGCGCATCGAACTGCTGCGCCCGCGCGAACTGCGCCACCGCATGCCGCTGCCGCAGGACGTGTTCAGCGAAGGTTAAGCCGCCTTTGCCAGCTTGAACTGTCCGACGGTATCGAACAGCACCTTGGAGCTGTTCGCCAGCGTCAGCATCTCGTTGCGCGCCTGCTCGAAGCTGACGGCGGTATCGGCGCTGATGGTGGCGACGGAGTCGATGTTGCGCCAGATGTGTTCGCCGGCGGCGGACTGGTCCTCGGTGGCGCTGGCGATCTGGCGCATCATGTCGGCCACGAGCAGGACCGCGTTCTCGATCTCCAGCAACATCTGTCCCATGCCTTCGCCGTGCAGCACGCCCTGCGCCACTTCCTGCTTGGCCAGCGTCATTGCCTTGCTGGCACCGGCCGTCTCGGTTTCGACGATCTGCACGATCTTGTTGATGTCGGTGGTGGCATTGGCGGTGCGTTCGGCCAGCTTGCGTACTTCGTCGGCGACCACCGCGAAGCCGCGTCCCTGCTCACCGGCGCGCGCCGCTTCGATGGCCGCGTTCAGCGCCAGCAGGTTGGTCTGGTCGGCGATGTCCTTGATGAGCGTGCTGACCGAGCCGATCTGCTTGATCGACTGATGCAGCGCCTGCATGGTCTGCACCGAGGAAGCCACGGTCTGGTCGATCTGGTTCAGCGCGACGATGGTGGCGCGGCCGGTGTCGCTGCCGGCGCGCACCAGGTCCAGCGTCTTGCTGGATGCGGCGGCAGCATTGCCCGCGTTGCTGGCGATGGTTTTGATGGTGCTGCCCATGCCTTCGATGGCATCGCTCACCTGCGAAGCCTTGGCTGATTGTTCCTTGGCGTTGGCCGTGACCGAGTGCGCCATCTGGCTCACGCCGTGCGCGGTGCGCTGCGTCTGGTCAGCCGAGGTGTGCACCTCGTGCAGGATGTCCTGGAAGCGCGCGATGAAGTTGTTGATGGTGGTGGCGAGATGGCTGATCTCGTCGTTGTTGTACACCGGCAGGCGGCGGCTCAGGTCGCCGTGATGCAGATGGGTGATCTCGCTGATGAAGGCGTCCAGTCGTTTGCGCAGGTGCTGGCCGAACATCGTCTGCGACACCAGTGTCAGCAGCCCCAGCAACAGCATCGGCGCCAGCACGATCCACAGCAGGTCGTTCATGCCGCTGCGGATGCTCAGGGCCGACGCGACTTCAAGTTCCTTGTTGGCCAGCGCCATCCCGTCCAGGCTGTGAACGATGGGCTCCAGATACATACCGTAGATGGCGTCTGGTATCACCAACGCATCTTCCGGGCTGGTCGCCGCGATCTTGATCGCGCTGCGGAAACCCTTGGCATATGCCGCCCATTGTTCGGCTATCTCCTGCAGTTGCTTCTGCATGTCGGCATCGGCCGTCGCTTCCGTGATGCGCTGCAGCGATACGGCGATGTCGGCGCCCGCCTGTTGCAACTGCGCCTCGCTCTCGACCATCACCGGGTCGGCGCGGCTCACCGCCAGCGCGGTCGCCTTGATCTCGATCAGGCTCTTGGATGTGGTCTGCAGCGACTGGTATACGCGGAACTCCTGACGCAGATGGTTCAGGTTCAGCATCACGAACACGATCACCGCCAGCATGCCGAGCAGCGACAGGCCAGTCATCAAACGCAACTGGTGTTGCAGGGTGAGCTTCTTGAGCGGTGAGAATAGCGTCATGGTCGTGTACTCCGAAGGATAAATATAAGAAGAATCTTATAGACTGTTTGTTGCAGTCCCGTGAATACGGTGCAGCCGCTAGATGATCTGAAGGGACAATGGTTGATCAGCGCACCCAGTGCCGTTCATCGCGTGGCGAGCCGGGTCGCTTGCGGGCATTTGCCGGATAGCTCGGCGTTTTGTTCTTCGGCCAAACGGGCGATCTCACCGAAGCGTTTTTCCAGATCGTGTTTGGCGAAGTGGTCGATGATGAACAGCGGTAGCAAGGTGTCCGGTTCCCATCGGCCTTCGAATCGCAGTGTGCTGCCGGATAAGGTCGGTTCGATCAGCCAATGACCGCTGAAGGATTTTGAATCGCCGGACAGTTGGGTGAAGGTCAGTTTGTTGTTGGGGTATTCGGTGAATTCCATCACCGAGTGCAGGTGGATGCGCATGAACAGCACGCGCTCTTCGGCGGTGCGCTCGACTTTCACTGTGTTGTCCGACTCGCGGTAGGCCTTGGAATCGAGGATGCCGGGCAGCTTGGTGGCGGACTCGTAATCGGTGAGATAAAGGTATGCCGCACATTGCGATAGCGAGGTGTCGAAACGGGCGTTGAGCAGATAGGTGCCGCCGTTCCTTTGTACTTCGACCAGTAATGCGTTATCGCCGGAGAGCGGAGTGGCATTGGCAGCAAGTGCCAGAAATAGTGCGACGACCGATATCGATGTGCGCTTCATGCCGCATGTTTATAGCCCTGTCGCATGAAAAGTATGTGAAGGATGCAATACAGTTTGATGATGCCATCCCCTCGATTGAGGGGATGATCCTGCAGCCGTAAAATCTTCCAGATTTTCTGCGGCATTAAGGAAGGTCTGATTAAGTCCGAAAGCCATGGTTCGATACATTTTCCGTTCGTCCCGATAACCAGCCACTTGCCAGCTTGCTGGCTTAGTGGATTGGCTAGTAGTTTCATCAGTGCCGCGCTTGCGCGGTGTATCGAGGGAGCGAACGGAAAATACTCACCACGAACGGACTTAATCAGACCTTCCTTAATATGTTCTTAACGGAAGTCATCCAGAATATGGCGCTCTGGAATGATCCAATGCCACATGGACGGCGGAAGGTCGCCCGATTGATCCCCTTGCAATCCGCTATTGCCGCACTACAAATATGCCCAAGACGATTCCGATCCAACCCGAGAGCAAATGCTCCAGCTGCAAGACCTCAAGTTGCTGCACCTACATCACGCAACCGATCAAGAAGCCCCGCGATCAAAGCGATTACAAGAATCTGCTCTGGCAGGTCTCGCATGAGAACGTCTCGGTGTTCAAGGACGGAGACGGCTGGTATCTGATGATCGATGGAAGGTGCGAGCATCTGCAAACCGACGGGCGCTGCGGGATCTATGAGAGCCGTCCCGATGCGTGTCGGGATCATAGCGACGAGTCATGCGAATTCGACAGGGTGCTGTCGGCTGATTTCAAGCTGTTCTTCCCGACGTATGAATCCTTGCTGGCGCATTGCAAGAAGAAATTCAAGGATTGGGGGAAAGAGGAAGTCGAACTCAGGAAAAAATCAAAGAAGAAATCCTGAAAGCGCTGAATGGATCAGCGCTTCCCTGGAACCTAGACTAACAGGAACGACACCCAGGCGATCATCGCCCCCAGCGCCGCACCGGCCAGCACATCGCTGGGATAGTGCAGCCCAAGGATGGGACGCGACAGGGCGACCATGCTGGTGAACGGCACCAGCAACCAGAACAGGCCGGGGTAGTAAGACAGCGCAACGAGGGTGAACACCACCGAGTGCAGCGTGTGGCCGGAAGGAAAGCTGAACTGGTCCAGCGTCTTGCCCACGCACTGGATGGCGGGATAGACGTTGAAGGGGCGCGGACGCAAGGTCTTGCCCTTGATGAGTTTGTACAGCACGGTGCCGGTCAGGCCCGCGCCCAGCATGTGCAGCACGGCAGGCACTGCCTCGTAACCATCCTGCAGCAGGAACGAGATCATCAGCACATACCAGAACACGCCGTCGCCCAAGCGGCTGGCGAGGCGGAACAGGTTGCGCACGGTGAAGCTGCGGCTCTGCCGGTTGCAGAGCACGCACAGGTCGACGTCGAACTTCTTAATCTGTTGCAGCGGAGAGCTGAGGTTGGCCATGTTTCACTCCCTGTGAACGTACGGTGTCCAGCAGTACAGCTTCCATCTGACCCATGATGTGTTCCCAGGTCAGCGATTCCACGGTGTCGCGTGCCGTCTTGCCCAGTCGGCGCACGCGCGGCAGATCGTTCGCCAGCGTGCGTGCCTCGGCGATGAAGGCATCGCTGTCGGCAAAGGTCGCCAGCAAGCCATTCACATCGTGTTTGATGTGCTGCTGCGCGGCGGCGTAGTTGTAGGCCAGCGTCGCCAGCCCGCTGGCCATCGCCTCGACGGTCACGTTGCCGTAGGTCTCGGTCAGGCTGGGGTAGAGGAAGATGTCGCCGGAAGCGTAGTGACGCGCCAGCGCCTCGCCGGTCTGCATGCCCGCGAAGATCACCTGCGGATGCTGCTTCTGCAGCTCGGCGCGCGCCGGGCCGTCGCCCACCATCACCAGACGCAGCAGCGGGTTGATCTTGCGCATCTGCTCGAACGCCTGGATCACCACCTGCAGGTTCTTCTCCGGTGCGATGCGGCTCACCAGCATCACCACCGGCGTGTCCTCGTCCGCGTTCCACGAAGCGCGCAGTTCCGCATCGCGCTTGGCTGGGTGGAACAACTCGGTATCCACCCCGCGCGACACCACCAGCACGTTCTGATAACCCTCGTGTTCCAGCTGCTGCTGCAGCGAAGCGGTGGGCACCAGCGTGCAGGCAGCCTTGTTGTGGAAGTGGCGCAGGTAGGCGGCGATGGGCTTCTTCAACAGGCCGATGCCGTAGTGCTGCGTGTAATTGTGGAAATTGGTGTGGAAGTCCGTGCTCACTGGGATCGCCAACTTGCGCGCCGCCGACAACGCCGACCAACCCAGCGGCCCCTCGGTGGCGATGTGCACCACGTCCGGCCGCTGCGCGCGCCACAACTTCAGCAGCAGATTCTTCGCGGGCAGGCCCGATTTCAGCTCCGGATAACCGGGGATCGGCATGCCCGACACCAGCGTCTCCGCATAGCTGCCCTCGGCGGCCGGCGCATCCTGCTTGCCCTGACGCGGCCGCACCATGTGGATGCGATGCCCGCGCTTGAGCAGCCCGTGCACCATGCGACCGATGGTGATCGCCACGCCGTTCACTTCCGGCACGTAGGTTTCGGTAACCAGCGCGATACTCAGCGCCGGCGCGACTTGGAGAGTTTCGTTCGGTGTATTCATGGCGCGCATCGTGGCGCGCGCGTGTGAATATTTGATTACGGGGGAGTGAAGAGTTTGTGACGGGGATGAGTGAGGCTAGAAAATATATAGGCCAAATTTCTGCTTGGAGGTCTTAGGATGGCGGGCTACGATGAAGGGAAATAGGGCAGTAATTGATCTAAGGTAATTCGATGTAGCCCCATTTAATCCGTTAGGCTACTTATGGGAGTACCGATGAATCTCCATTTCAAAATTATTTCTGCGCTTTTCCTGCTCTTCTGTCTGCCGTCTGTCGCTCAAGCTGGTGCTGACTCTTACACGTGCAAAATTCTTCAGGTGGTGGAATTGTCTGACGACGGACACATCGTCGAACACAAAGGCATTTGGAGAACCAGAATTGGTGAGAGCTTCGCTGTGAATCGAATCACAGGGAAAATGGTTGGCCTTCCATTCGGAACAGAGGGCTGGCTTGGTGGTGTCAAAGTACTCAACCGAGGCGGGGATGGAAATGGCTACAAGGCTTTGGTTCTCTCTGGGCAGCCAAATGTTTCCGCCAAGTACATTTACATTGCAGAGCAGAATGAACGTGCTTCTAAGCAGTTCTGGGGAAGCGGAGATGATCAGGTGATCTTTAGTGGGATTTGCATGTGAACTTATTGGTCAGCTTTCTAACACTGCGTTTCAAGGGACGCTGCGCAATAAAGCTGCGCCGGTGATTTCAGACGTTATGCCGTATGAAGATTACGCAGTCTCGGGGTCAGGTCTTGCATTACGACGTTCTCCTCCACGCCCAGTTAAACGGGTCGAGAAGTAATAAGGGATGGGACTAAACGGGTCAGCATCGAATTAACTTTTGGCACACTTATGTCCCGCCTCCGCGCTGAGTTCTTATTGCTCCTGTTGACCTTCTTGCCCGCCTTTAGCCACGCAGCCCCGTGTAAACCACAAATAGAGGGTGCCTTCTGGGCGGAGCGGGATCTGCGGATCGTGGGGCTGGATGCGGTTTACAGTGCTTGCCCGAGCTGGTTCAGCGGGGTGCGGGTGGGCGCTTCGTATTTCGCGGATGAGCGCTTCGAATACAAGGGCGTGACCAGTTCGGCGCGCTTGCAATACGGGGAACACATTTCGCCGTTCGTAGGCGTTGGTGTGCTGGTCGGCATGGCCAGCCATCAGGCAGATGCCACGCAGGACAAGCTGGACAATAACCGCAACGGACAGATCGACGAGCCGGGCGAGACGTACATGAAGCATGAATTCAGTGCGGTGCTTTATCCGGAGGTGGGTATCGCGTGGTACACACGGGTGGTGGGCATCACGCTTTCCGCACGGCGCTATTACAGCTCCACATTTTCCGGAAACATCATCTACAGCCTCGGTTTCAGCACGCCACTCGATTGAGTCGCGGCAGGCCCGAGCTTTTCAATCCTCGCCCTTATCTGCCCCGCAACACTTCTTGAACTTCCTGCCGCTGCCACAGGGGCACGGTGCATTGCGGCTGACATGCTTCATCTCGCTATCGTCGGACTTGCCGTGGATGCGTTCTTCTGCGGCGCGCCGTTGCGGTGCCCAGTATTTGTAGATCGCGGCCACGCTGGCGGGGATGGTCTTCGATAGCGCTTCGCGTTGCGCGGGTGTCTCGATCAGTGCTTCTTCTTCCTCGGTGATGTCCGGCGAGCCGAGCAGGTAGAGGGGGCGCAATACTTCGGCGGCGTGGCGGGCTTCGAGTAATTTCTTCCAGTTGTCGCGCTGCATGGCGATGCCGGTCATGTAGCCGTGCGCCCAGTTCTCTCCGTCCAGGTATTCGTGCTCGTCGCCTTCGTAGACGTTCAGATCGAAGATGGGTTCGAAGCTTTCCAGCTCCTGATTCATGCTCCATACGATGGCGTTCAGGTGGCGGGTCAGCAGGTCGGTGATGGTTTCCCGTTGCGCGTCGCTGGCGAACTTGGGTGCGTCGCTTGCGCTGGGGCCCCACACGCGCGGCATCCATTCGTCCTGCTCGGGCAGGGATGGGCCCGAAGCGAGGGCGGTGAAGAAGCCGTCCAGTTGGTCCAGCATCATCACTTCGCTGCTGGTGGCATCGGACATCAGGAAGTTGTCGAGCGCTTCCATCTCCGGCTCGGAGAGTGCGGGTTGGGCGGGTGTGGGTTCCTGTGCGGACATGAGGGCGCTTGCTTCCATTAGGTGTGTTGTGCGAGTTGAACAGCGGCGCGCCGTATCAGGCGTAGTCGATGTCCTGCTCGCTGCCGATGTATTGGTCTTGCAGGGTGGTGAGCAAGGTCTTGGCCTTGGTCTTGCCGTACAGTTTCTTGACGATGGTGTCGCGCAGTTGTTCCATGCGCTCACGCAGCAGTGGCTGATATTCGGGCGGGATCTTTTTCAGGAATTTGTCCCAGCTGGCATCGACATCGGGCTTGGTGTCGCGGATGTGGGCGATGAGGTTCTCAAGTGGCCGTTGTGCGGTGCGCGCGACGATGCGTCCATCGCCGTACAGTGCGAACAGTACGGCCACGGTCATCGCGGCACTGGCATCCATCTCGGAATCTCTGACCACGCCGCCGGCGTTGTGCTTGCGCAGCCATTTGCCGCAGTCGATGTATTGCTGGTTGCGTTTCCGGTCCGCCATCTCGTTCTGGAAGATGGCGTCACCCGACCAGTTCGATGCGGGGTCGGCGCTGCATATCTCCATGAAGATCGCTTTCAGGTTGCGCTGCTGCACGAAGGGATCGTTGTCGAAATCGGAGACGTAGGCGGTGTAGGGCAGGGCGGACAGTTCCTTCATATGGCGGAAGCCCATCTGGAACACGTATTCAGCGCCGTGCTGCAGCAGGAAGGAGAGTTTGGCTTCGCCGCTGTCGGCGATGTCCGCCTGACTGATCGCCAGCGAGATGCAGCCCACGGTGAGATGGAATGCGTCGTGTATGCCTTCTGCGGTGCGGTCGTTGGTGAACTTCTTGGCGACCAGTGCGGTGATGCCGCACAGTTCGTCGAACAGGATGCTGGCTGCTTGCTGATTGTCCGCGCGCTGGCCGAGCGCTTCCAGTGCTTGCACAAGCTGGGGCGTGCGGGCGGTGTAACTGGTGATGTTCATCAGGAGAAGATGTCCTCGCCCAGACTCGGACGTGCGCCCGGTTTGGCCGGCGTGGCGGCTTTGCTGGGCACTTGTTTGCGCAGGCGCAGCAGCAGTTCCTTGGTGCTGCGGCCCATGGCGAACTGGCTTTCGCGCGACTCTTCGTCTTCTTCGGGATCTTCGTCGCTCTCTTCGTCCGGGCTGGGGTGCAATTCGTTCTCGCCGGGGCGCCAGTCGGGGAAGATCTCGAACAGGATGCTGTCCCACGCTTCCTGGTCGTTGCGGATGATCTCCAGTGCCAGCGGGATCACATCATGGTCGGAAGTGGTGCTGCCGCTGCGCGGGGCGCCGAGGTTCTGGATGTCGTTGGCGATCTCGATGATCTCGTCGATGGCGGTGGAGAACATCACGGCAAAGGCCGTCGTACCCCAGGCTGTGGCCAGTGCCGCGTTGAGCAGCTCGGCGCGACGGTCTTCATCTTCGGTGGCGTACAGGATGCCGTGGATGTGTGCGAACAGCGATTCGGTGAGCACTTCCGGTTCGTCTTCGATCCAGTCTTCGTCCCAGGTGGCAGCGAAGTAGGCGAGACTCTCGGCCCAGGCTTTGGGCGAGATGAGCATGGTGGCCAGCGACAGCTTGCCGCCGTCGAAGGACGACAGGTGCAGCGAGGCGACATGCGCTTCCAGCGCGTTGAGCACCTCGACCACGGCGAGGTCGCCGAACTTCTCGGCGGTTTCGTTGATGGCTTCTTCTGCATGCTCGGGCGAGCCGGCCAGCACCAGTTCGGTGACTTGCAGGCTGATCGCTGGAAGCTGGGATCTGTCAGTCATTACCGTCTCCGCGTGTGTCGAACAGGTGTTCGATGTTCTCGCCGTGGAAGGACTCGTCTTCATCCTCGTCAGCGTTGGCTTTGTCTTCCTCTTCCTGCAGGGCGGCGAGCGAGTTGTCTTCTTCCTTCCAGCCCTTGGCGTTCTTGAACAGGAAGGCGGTGATGACCGCCTTGCGCGCCAGCTCGGGATCGGCGGCGAACACGGCGGCCAGCGCATCGCCGGAAGTGGCGGTGGTGGTGGATACCAGCTTCATCACCTTGGCGGCATCGCCCTCTTCATAATCCTGCGCTTCGGCCAGCAGGCCCTTGGCATCGCCGAACACCAGATGGTCGACCAGCGCGAAGCTCAGCATGTTCACATCGTCGATCACCGTGCCATTGGCGTACTCGCCGATCAGGGAGGCGATGACGCGCTCATAGCGCTTGCGGTCGGGCGGTTCGCCCAGTGTGTCGCTGATCTGGTAGCCGAGTTCGCGGGTCTGGTAGTGGAATTCTGGATGGATGCTTTTCATGGTGGTCTTCTTGAAATGTTTAACGGTCGTTGCGCGGCTGTTCGATGCCGCAACGGGTGAATAGGGCGCCCCACAGGTTCTGTGCTTCCTGCTGCGGGTCGACGACGATGCGGTTGTTCAGGCTGTAGTTGTACTCCGCCCGCTTCTGCGGGTCGGACAGCAGCTCGTACGCCTTCTTGATCGCGTCGAATCTGCGTTCGGCGCTGGCGTCTGGGTTGCGGTCCGGGTGATGGCGCATGGCAAGTGCGCGGTATGCCTTCTTGATGTCGTCGGTCGAAGCGGTCGGCGAGACGCCAAGGATGTTGTATGGGTTTTCCAATGAGGCCTCCTGCAAGGCGCGCGATTTTACCAAGTTCCTTCAAGGACTGTTGAGGTTCCACTCGATGCGGCAGGAACGGGCTTTGAGCAGGAATCCGGGACCCAAAGTGAACAGCGGCCGCTGCTCGCGCAACGACCGCTGTGCTTTTGCGGGGGAATGTACTTACTTTTTGGACTTCTTGTCTGCCATGGCCTTGAACTTGCCCGTTTCCTCGATATGGGTGTTCAGGGCTTTCATGTTCTTGCGCCATTCCTGCAGTTGTTCGTCTTCCACTTCAAGCTGGATGGCGAGCGCTTCTTCGCGGGTGAGTTTTTCCTTGTGCAGGCGTTTGGGCAATTTGCCGCTCATGCGGGAGAGCAGGCGTTCGGCTTCATCTTCGCTGAGTGCGCGTGCTTTGGCTTCGTATTCCGGGCTGCTGATCTTTGCCATTTTAGAATTCCTCCTGAGGTTTTATTATTTTGTCAGCAACACCAGACCCCACACCACGCAGACATTGAGCAGGCTCACCAGCACGGCCGAGCTGCCGATGTCTTTTGCGCGTTTGGCGAGGTCGTGGTTCTCCAGCGATATGCGATCCACGGTGGCTTCGATGGCGGAGTTGATGAGTTCGACGATGATGACCAGCAGCACGCTGCCTATCATCAGTGCCTTGGCGATCATCGTCACCGGCAGCCAAAGCGCGAGCGGGACGAGCACGATGGCTAGCCACACTTCCTGGCGGAAGGCGTCTTCATGTTTGTAGGCGGCGCGGAAACCTGCGATGGAGTAGCCGAAGGCGTTCCACAGGCGTACGAGACCGGTCTTTCCTTTGTGGGGACTTTGCAAAGTTTGCTCCTGAAGCGTTGTCATATTGGGCCCGATTGGGTTCGAAACTATACACAAAAAAGAACGCGCACCAGACAGCGTGCGCGCAAGGGAGGAGAGAACATGCAGCGTGCTTATGCCGCCTTTCTGAGGAAGTGCTTGGCATAGCGCGCGTTCATGCGCGACACCGGCATCAGGATGAACAGGTCGGCACAGTTGAAGTCGGGGTCCCATGCCGGTTCGCCGGCGATGTAGGCACCGAGGCGCAGATAACCTTTGATCAGCGGCGGGATGGTGACTTCCAGATCCTGTTGCAGCGATTCCAGCGGCAGGCGGCAGTGCGGGAACACGGTGTATTCGGACGGTGCGGCGTGCAGCTTGTGCACCTTGTTGTACACGCTGGCGGCGTAGTGGCCGCCGTCGGCCATGCTGATGCTGGCGCAGCCAATCAGGTATTCGTGGTTGTGTTTGCCGATGTAGTCGGCCAGGCCGCTCCACAGCTGGGTGATGGTGGCGCCGTCGCGATAGTCGGGGTGCACGCAGGAGCGGCCCACTTCCACCATGCGGTCGCGCAGGTTCTGCAGACGCGACAGGTCGAACTCGGTCTCGGAGTAATAACCGCCGGCATTGACGGCCTGCTCGGGCGGCAGGATGCGGTAGGTGCCGACCACTTTGTCGTTGCCGTGGTCGCGCACCAGCAGGTGGTCGCAATATTCGTCGAATCGGTCGATGTCCAGACCGAGTTCGGCGCTGGGCAGGTTGGCGCCCATCTCTTCGCCGAATACCTTGAAGCGGATGCGCTGTGCTTCGGCGATCTCGGCCACCGAGCGTGCCATGTTGAAAGTGAGGCGGCGCGTAGTTTCCTGTTTCTGCTGCTGACGGATCAGATCCAACATCGTCTTGCTCCTAAGTTGTCGATGGGAGCAGATTAGTGTCTGAATGTTGCGTGTCGGTTAACGCAATATGAAGCTTGTGTGACTCGGCTTGTTGCAGCGCGGCACTGATCGATTCATGCGCACGCCGGGCCAGTTCGCGGCGCTCGAAATCGGCAGCGTGCAGCGTGGGAGTGGGTATCAAGCGCACATGCAGCCTGGGTGTGTTGAGCAGCGTCCACATCGAAGCGCCGAAGGAGATGTTGTCGAAGTAGGCGGCGGCGGTGCTGCGTGCACCGCTTTCGTCCTGATAGCGGATGGCGATGGGATGCAGCGCTACGCTTGCGTCGATGGCCGGTTGCAATAGAAAGGCGTGGAAGTGCGCGACCTGTGCCCCGTCGGTGCTGGTGCCTTCCGGGAAGACGGCGAGGCATTCGCCTTGCTGCATCAAGTCGCCCAGTTGTTTATTGATACGGGCAGCGGCGCGTGCGTTGCCGCGCTCGATGAACAGCGTGTTGGCGCGCGCACACAGCCAGCCGATGGCCGGCCAGCGCCGCACTTCGGATTTGGCGACGAAGCGCATCGGTACCACACTGTTCAATACGAACACGTCCAGCCAGGAGATGTGGTTGCTGACGATGAGGCCGTTGCGCAATGCGCCCAGATCTACGGCTTGCAGCTTGACGTTGAAGATGTTGAGCAGATCGGCAGACCAGTTCTGCAGGATGGTGCGGCGCATGCCTGCAGGAAGTCGTGGATAGATCAAGGCCATGAGCAGGCCGTAGGCTATGTGCAACGCGAGGCGGAGCGCCCGGAACAGGGCGATGGATCTTTGCAGCATGCGTGCTCAGTCCAGCGAGAAGATGCACAGGGTGCAGAAGAAGGTGAGCGTGGCGTTGAAGCCTTTGGACATCAGCAGGCCGGGGATGCTGATGCGGCCATCTGCATGGTGGATGGATGCCTGGCGAGTGCTTCGCTTCATATCGTTTCCTTTGCGTAGGATGGATCGTAGTCGCGCTGTTCTACAAAGAGGCTGTTGCCCGGAATCTTCTTCGCCATCTTCTTGGCATCGGTCATGGCGGCGGAGACTTCGTGGTGTGACGAGAATTGGCCGGCCTCTATCCTGATCGCGCCGATGGACAGGCTGCTGAGGGGGTGGAACTTCACCGTGCCGTCGCGCCCTTCGCTGGTGTAACCGCCGGCGGCGATATGTTCTTCGCGGAACATCAGCGAGGCGGCCTGCTCGAACGAGCGCAACGCTTGTTCGCAGCGTGATTGCCAGTCGCGGCTTTGCATCAGTAGGATGAAATCGTCTCCGCCGATGTGGCCGAGGAAGTCGAGCTTGGGGTCGCATGTCCAGCTCAGCACGCGGCCGGTGAGCTGGATCATCTCGTCGCCCTTGCGGTAGCCGTAGGTGTCGTTGAATGGTTTGAAGTGATCAAGGTCGCAATAGCAGGCGACGAACGGGGTGTTCGCCTGCAGCAGGCGGCCGATGTGTTCGTTTATCGGCACGTTGCCGGGCAGCAGGGTGAGCGGGTTGGCATAGCGAGCGGCTTCCAGCTGCATCTGCGTGAGCTCGCGCAACAGCGCCTGGCCCGAGGCGACGCCGATGTAGCGGCCGCGCTCGGTGATGATGAAGCCCTCGGCGAAATGGCGGTCATCCGATTCGGCCAGGAAGTGGCTGAGTTCCTGTACCGGCATGTTCTTCTCCACCAGCAGCGGCGGGTTCTGGATCAGTTCCATGCAGGATTTGCGACCGTGCAATTCGCGCTGGTACGGCCTGGCGAAACGGTCGATGAAGCTGTAGCGGCTGATGAGCCCGACCGGTGTGCCGTTGTTGACCACCGGGATGGCGCGCAGCGCAGGATCGGCATTGAAGCGGTCGAAGATGTGTTCGATCAGCGTGTTCGGGTGCACAGGCTCGATGTAGGTCAGCAGCTTTTGCGCCGTGGTCTGCGCGTTGGGCGGGCAGGCGGGGCACGAGGCATCCGGGAAGATGGAGATGCTGGAAGCGTTGAGGATGCGGCCGGTCTCGGTGGAGGCGAACAGCGGCGGCGTGGGACTGGGGCGTGCGATGAAGTAACCCTGGCCGAGTGCGATGCCGAGTTCCTTCACCACTTTCAATTCGGCCTCTGTCTCCACACCTTCGGCGATGACGTGCGTACCGCAGCTCTCGGCGATGCTCTGGATGGATTTGAGGAACTGCAGCTTGATCGGGTCGCGGTCCACGCCCTGCACGAAATGCATGTCGATCTTGATGTACTCGGGGCGCAGTTCGGACCACAGGCGCAGGCTGGAGAAGCCTTCGCCCAGATCGTCGATGGCGATCTTGAAGCCCATACCCCGGTAATGCAGCAGCGCGCTGCGCATGGCTTCGAAGTCGAAGGTGGGCTGGTTCTCGGTGATCTCGATCACCACGCGCGACGGGTCGATATCCAGTTGTTCCAGAAAGGCCAGCGTCTGGCCGTTGCGGAAACTGGGCTGGGTCAGCGTCTGCGGACTGACGTTGAGGAACAGCTGGCCGGGCAGGTCTAGTCGGGCGAAAGCTTCGAGTACGGTGTGACGCGCGAGCATCTCGACTTCCAGCGCCAGGCCTTCGCGTTCGGCTGTCGCGAACAGATTGGCCGGCGAGTGTAGCGGGCTGTTGGCGGGGCCGCGGATCAAGCCTTCATAACCAAGGAATTCGCCGCGCTTGAGGTCGATGATGGGCTGGAACAATGCGCTCAGGCTGCGTTCGGCAAGTATTTCTTCCAGCGGTGTCATGACTTGCTCCTTGTGTTCTTCGGCCTGCAGCAGGTTGGCCATGAATTGCGCGCGCGGCGCGCGCGCATAAGCGTGTTGCTGGGCAGGCGGCAGGACGACGAACATGGCGCACCTCGGATCTCTGAATTAGGGACGGCAGGTTAGCGCCGCAGTGTTACGGGCAGATGACGGCTTTCCCATCTGCGCAAGGCGGTTACAATAAGCCCCGTTTCGTCGTCGCCTACATTCCAGAGGGTTCGCGCATGATCGTTCCGCAGTTGCTGCAAGACCTGTCCAAGCGTTTGAACAGCCGCGGTTTTTCCGTGCTGCTGTCGGCGCTCTCCGTGTTGTTCGTGCTGACCCTGTATTACTCGCAGAACCCCTTCCTTGAGGCGTTCGAGGCACGCACCTACGATCTGCGCTTCCGCGAGATGCGCGGTGCCATCCCGCTGGAACCTTCCATCGCCATCATCGCCATCGACGACAAGAGCATCGCCGAGCTGGGACGCTACCCTTGGACGCGCAGCCAGTACGCGCGGCTGCTGGAGCGGCTGAAGGCAGCGCAGGCGAAAGCGGTGATGTTCGATGCCTTCTTCCCCGAGCGCGAGGACATGGTGAGCGACCAGGCGTTCTCGGCGGCGATGCGGAAGTCGGGCAATGTCACGCTGGCGCAGCTATTCGAGTACGGCCCGGACGGGCAGGTGAAAGGCGTCACACGCTCGTTGCCGGAGTTCGAGCGGGCGGCGGTCTCTTCGGGCCAGATCAATCTGTTCCCGGACGAGGACGGTGTGAACCGGCGCGTGCCGCTGCTGATCGAGGCGGACGGCAAATTGCATCCTTCGCTGGGCATGACGGCGGCGATGATCGCGCTGGGCGAGAAGGAATATTCGGCCGAGGCTTTCGAGGTGCTGGTGGGCGAACGCTATATCCCGGTAGACGAACAATATGCGATGTGGATCAACTACACCGGCCCGCCGGGCGGTTATCCGCGCTACTCCTTCACCGACGTGGTGCACGGGCGGGTGCCGGCCGAGGCGCTGAAAGGCAAGGTGCTGTTCATCGGCGCCACCGCGCTGGGGGTATATGACATGCGCGTCACGCCTTTCCACGGCAACACGCCGGGGGTGGAGATCCACGCCACCGTGGCCGACAACATCATCAGCGACCGTTTCATCCGCCAGGGCGGGCTGGAGGCGCTGATGGACATGATGTTCATCGTGCTGTTGGGCACGCTGGCCTATTTCCTCACCACACGCCTGCGCCTGTACGGCGCCATCCCGGCCACGGTGCTGATGCTGTCCGCCTATATCTGGTTCGCCTACGACATGTTCGCGGCTGGGCACTGGATCAATATCATCTATCCGACTTTGTCGGCGATCCTGGCGCTGCTGACGGGCGGCAGCTTCCGCTATCTGGTGCTGGAGCGCAGCGCGCGCGAGATGCGTTCCATGTTCTCCAGCTATCTGTCGCCCAAGCTGGTGGCGCGACTGGAGAAGGACCCAGACGCGGCCAAGATCGGCGGCGACACCAAGGAGGTGACGGTGCTGTTCACCGACATCAAGGGCTTCACCACCTTCAGTGAATCGCACCCGCCGCAGGTGGTGGTGTCGCGCCTGAACGAATATCTGGGCGAGATGGTGAAGATCATCGAGCAGCACGATGGCACCATCGACAAGTTCATCGGCGATGCGGTGATGGCTTACTGGGGGGCGCCGCTGGCGCAGCCCGACCATGCGCGGCTGGCGGTGGAGTGCGTGGTTGCCATGGCGACGCGCATGGGGCAATTACGCGGCAAATGGGAGGCGGAAGGTGTGGTGCCGTTCTCGATACGCGGCGGCTTGCATTCCGGCGAGGTGGTGGCGGGCAATGTTGGCTTTGCGGGCAAGAAGATGGAGTACACCGTGATCGGTGATACGGTGAATCTGGCCTCGCGTCTGGAAGGCACGGCGAAATACTACGGCATCACCTATCTGGTGGGCGAACAGACCCGTCAGCTGGCGCCGGATGTCTGTCCGTATCGGGAAATGGACAAGATTCGGGTGGTCGGCAAGCAATTACCCGTTACAATTTATGAGCCTCAGGTCGGCCCGGATGCTTTGAGCAGCGGCCAACTGGCACGCTTCCAGGCGGGGCTGGCGCACTACAGGCAGCGTGATTGGGCTGCGGCGCAGTCCGAATTCGCGGCCGTACTGGAAGAAAGACCGGAAGACAGGCCAAGCCAGTTATACGTCGAACGTTGCACCTACTTTGCTGTCAATCCCCCGGCAGATGACTGGGACGGCGTTTTCAACCGGGCAGAAAAATAACGCGACCGTCAGTGTCGCGAATCTCATCAACAGAATTTGGATAGGTGGATACATGCGTAACTTGCTGATTGCATCCCTGATAGGACTCATTTCCCTTAGTGCCCATGCGGGGCTGAACGGCAACGGTCTTGCCAACGGCTTCATCAAGGCCGATTTCAAGCGCGAGATCGCCGCTGACAAACTGGAAAAGTTGCTGGCAACCGGCGGCGGCCTGCTGTTCGTTGCGCGTAAAGGCGGTGAGGTCGTGGCAATGGATGCGGGAGGGAAAGTCGCCTTTACGCTGGCGGCCAAGTCCGGCGAAGTGGAGTTGCTGAAGCGCCCGGAAGGTGCCGCAGTCACCAAGGACACCTTGTATGTGGTGGATAGCGATACCGACCAGGTAGTGATGTATACCTTGCCCGGCGGCAAGTACAAGGGGCGTTTTGGCGCTAAGGCGGGCGGCTTCTTCGGCGGTGACGATCAGGCGCTGGACGGCCCGCGTGGTATCGCGGTGCACGAAGGCGTGGTCTATGTGGCAGACACCGGAAACAAACGCATCCAGATGTTCGGTGTGAACGGGGTGTTCATCCATACGCTGGACTTGCATGCGAAGGGTAAAGACGAGAGCGGCAGGGAATTGCCGTGGCCGTTGAAGAAGGCCACGGATATCGCGCTGGATGAGGTTGGTCGCATCTATGTGATGGATAGCGATGAGAGTCAGATCAAGGTCTACGACCCCAGCGGTCTGTATCTGAGCTCTTTCAAGGATGTCGGTTCGCCGGTCTCGCTGGCAGTGGCTGAAGACGGTGTCTACGTCGCGGATGGAAGTAAACAGGTGGTGTCAAAGTTCGACTTCGACGGCAAGCCGGCTTTTTCGTTCGGCTCCAAGGGCGAGGGGAAATCCCAGACCAAGCAACTTTCCGGCCTTGCGGTAGAAAAAGGTCAGCAGGTCTACATCGGCGATGCCGGCAAATCGTTGCTCAATCATTTCCAGACCATCGCGGGTACGCGCATGGAGCCGGTGCCCAAGGCGGCCGGACGTTCTTCCGTCAAATGGCAGGGCAGCATCCCGGTCGAAGCGGTGCAGTTGGCCGGCGACGGCAAGGGGACGGTGTATGCCATCACCAAGCCGGGCAAGGATGGCAGTGCATTGCTCAAACTCAAGGACGGCAAAGTGGCGGCTGAGATCAAGCCCGCCGATATGGAGCTGACAGCGGTGACTGTGGATGCGAGCGGCGGTCTCTGGGTGCTGGATAAAAAGAAGAAGCGCTGTGTGAAACTGGATGAGGCGGGCAAGGAACTGGCGACTTTCGGCAGCGGCGGCAGCGGCGCAGGACAGTTCAGCAATCCTGCTTCTGTGGCGGTCGCGAGCAGCGGTCTGGTGTTCGTGGCGGATCGTGGCCATCGCTCGGTGCAGGTATTCCGCGGCGACGGCGTGTATGTGGACAAGCTGGGCGGCAATATCAGCAATCCGTTGGCGATCGGTATAGACCCGCAGGACCGCTTGTTCGTGCTGGACGGCAGTCGCAGCAGCGTGCTGGTGTTCAAGCCCAGCGGCGAGCTGTCGCATGAATTCGCCAGACCCAAGGAAGGCAGTCTGTTCGCCAAGCCGCTGGATATGGCGGTCACCGCCGACGAAGTGCTGGTGCTGGACGGCAACCAGGTAAAGGCGTTCGATCACCAAGGAAAACTGTTGCGGGTGTTCGGTACCAAAGCGACCGGTACGGCCAATCTGGGCGATCCGGTGGCGCTGGCCAGCAGCGGCGGTAGTACGCTGTTCGTGGCGGATGGCGAAGGCAAGCGTGTCGAATCCCTGTCGGTGATGTACAAGCCGCAGCAACCGGCCAATTTCACCGCACACGGACATGTGCATGCAGTAGATCTGAGCTGGGACAAGCCGGCGGCGTTCTATGTCAAGGCCTTCCATATCTATCGCTCCAAGAGCGAGAACGCCGGTTATGTGCAAGTCGGCACCAGCGAGACCAATGCCTATACCGATGCCGGGCTGGATGCGGATGTGCGCTACTTCTATCGCGTGGTGGCCGTCTCCGATTTCGGTTATGAGGGAGCGAGCAGCTCCGCTGCGAGCGCAACGACAGAGAAATTCACACCACCCGCTTTGAGCGCGGTCACGGCCGAGATGACACCCTGGCAGGCGAACCTGAAATGGGAAGCTGTCGATCCGCAATACTTCGCGGCCTACCGCATCTATCAGCAGGAAGGCGATGCCATGCTGCAGGTGGGCGAGGTCACCATGCCGGAGTTCACCAAGGACGCCCTGCAGCCGGAAACCAAATACACCTTCTATGTCAGCGTGTTGAGCACCGACCAGACCGAATCGGAAAAGCTGCCGGTGGAAGCGACGACGCTGGTGTTCAGCCGTCCGCCGCTGGATATCGAAGTGGTCAAGCTGGAGAACGTGTTCTCGAACTCCTACAAGCTGTACGAGCGTGACGGTATCGGCACCATCCGCCTGACCAACAACACGGACAAGAAGATGGAGAAGATCCGGGTCAGCTTCCTGTTGAAGAACTTCATGGATTTCTCGACCGAGAACAAGATCCTCAAGTTGATGCCGGGATCGAGCGAGGAATTGCCGCTGAAGGCGGTGTTCAACAACAGCATCCTCACCATGACCGAAGACAGCTCGGTGCAGGCACTGATCGAGGCCAGCTACTTCGATAACGGCAAGAAGGTGACTTACAGCCATAACGCCACGGTCAACGTGTACGACAAACACCGCCTGACCTGGGACGAGCGCGGGCGCTTCGCCGCCTTCGTCACGCCGAAAGACCCGCCGGTGCTGAATCTGGCGCGCGGTATCGTGGGCGAGTACCGCGAGACCAAGGATGAGGCGCAACTGGCGGCGGCACTGTTCGACGCGCTGGGTCTGTTCGGTCTGACCTATATCCAGGATCCGAGTAATCCCTATCAGCTCACCTCGGGCAAGGAGCATACCGTCGACTACATCCAGTTCCCGCGCGAGACGCTGGAGCGCAAATCGGGCGATTGCGACGACCTGGTAGCGGTCTACAGCGCCGGGTTGGAGAGCATGGGCATCAATACGCGCGTGCTGGAAGTGCCGGGGCACATGCTGATGATGTTCGATACACGCATCCCGGCCGAAGGCGATGGCTATACGATGAACAATCTGTATGTGATCCACGAGGGCACGCTGTGGGTGCCTGTGGAGACCACGCTGGTCGGTAATTCCTTCATCAGGGCCTGGGAGAAGGGCAGCGAGACCTACTACAAATACAAGGATGACGGCTTGACGGTGCTGGATGTGCATGCGTCATGGGACACCTTCAAGCCGGCCAGTCTGCCGGATTCGGACTGGAAGGCGAGTGGTTTGAATCGCGCCGCCATCGAGAAGAAGTTCCCGGGCGACATACTGTCGGTGTTGAAGATCAGCTCGCAGACCAAGACACGGCGTTATCTGGACATCATCAAGGACAAGCCGGGCGATGTGGATGCGCACTTGCAGGTCGGCATCATCCTGGCCAAGATCGGTGATCGCAAGGAGGCGATGAAGTACTTTGAAAAGGTGCTGAGTCTGGATGCGAAGAACGCCTCCGCGCACAACAACCTCGGCAATCTTTACATGATCGACGATAAGTATCAGGATGCGGTCAAAGCTTATGCCGCAGCTGCCAAGCTGAGCCCCAAGGATGCGCATATCCTGGTCAATCTTGCCCGCGCCTATAAGCGGCTGGGCAACACCAAGAGTGCCAAGGCGACCTTCATCCAGGCCAAGAAGCTGGATAAGAACGTGCAGGTACAATACCGCGCGCTGGCGCTGGAACTATTGAACGCATTGTGAGTCCGATGCCCGCAAGCATAATCAAGGAGATATGGCCATGAAGAGATTGATTTCGTTGTTCGTGTTGCTGGGTATCGTATTGGCAACGCCGATGCAAGTGTCTGCCGCAGATCAGGAACTGTCACTGTGGGAGCGCCTGCGCAAGAAGATCGAGTTGCTGACGCCGAAGAAGAAATTGACCACCACGACGGCTGCCGGTGGTGTGCGCGGCTCGCTGGCGGATGCGGATGACGTCTACTGGAAGGGCGAGGCTGAGCAGGCGGCCATCGATGAAGAAGAGCTGACCGCATTCACCAAGGCTGTCGAGCTGGTCGATACCGGCAAGACGGATGATGCGAAGGCTGCGTTCGCCGGTTTCGTCAAACAATATCCGGATAGTTCATTGCGCCCTGACGCGGAAGCGGCACTGGCGCAGTTGACGCCGGCCCAGTAAGTCCACAAAAGGTAGGGGCGGCTGGTAGAAAGCCGCTCCAACCACTATAATTCCGCCCCCGAACCTCCGGACAGCGGACATCCATGCAGTTATTCAGCTTCGGCCTTAATCACCAGACCGCCCCGCTAGACGTGCGCGAGCAACTCTCGTTCAACGTCGAGACGATGGAGGACGCTTTGCGTGATCTGGTTGGCAACGGCGCTGCCAAGGAAGCCACCATCCTGTCCACCTGCAACCGTACCGAGATCTATTGCAGCACCAGTTCGCCTGCGCAAACGGTCAACTGGCTGGCGGACTATCACAAGCTGCCGGCCAACGATGTCGAACCCTACATCTATCGTCTTCCGCAGGAGCAGGCGGTGAAGCACGCTTTCCGTGTCGCCAGCGGTTTGGACTCCATGGTTTTGGGCGAGCCGCAGATCCTCGGTCAGATGAAGCAGGCGGTGCGTCAGGCCGAGCAGGCGGGCACGATGGGTTTCCTGCTGCACAAGTTATTCCAGCGCACCTTCTCGGTCGCCAAGGATGTACGCACCCAGACCGAGATCGGCGCCAATCTGGTGTCGATGGCCGCTGCCGCGGTCAAACTGGCGGAGCGCATCTATCCCAGCATCTCGGAACAGAGTGTGCTGTTCATCGGCGCGGGCGAGATGATCGAGCTGAACGCCGTGCACTTTGCCGCACGCAAGCCCAAGAAGATAACGGTCGCCAACCGCACGCTGGATCGCGCCCAGACGCTGGCCCGCCGCATAGACGGCCATGCCGTCACCCTGAACGAATTGTCCGAACAACTGGCGCACCACGACATCATCGTCACCTGTACCGCCAGCCAGCTGCCTATCCTGGGCAAGGGGCTGGTCGAGCGCGCACTCAAGCAGCGCAAGCACCGTCCGCTGTTCATCGTCGATCTGGCCGTGCCGCGCGATGTGGAGCCGGAAGTGGCCGAACTGGATGACGTGTTCCTGTACACCGTGGACGACCTCGCGGAAGTGGTGCGCGACGGGCAGGATGCGCGTCAGGGTGCGGTGAAGGAAGCTGAGGTTATCATCGATTCCGGTGTGAATGAATTCATCCACTGGATGGAATCGCGCGAAGTCGTGCCCACCATCCGCGCCTTGCGTGACCATACCGAACGCCAGCGCCGTCACGAGATGGACAAGGCGCTGAAGCAACTGGCCAAGGGCGATGCACCCGAGAAGGTGCTGGAAGCCCTGAGTGCTTCGCTCACCAATAAATTCCTGCACGCCCCGACCCAGAGCCTGAATCAGGCACAGGATAGCGAGCGACAGACACTGCTCGACGCCGTCCACCGCATCTACCACCTGCACACCCCGGAATGAAACCCAGTATCGCGGACAAACTCGCGCGTCTCGCCGAGCGTTTGGATGAGGTCACGCGCCTGCTAAGCAGCGAAGAAGCTACGCGTGATATGGACGCTTTCCGCAAACTCAATCGCGAGCGCGTGGAGATCGAACCGGTGGTCGAGCTGTTTCAGGCATACCAGTCGGCCCAAGCCGACATCGCCGCAGCGCAGGAGATGGCCGACGATCCGGCTATGCGCGAATTCGCCGATGAAGAGATCAAGGCCGGACAAGAGAAGCTGGCGCAGCTCGAGATCGAATTGCAGAAACAGTTACTGCCGAAAGATCCCAATGACGAGCGCAACGTGTTCCTCGAAGTGCGTGCCGGTACCGGCGGCGATGAGGCGGCACTGTTCGCGGGCGATCTGTTCCGCATGTATCTGCGTTTTGCAGAGCGCCGCCGCTGGCAGGTGGAGGTCATCTCGGAAAGTCCGGGCGAGGTCGGCGGCTACAAGGAAGTCATCGCGCGCATCATCGGCCACGGCGCGTATTCCGTTCTGAAATTCGAATCGGGTGCTCATCGTGTGCAGCGTGTGCCCGCCACCGAGACTCAGGGTCGCATCCACACTTCCGCCTGCACCGTCGCCATCCTGCCGGAGGCGGACGAGGTGGGCGAAGTGGAACTCAATCCCGCCGATCTGCGCATCGATACCTTCCGCGCCTCGGGCGCGGGCGGCCAGCACATCAACAAGACCGATTCCGCTGTGCGCATCACCCACCTGCCGACCGGCACCGTGGTCGAATGCCAGGACGGGCGCTCGCAACACCAGAACAAGGCACAGGCCATGCGCGTGCTGGCCGCGCGCATCAAGGACAAGGAAGAGCAGGCGGCGCACAGCAAGATCGCCGCCGAACGCAAATCGCTGGTGGGCAGCGGTGACCGTTCCGAGCGCATCCGCACCTACAACTTCCCGCAGGGGCGCGTCACCGACCATCGCATCAACCTCACCTTGTACAAGATGGACCAGATCATGGACGGCGATATCACCGAACTCACCGATGCGCTGATGGCCGAGCATCAGGCCGAGCAGCTGGCCGCGCTGGGACAGGAAGGCTGATCGGCATGCCTGGCATCCGCGAGCGGTTGGCGCAGGATGTCGCTGCGATACGCCAGACATTGGGGCTGGAGCAGGATGAGGCACGCAGCGAGGTGCAAGCTTTGCTGCAGACCGCGCTGGGCGTGAATCGAGCCTACCTGCTGGCGCATCCCGAGCGAGTGCTCACCGAGCAAGAACTTTCCCGCTACCAAGCATCATTGCAGCGCCGTTTGCAGGGCGAGCCGCTGGCTTACATCCTGGGCGAGCGGGAGTTCTTCGGCCTGAATTTCAAGGTCACACCCGCCACCTTGATCCCTCGACCCGATACCGAACTGCTGGTGGAATTGGCATTGGCGCGGATCTCATCTGCGGGCTGCCGTGTGCTCGATCTGGGCACGGGCAGCGGTGCCATCGCGCTGGCTATCGCGCACGCCCGTCCGGATGCCGAGGTGACGGCGGTGGATGCTTCAGAACCGGCGTTGTCGGTGGCGCTGGAGAACGCCAGACGTTTGCAGATTCGCAATACCAGCTTCGTTTCCAGTGATTGGTTCTCCGCACTGGCGGGGCAGCGTTTTGACCTCATTGTCTCCAATCCACCCTATATCGCCGAAAACGACCGGCATCTGGCGCAGGGTGATCTGCGTTTCGAGCCGGCCACTGCTTTGGCGTCCGGTTCGGATGGTCTGCATGACATCCGTCGCATCATCAGCGAAGCAGGTGCTCACCTTGCGGCAGGCGGCTGGCTGATGTTGGAGCACGGTTATGATCAGGCCGAGCAGGTGCGCGCACTGCTGCTAAAAGCTGGTTTCAAGAATGTCCGGTCAGACAAGGACTTGGCGGGGGTAGAGCGCGTCAGCGGCGGGCAGTACGCCGGGGGTATATAGCTCTTTGGGGGTGGTATATAGGCCGATATATAGGCCAAACGGCATATAGGCAAGGCGGCAATGGCTACCTACAATCCGTCCCGAGTTGTGAGCTTTGAGTTGTTATCAACTCGATCTTTCATACTCTCCTCCTATTCTGGGCCATCGCAAGGTGGCCCGTTTTTTTTGCCCGCGATACGCGCGGGCAAAATCAGGAGAGCAGTTTGCGGGCGCGTGCGATGGCGGCTTCGACTTGTTGCGGGGCTGTGCCGCCGGTGTGGTTGCGTGCGGCGAGTGAGCCTTCCAGTGTCAGCACGGCATAGATGTCGTCGCCTATCAGCGTCGAGAACTGCAGCAGTTCATCCAGCTTGAGGTCGGCCAGATCGCAGCCCTTGCGCTCCGCATAACGCACCGCCAGCGCGACGGCCTCGTGCGCATCGCGGAAGGGCAAGCCCTTCTTCACCAGATAATCCGCCAGATCGGTGGCTGTGGCATAGCCTTGCAAGGCTGCGGCGCGCATCGCTTCAGGTTTGACGGTTATGCCGGCGATCATGTCGGCGTAGATGCGCAGTGTCTGGGTGAGCGTGTCCACGGTGTCGAACAGCGGCTCTTTGTCTTCCTGATTGTCCTTGTTGTAAGCCAGTGGCTGGCCTTTCATCAAAGTCAGCAGGGCAACCAGATGGCCGTTCACGCGGCCGGTCTTGCCGCGCACCAGTTCCGGCACGTCGGGGTTCTTCTTCTGCGGCATGATGGAAGAGCCAGTGCAGAAGCGGTCGGCGATGTCGATGAAGCCGAAACGCGGGCTCATCCACAGGATCAGCTCTTCCGACAAGCGCGACAGATGGGTCATCACCAGCGCGGCAGCGGCCGTGAATTCGATGGCGAAGTCGCGGTCGGATACAGCGTCCAGCGAGTTCTGGCACACAGCCTCGAAGCCCAGCAATTCGGCTACGCGCTCGCGCTTGATGGGATAGCTGGTGCCGGCCAGCGCGGCCGCACCCAAAGGCAGCCGGTTGACGCGACGACGTGCATCGATGAAACGTTCCGTATCGCGTTGGCACATCTCGAAGTAGGCAAGCAGATGATGGGCGAAGCTGACCGGTTGCGCGACCTGCAGATGGGTGAAGCCGGGCATCACGGTATGTGTGTGGTGCTGTGCCAGATCGAGCAATGCGGCTTGCAGGTTCTTCAGCAGTCCGACGATGGTGTCGATCTCGCTGCGCAGATAGAGGCGGATGTCGGTGGCGACCTGATCGTTGCGCGAGCGACCGGTGTGCAGGCGTTTGCCGGCATCGCCCACCAATGTGGTGAGCCGTTTTTCGATATTGAGATGTACGTCTTCCAGATCTAGCGACCACAGGAAATCACCGGCGATGACCTCGTTCTCGATCTGCGCCAGACCGCGGCGGATGTCCTGCAGGTCCTGCTCGCTGATGATCTTGTTCTCGGCCAGCATCTGCGCGTGCGCCAGTGAACCCTGTATGTCGACCAGCGCGAGGCGCTGATCGAAATCCACGGAGGCGGTATAGCGCTTCACCAGTTCCGCTACCGGTTCGTTGAAGCGTCCTGACCAGGTCTGATTGTCTTGCATCGTTGCCATGTCTTGTCCAGAATGAGCGGCACTCACGGGGGATCCATGCCGAGGACGCGCAGTATAAATCAAAACATTCCACACCGACTGTTACCGGACTTCCGCAATCTGGGCACGGTGCTGCGCATCGTGCTGCTGGCGAACGCATTCGCGCTGGTCTGCGCAGTCGCCCAAGTCTCTACAGTCGGCGAACTGTGGCAACGCATGCTGCTGGACTCGGCGTTGTTGCAGCCAGTGTTGCTGAGTGTGATGCTGGCCTTGTATGCGCTGAATGACGTGTTGCCGCGCTACACATACTGGTGGTCTGTGGCCGGCATTCTGGTGTTGGCGGCATGCATCACACTGTTCTTCTCGCGGATCGGCGGTGAATTGTTCGCCGAGGCCAACGAGTCTGCGGTCTTCCTCGATCTTCGGCGCATGTTGCTGGCTGCACTGCTCACATTCGTGTTGCTGACCTATTTCCGCTGGCGCGCCATGGCGATGTCGCCGGCATTGCAGGAGGCCCGTTTGCAGGCGCTGCAGGCGCGCATCCGTCCCCATTTTCTGTTCAATAGCATCAATGCGGTGTTAGCCATCGTGCGTGCGGAACCCAAGCGCGCAGAAGCCGCGCTGGAGGACATGGCCGATCTGTTCCGCATGGCGATGAGCGATGCGCACGATCTGGTCGCATTGAAGGATGAGGTGGCACTGGCGCAGCGTTATCTGGCGCTGGAACAACTGCGCATGGGCGAGCGCTTGCAGGTGCGCTGGCAGACCGAGCACATGCCGCAGCAGGCATTGATACCGCCGCTGGTGCTGCAGCCGCTGCTGGAGAATGCGGTGTATCACGGTATAGAACCTCTGGCCGCAGGCGGCATCATCGATATCGATATCCACGAAAAGAACGGGCAGCTGCATCTGTCGGTGAGCAATCCGCTGCCGGGCAAGGCGGTGCAGTCCGACGGTAATCATCTGGCTTTGTCGAACATCCGCGAGCGGTTGTCGCTGCTGTTCGATGTGGAAGCCGAGTACCGTGTGGAACGCAACGATGACAGTTATCATGTGCACATCGTGATCCCGCTGCGCGAACTGCCATGAACGATACCGTGATCCTGCCGCTGACCGTATTCATCGTGGACGATGAGCCGCTGGCGCGCAGCCGCCTGAAGGATCTGCTGCTCGATTGCGGTGCGCAGATCGAACTGCAAGTGGTGGGGGAGGCCGGTAATGGCCAGGAGGCATTGGACAAGCTCAACGAGATTCCCGCCGAGGTGGTGCTGATGGACATCCGCATGCCGCAGATGGATGGGCTGGAGCTGGCGCTGCACCTGAACAAACTGGAGCACCCGCCTGTCATCATCTTCACCACGGCCTATGATGCCTATGCCATCCAGGCATTCGAGCTGCGCGCCATCGACTATCTGCTCAAACCTATCCGCCTCGGTCGCCTGTTCGAGGCGATATCGCGTGCGCGCGATGCCGTGCCCCTGCGTACCGAAGTGTTGCGCGAGCTGATCCCGGAAGCGCGTACCCATCTGTCGGCGCACGAGCGCGGCAGGGTCATCCTCATCCCGATCGAGGACGTGATCTACCTGCGAGCCGAGATGAAATATGTCACGGTGCGCACCGCGACGCATGAATACCTGATCGAAGAATCGCTTACCGCTTTGGAAAAGGAATATGCTGCGCGCTTCGTGCGTATACACCGCAGCTGTCTGGTGGCGAAAGCCGCCATCGCCGGTTTCGAGAAAGGCGGCGAAGAGGGTGAGAGCGGCTGGCAGGTGAAGCTGCATGGATTGGACGAGCGGCTGCCGATCAGCCGCCGCCAATGGAGCAGCGTCAAGTCGCTGGGCGACGCGCAGGATCAGGGAGAGTAAGTTGCTGACCATATTGGTGATCAATTCAAAGGGCGGCTCGGGCAAGACCACACTGACGACCAATCTGGCCGCTTATTACGCCAGCAGGAATTTTCGCACTGCCATCATCGATTACGACCCGCAGAGTTCCAGTCTGCATTGGCTGCAGGCCCGTCCGGCGACGCTGCCAGCCATCCATGCGGCCAACGGTGCGCCTGCCAAAGGCAATGCGCACCTGTCCAGTCGTCAGGGCTGGGTGCCGCTGGATACCGAAGTGTTGATCGTCGATGCGCCGGCCGGCGCCAGCGGCCTGCTGCTGAAAGATCTGGTGCGCAAGGCCAACTTCATTGTGATCCCGGTCGCGCCATCACCCATCGACATCCGTGCCACGGCCGACTTCATCAAGGATCTTTTCCTGGTGGGCGGCGCGCGTACCAGCAATGCGCGCATGGCGGTCGTCGCCAACCGTGTGCGCAATCGCGGCAGTTCGATCTATGCTGCCCTCGAGCGTTTCCTCGCCTCACTCAAGATGCCTTTCCTCACCTCGTTGTCGGATAGCGAGGTGTATCTGCAATCGGCCGGGGAGGGGGTGGGTATCTTTGAACTGGACGAGCTGGTGAGCGGGCGGGAGCGGCAGGAGTTCATGCCCATCGTGCGCTGGCTCGACGGGCATTTCCCCAACCGCTTCGGGGTTCGCTCTGAAGACAAGCAAGCCATCCTGGAAGGTTCGCGCAAATGGGCAGCGTTCCGTTCTGGGAGTGCCACGGGTCGATTTCCCGCATTCCAGCCATCCGTTGGCAAATGATGCGCGGGCTGGCGAAGTTCTTCATCCTGGCAGTGGGCCTGGCGGTGCTGGGTGGTTATCAATTGTCGCAGCTGTTCCTTGAGGTCGATGTCTCTTCCGCCAAGCGCAGCGTGCAACTGCTGGAGATCGAAGAACATCTGGACGATGCCGCCATTGGTCTGGGTCGACAGGTGCAGGAATGGAAAGACATGCTGCTGCGCGTGCACAACAGTGTGCAGCATGCGCAGCATCAGCAGGGATTCAAGGAAGCCAGCATCGCGGTGCAGCATGCTCTGCTGGAAGCCAGGACCAACATGCTGGATATCGGCATGGATACGACGGATATCGATGGGCTGATCGCGGAACACAAATCCCTGTTGAGCGAATACCTGCAAGCCTATTCCGGCCTGAAACCGTCAGAGGTCGGTAGCGGTTCCAGAGTCGACAAGCGGGTGCTGGGTGTGGATCGCAACCTGCAAACACGCATCGTTCAGGTAAAATCGGCGATCTCGGAATATGCCAAGCTGCAACTGGCACGCGCGCCGCAGACACAGGGCAGCCGCAATCTCATGGTCGGGCTGCTCGGAGCGGTCTCCCTGTTCATGATGGCAGTGTTGGGTTTCGTGTACGCCCGGCGTATGCGTGCTGGCTGAGCAAGCAGACTGCGGCAGCATCGCGTATCAACCACGGAACTTTCATGGGTTTGCGGGTCCAATCCGCGCGGTGCTGGCATATGTGCCGAAAACCAACTAAAGGGAATTGAAATGGTATCTACAGAGTTCGAAGCACGTCGACGTTCGGTATTTTCTTGGGGGACGCTGGCCAAGCTGGGCCTGACGGCAGCATTCTTCTTGTGGTTCTACCTGATATGGACCAGTACCGACGAATTGGAAAAGCGCTTGAATGCAACCGAGGATCCGTTTGCAGTGGCACATGCCTTACAGGCGGAATACAAGATGGAAGTGCAGGAATGGAAGAACCTGTTGTTGCGCAGCGCGGACCGTCCCAGTCTGGACAAGAACTGGCGCGCCTATGAGCAACAGTATCGCAAGGTCGCCGTTGCGGCAGAAGCAGGTCTGAAGCAGAGCGATGTCCGGGCGGTCAATGTGAAGCTGCAGTCTTTCATCGATGCGCATCAGGAGAACTATCTGCAGTACAAGAAGGAAAAGGAATCGTATGCGCAGTCCGGTTACGATCCGCGCAAGGCCGATTCGGAAGTGCGTGGGATAGACCGTCCGCTCATGGAGGTGCTCGAAGCCGCCGATGAGGAGATGCAGCATGAGAAAAAACTCATCAACGGGCGCATGATCGCGCAGGCGCGCAACCAGATCGAACAGAGTCTGATGGCTTTGATCCTGATGGTATTGGTTGTGGTCTGGCGAGCGAAGTTCTAGCGCGTTTGCCCAGCAGTAAAAACAAAGCCCGCGATCCGCGGGCTTTGTTGTTTTAACCGCTGTTGCGCAGTCCGGCGGCGATGCCGTTGATGGTGAGGTGGATGGCGCGCTTCACCTTCTCGTCGTCGTCACCGTTGCGGTGGCGATGCAGCAGCGATACCTGCAGGTGATTGAGCGGATCGATGTAGGGCGTGCGCGTGGTTAGGCTGCGCGCGAAGGTCGGGTTGTCTTCCAGCAAGTGCGTGGCACCGGTGATCTTGAATAGCATGTCCACCGTGTCTCGCCATTCCTGCTCGATCATGCCGAAAATCTTTTCGCGCAGTGCTTCATCCGGCACCAGTTCCGCATAACGCGAGGCGATGCCCATGTCGGTCTTGGAAAGTACCATGTCCATGTTGGACAGCAGGCCGCTGAAGAACGCCCAATCCTTGTGCATCGCGCGCAGCTGATTCAGGCCGTCTTGGCCTTCACGTTCGACGAACTTCTTGACCGCGCTGCCGAAACCGAACCAGCCCGGCAACAGCATGCGCGTGAGGCCCCAGCTGAACACCCAAGGGATGGCGCGCAGGTCTTCGATGCGGGCCATCGCCTTGCGTGAAGACGGGCGGCTGCCGATGTTGAGTTCGGCGATCTCGCGGATAGGCGTTGCGGCGAAGAAGAACTCGGTGAAACCCGGTGTCTCGTATACCAGCTTGCGATAGGCAGCGATGGCATCCAGGCTCATGGCTTCCATGATGCGCATGAACTCGGGATTGCCGTCCGCATTGTGCGGATAGTCCATCAGTGTGGCTTCCATGGTCGCCGCCACCAGGATCTCCAGATTGCGACGGCCGATCTCCGGGTCGGAATATTTGCTGGAGATGACTTCGCCCTGTTCGGTGATGCGGATCTGCGCGTTCACGCTGCCCGGCGGTTGCGCCAGGATGGCTTGGTAGCTGGGGCCGCCGCCGCGTCCGACGGTGCCGCCGCGTCCGTGGAACAGGCGCAGCTCGACATCGTGTTTGTTGAACACCTCGACCAGATCCAACTCTGCCTTGTACAACTCCCAGTTGGCGGTCAGATAGCCGCCGTCCTTGTTGCTGTCGGAGTAACCGAGCATGACTTCCTGGGTGTTGTTGCGGCTCTTCTTGAGCAGCTCGCGATACCAGGGCAGTGAGAACAGCGCATCCATGATGGCGCCGCCGCCGCGCAGGTCGTCGATGGTCTCGAACAGCGGAATGATGTTGACCTGCAGCTCGCCGTCTTTCAGCAGGCCGCTCTGCTGCAGCATCAGCGCGACCTCAAGTACATCGCTCACCGCATCCGCTTTGGAGATGATGTAGTTGGGCAGTGCATTGCAGCCGAAGCGGTTGTGGATGTCAGCGGCGGCTTGCATCAGTTGCAGTTCGCCGCGTACCGTGGGCGAGAACCCATCCAGTTCGGCGGAAAGTTGCTTGCCTGCCTGCAGGGCCGCAAGCAGGCTGGCGCGACGGACTGCTTCGTCCTGTTGGGCGTAATCGGTGATGCCGGCCTTGGCCAGCAATTCACTCACGACTTGCTCATGTACGGCGCTGTGCTGGCGCATGTCCAGCGGCGCCAGATGGAAGCCGAACACTTCTGCGGCCCGGCGCAGTTCGCCCATGCGGCCGCGCGACAGGTAGAACGCGCCATGCCGCTCCAGCGACTGGATGACGATGTCGAGTTCGGCGATGAATTCTTCCGCCTTGGCGTACGGCTGCACCGTCTTGGCGACAGGATGCAGGTGATGCACGCGATGCCCGAGGTGCTCGGTGGTGGCGACCAGCCGTGCATAGATGGCGAGCAGGGCGCGACGATAGGGCTCATCCTCGCGGCTCTCCGCCTGGTCAGGCGAGCGTTCGGCAAAGGCGGCCAGTTCCGGGCTGATGTCGACCAAGCGATCGGAAAGACTCAGGCGTGCACTGAGCAGATTGGTCTCGGACAGATAGTATTCGAGCGCGGTGGCGGAATGGCGCTGTGCCGCATCCAGCATCACTTCGTGCGTGACGAAGGGATTGCCGTCGCGGTCGCCGCCGATCCAGCTACCCACGCGCAGGAAAGGCGGCAGATCGAAGCGCTGGCCGAAGCTCTTCTCCAGCTGCTTCTCCATGTTGCCGTACAGTTTTGGGATCTCGCGCAGGAAGGTGTAGTCGTAGAACGACAGGCCATTGTTGACTTCGTCCTCGACCTTCAGCTTGGTTGTGCGCAGCATGCGCGTGCTCCACAGGATGAGCACGAAACGATGCAGGGTCTCTTCGTTCTCGTCGAGCTCTTCCGGTGTCATGTCCAGGCGGTCACGTTCAGCCAGCAATTTGGAGATGACGAGTTGGCAATTCAGGATGCTCTTGCGCTGCACCTCGGTGGGGTGGGCGGTCAACACCGGCGAGATCACTGCTTTGTCGAAGAAAGCGCGTACAGCATCTGCATCCAGCTTCTTCTCGTGGGCGTGATTCAGCACCAGCTGCATGCTGCCTTCCTGCGGACGCGAGCCGGCTTTCTGGTGGGCGCGGCGGCGGCGGTTGTGGTGCAGGTCTTCGGCGATGTTGGAAAGCTGCGAGAAATAACTGAAGGCGCGTACCACCAGCAGTGTATCTACCGGGGAAAGCTCATCCAGCATCTGCTCCAGTTTTTCGCCGTCGCGCTCATCCTGCGTCTTGCGGAAGGTCACGGCGGCGCGGCGTATGCTTTCGATCAGCTCGTACGTCTTGTCGCCTTCCTGTTCGCGCAAAGTGTCGCCGAGCACGCGCCCGAGTAAGCGGATATCTTCGCGCAAAGGTGCGTCTTTGCTGGAGATGCTGGTGGATGCTGCGATCAGATTTGTCTTCATCTTTTAATGTCGTCGGCGCAAAAGCGCGGCGCTCCTGATAGAATGCGCCGCGCTCATGAACTAAATAAATGCAAGGAAAACCAATGATTCAGGCTACGTTCACTCCTCCATCCCGTCTGGTGATCGCCTCGCGCGAAAGCGCGTTGGCCATGTGGCAGGCCGAACATATACGGGACAGACTGCGCGCATTATACCCGCAAACCACGGTCGAGATTCTCGGCATGACCACGCAGGGGGACCAGATCCTGGACGTCACTTTGTCAAAGATCGGCGGCAAGGGATTGTTTGTTAAGGAATTGGAGACGGCGCTTGAGAACGGCAGCGCCGACATCGCGGTGCATTCGCTGAAGGATGTGCCGATGAACCTGCCACAAGGCTTCGCGCTGGCCTGCATCGGCGAGCGTGAAGATCCGCGCGACGCATTCGTTTCCAACGATTTCGACAGCCTGCAATCCCTGCCAGCCGGCAGCGTGGTCGGCACCTCCAGCCTGCGCCGCGAAAGCCAGTTGCGCGCGCGCTTCCCGCACCTGAAGATCGAGCCGCTGCGCGGCAACGTGCAGACCCGCCTGCGCAAGCTGGACGAGGGCCAATACGCCGCCATCATCCTGGCCGCCGCCGGTCTCAAGCGGCTGGGACTGGGCGCGCGTATCCGCAACGAGATATCCAGCGAAGACAGTCTGCCCGCTGTGGGTCAGGGTGCCCTCGGCATCGAGACCCGCGCCGACCGCGCCGACCTGAAAGCGGTCCTCGCTCCGCTGCATCATGCCGACACTGCCGCCTGCGTGTTTGCCGAACGCGCCATGAGTCGCGCCCTGGCAGGCAGCTGTTCCGTGCCACTGGGCGGCTTTGCCGAAGTGCGGAACGGCAAGCTGCGCATGCGCGGCTTCGTCGCCACACCGGATGGTTCGCGACTGCTGCGTGCCGAACACATCGGCGACATCGCCCAACCCGAAGCGCTGGGTGATCTCGTGGCGCAAGACCTGCTCAAGCAGGGTGCGGGCGAGATCCTTGCCGCCCTGAATGGCTGACAGGCCTCTCGCCGGATTGACCATCGTCGTCACGCGCCCGCGTGATCAGGCGCACGGATTGGCGGCAAGTCTTCAGGCGCTCGGCGCCGATCCGCTCATGCTGCCCCTGCTGGAGATCGCACCGGCACCAGACCAGTCCGCGCTGCAGGCTTTCGTGCAACGCGCTGCCGGCTATCAACTACTCATCTTCATCAGTCCGAACGCTGTTAGTTATGGCATGGCTGCACTGCATTGCATCCCGGCGGGGATGCGTGTTGCCGCCGTAGGCCAGGGAACTGCCAAGGCTTTGCGCAAGCATCAGGTCGAACAAGTGATCGTGCCGGGCGAGCGTTTCGATAGCGAAGGTTTGCTGGCCTTGCCCGAATTGCAACAGGTGAAAGGCTGGCGTATCGCCATCCTGCGTGGCGACGGCGGACGCGAACTGTTGGGCGAGACGCTTGCATCGCGCGGTGCACAGGTCGAGTATGTGACCTGCTATCAGCGCCGCAAGGCCGATCTGGATGCTGAAGTCTGGCTGGCCGCACAGCCCGATGTCATCACCGTGACCAGCAGTGAAGCACTGGCGCACCTGTGGCAGGGGCTGGGCGAGACTGCAGCCACGCTGGCGCGGACTGCGACCTTGTTCGTGGCGCACCCGCGTATCGCCGAGATCGCACAATCGCAAGGCTGGCGGCAAGTGGTCACAGCGGCAGCCGGAGATGACGGGATGTGCGCGGGTTTGGTAGCATGGGCCGCACAGCACAGAAAGTGAGTCGAGCATGAGCGAAGAGACAGCATCCAATACGACCCCCACCCCGCAAGATAAAGGGATAGAGCCTCCTCGCGCCGCGCATGAGAGTCGTGTGACTTCGGTGGTGTCGCGCATGTCGCTCACCCAGCTCACGCTGGTGGCGCTGGCGGCGATCTTTATCTGGCAATGGCTGGATGCGCATAACCGCATCAATCAGCTGCAGGAGGTGGTCGCGCAGCGCTTGACTGAAGTGTCGGGCAGCAATCAGGCGAACCAGACCCTGCTGGCGCAAAGTCAGGAACAGGTGCGCGACCTCGGCGGCAAACTGAGTCTGCTGGAGAATCGCTTTGCCGAGACACAGGCACAGCGTGCGGTGCTCGATGCGCTCTATCAGGACCTCTCCAGCAATCGCGATGTCGGCGTGCTGGCGGATGTCGAACAGGCGCTGCTGGTGGCGGACCAGCAGTTGCAGCTATCCACCAATGTTAAAGCGGCATTGATCGCCATGCAGAATGCGGAAAGCCGTTTGCAGCGTCTGGACAGGCCGGGTCTGTCCGAGCTGCGCAAGCGTATCTTGCGCGACGTCGAACAGCTGCGCGCGCTGCCGGAGGTCGACCTGCCGGAATTGAACAAGCAACTGGAAGGCATCATCATCGCGGTGGACAAATTGCCGCTGGCGCAGGATGTGCGCCCGCCTGCCAAGGCGAAAGCGGTCGTGGCTGAGCCGGTGGAGGGGAATATGTGGCAACGTTTCTGGCATGAGTTGTGGCAGGAGTTGCGCCAGCTCATACGTATCGAAGATACCCGCCAACAGGAATTGCCGCTGCTGTCACCCGAGCAGTCCTTCTTCATGCGCGAGAACGTGAAGCTGCGTTTGCTGACGGCCAAACTGGCCATGATGACGCACGATCAGAACGGCTTCCGTCGCGAGCTGAAGACCGTGCAAGTGTGGGTGAACCGCTATTGCGATAACACGGCGCGCAGCACGCAACAGGTGCTGGAAGGTGTGCAGAAACTGTCTGCCGCTACTATCGCCGTCGACGTGCCGGATATCAGCCCCACGCTGGATGCCGTGCGCAACTATCGCGCCGCACAGGAGCGGAGCGCGAAATGAGATTCCTCTTCTGGTTGCTGGCATTGTTTGCGGTGGCGGCCGGATTCGCTGTGTTCGCCCGCAATCCCGGCTATGTGTTGCTGGTCTACGCCCCCTGGCGCATAGAGCTTTCGCTCACCATGTTCATACTGGCGCAACTGCTATTACTGGTGGGCGCATATATGTCATTGCGCCTGCTGCTCGGTGCACTGACCTTGCCGGACTTTGTGCGCCGCTTCCGTGCCGAACGCGCGCAGAAGAAGGGGCGTGAAGCCATGCTGGCAGCATTGACCGCCTATTTCGAGGGACGTTTCGCCGTGGCGGAAAAGGAGGCGGAACGCGCGATAGCACTCGGCGAGAGTACCTCGCTCAACGCCATCCTGGCGGCGCGTGCCGCGAACGAATTACGCCAGTTCGACAAACGGGATGCGCACTTGCGTTCGGCCCAGGGCAAGTCGCCCGGCGACGATACGCTGCGGCTGATGGCGCAGGCGCAGTTCGATCTGGAGCAGCGCCAGCCGCAAAAAGCGCTCGGCGCCTTGAAGGCTTTGCCGGGCAACGCACAACGCAAACATGTCGGCGCGCTGACGCTGGAACTGAAAGCGCAACAACAGGCGCGCAACTGGGATGCGGTGCTGGAAGTCGCCAACCAGCTCGAGAAACGCAACGACTCGCACCGGCCGATGGCCGAGCAGATGCGGCAGCAGGCTTGGCTGGAGAAACTGCGCGCCTGTGCGGAAGACGGCAAATCGCTGCGCGCGGTGTGGAAGAGTATGCCGGGCGAGTATAAGCATCTGCCGCGCATCGCTGCCGAAGCGGCACGCACCTTCATGCGTCTGGGTGAGTGCGCGATGTCGCGCAAATTACTGGCCGAGACACTGAACGCGGAATGGGACAGCGGGCTGGTCGCGCTATACGGGGATTGCCGCGAAGGCAGTGTGGTCGCGCAGATCGAACAGGCAGAAGACTGGCTGAAGGAACACCACGACGATGCCGGTCTGATGCTGACACTGGGCAAGCTGTGTCTGCATCAGGAGCTATGGGGCAAGGCGCAGAGCTATCTGGATGCCAGCATCAGTCTGCAACCCAGCCGCGATGCCTACACGGCCCTGGCGCATCTGGCGGAGAAACAGCAAAAGCCGGATGACGCCTTCAAGTACTACCAGCTGGCTACGCAGCTGGCGGAGTCGGGCTCTTCGGTGCGAAAGTGAACGCGTCGGAATAGAAAGCGCTGTTCGGCAGGCCGCGCTGCGCAGTGAAATCGCGGTAGGCCGCTTCCACCACCACCGGCGCGCCGCAGGCATACACATCGTAGCCGGACAGGTCGGCGAAATCCTCCAGTACCGCCTGATGCACGAAGCCGCCACGTCCTTCCCAGGCTTCATCGGAAACCACCGCCGTGAACTTGATGCCATGCGCTTCCCATGCACGGATCTTGTCCAGCATGTAAAGGTCGGCGGCTTTGCGCACGCCCCAGTACAGATGCATCTCGCGCTTGAAGCCGATCTTGATCGCATGTTCGACGATGGCTTTCACCGGCGCGAAACCCGTGCCGCTGGCTACGAACAGAATCGGTTTCTCTGAATCCTCGCGCAGGAAGAAGGTGCCGAGCGGGCCCTTGATGCGCAGGATGTCGCGCTCCTTCATGGTGTTGAACACATGCTCGGTGAATGTGCCGCCGGGAATGTAGCGCACGTGCAGTTCCAGCAGGCCATCGTCATGCGGCGCATTGGCCAGCGAGAAGCTGCGCGGCTTGTCGTCTTTCTGCAGGATGTCGATGTATTGGCCGGCGAGGAACTGCAAGCGCTCATTGGCAGGCAGCTTGAGGAAGATCGCCATCACATCGTCGGCCAGTTTTTCCATCTTCTCCACGCGGCACGGCAGCATCTTCACCGGGATGTCCTGCGCGCGCGTCACCTCGTGACTTTCTATCACCACGTCGGACAAAGGTTTGGCGCAGCAGAACAGCGCCATGCCCGCGGCCTTCTCTTCATCGGTCAGCGCATAAGACTGATGGTCGCCGAAATCGACCTTGCCTTCCAGGACTTTGCCCTTGCATACGCCGCATGCGCCGTTTCGGCAGCTATACGGCAGCACCAAGCCATGCTCCAGTGCAGCCTCCAGGATGGTCTCGCCTTCCGCAACGGGAAAGGTGTGCTGGCTGGGTTGTATCGTGGTCTTGAAGCTCATGGGGCGCATTCCGGTTTGAATAAAGGGCGCGATTTTAACGCATAATCACCCAATGACTAATCTGCTCCTTGTTGGAAGCGGGGATATCGCGCGGCGTCTGTTGCCTTTGCTGCGCGGCCACTACCGCCTCTACGCGCTTTTTCGTGACCCAAAGAAAATCGCCGACTGGCGGTCGGCTGGTGTGACACCACTGCTTGTCGATCTCGACGATAGGCCAAGTCTGGCGCGTATCGGCGGTTTGGCGGATATCGTGATCCATCTTGCCCCGCCGCTGCCGGGCGGCAGTCGCGACACGCGCACCACGCATTTGCTGGCAGCCTTGTCGCAAGGAAGATCGCCGCAGCGCTTCATCTATATCAGCACCAGCGGCGTGTATGGCGATTGCGGTGGGGGGGCAGTAGACGAGACGCGCCGCCTTGCGCCACAGAGTGCGCGGGCAGCATTGCGCGTGAGCGCTGAACGGCAAGTGCGCACGTGGGCAAGCCGCAACGGTGTCAACGCCAGCATCCTGCGCGTGCCGGGCATCTATGCCGAGGAGCGTCTGCCACTGGAAAGATTGCGCTCTGGCGCGCCCGCGATCGTTGCCGCAGAGGATAGCTACACCAACCACATCCACGCCGACGATCTGGCGCGCATCATCGTCGCCGTATTACGTCGTGGCAAAAACAATCGTGTGTATCACGCGGTGGATGATGACGAGATGAAGATGGGGGATTACTTCGACAGTGTGGCAGATGCCTATGGTCTAACGCGTCCGCCGCGATCGGCGCGCGCCGAGGTGCAGCGGGTGGTGTCGGCGGGGATGTGGTCTTTTATGGCGGAGTCCAGACGGATGAGTAACGTCAGGATGAAGAGGGAGTTGGGGGTGAAGCTGCTTTATCCGACGGTTGGGGATGCGCTGGAAAAATAATTTAAGCACAAGGAGTGCTTACTCGCCCCACTTCTCCATCAAAGTCTGTTCCACCCCCAGATGATCCAGTATCCGCGCCACCACGAAATCGACCATCGCCTGCACGTTCTGCGGATGATGATAGAAACCGGGATTGGGCGGCATGATCACCGCACCGGCATGCGCCAGTTTGAGCATGTTCTCCAGATGGATGGCGGAGAAGGGCATCTCTCTGGGGGCGAGGATGAGGGTGCGTTTTTCTTTGAGCATCACATCGGCCGCGCGGCAGATGAGGTCGTCGCTGATGCCGCTGGCGATCTTGCCCAGCGTACCCATGGTGCAGGGACAGACCACCATGCCGTCGCCGGGGTTGGAACCGGAAGCCATGGGGGCGTACCAGTCCTGGATACCGAATACTTTTAGCTCGCCGCTGAATGTGCCCAAGCGTTCCTTGAGCATCTGCTCGGCATCCTGCGGACGGCTGGGCAGGGTGAAGTCCAGTTCCTGTTTGGCGACGATCTGTGCGGCTTGTGAGTAAACGAGGTGCACGCGCTGTCCACCTTGCAGCAGGCATTCGAGCAGACGCATGCCATAGGGCAGGCCGGAGGCGCCGGTAAAGGCGAGGGTGATGGTCTTCATGACTGGCTTCCTGATACTTGTTTGCCATCATTATCCATGAATCGCGCCGCGACCAATCCGTTCACAGTACCGAACACCAGTGCCGCGGTGGCGAAGATGGGGATGAGGTAGGCGATGCCGCTGTGTGGGATGAGCCACAGGTAGACCACCGTCATCTGTCCGATGATGTGTGCGAAGGAGGCGAGCACACTATGGGTGACGGGGCCGAACAAGCGTTGCGGCAGGTGCATGGCGAGGGCGAGTACGGTCAGGCTGCACAGTGCGCCGCTCAAACTCAGAAAGAATCCGGGCGCAAGGAAGTTGCCGAACAGCAGGCTGCCGGCGACTACGCGCAGCAACGATACCCAGACCGCCGCACGCCAGCCGAATCGGGCCAGCACGATGAGGGTGATAATGTTGGCCAGCCCCGGTTTGACGCCGGGCAAGGGCGAGGGGATGGCGTTCTCCAGCACGGTGAGTCCGAGCGCGACCGCAGCCATCTTGGCGAGGTGGTGGTCATCGACGGTGGTGTTCAGCAGGATTCTGGAATTCCGCTGCTCCCCTGAATCCTGCTTGTCAGTAGTTGAGGCTGTCATATTTCTTCTGCCCGCCCGTCAGTTCCACGCTGACCTCGTTCGGCAGGCATATCGCTATCTCTCCAGATCGCTCCAGCCAACCCTGACGCACGCAATACTGTCTTGGGCTGGGGTCGCTGCTGATGCGCGCTTTGCCTTTTTCGATGGTGATGATGCTGGTGCCGAGCGGGCCGGGCACTCCGATATGCTGGTCGCGCGAGAGCGGGACTGCGCTGAATATCTTGCCGCCGCTACGGATGACGGCGGTGTCGGCGAGGCCGCCGTTCCAGACTTGGTTGCTGAGCAGGATGATGCAGAGTCCGCCAGCCAGCAGGGTGAGCCAGTCGCCCGGTCTCAGATCACGCAGGAAGGCGGCGGGCGGCTCATGAGAGTTCACGGTGGCGCACCAACACCTGCTGCTGTGAGTGGAAGTGGCGGGCAAGGCGCTCGGACAGATAAACCGAGCGGTGTTGTCCGCCGGTGCAGCCGATGGCGACGGTCAGATAACTGCGGTTGTCGGCGATGTAGTTGGGCAACCAGTCCTCTACGAAGCGGCGGATGTCGTCATACATCTTGTCGACCATAGCCGTGTTCTGCAGGAACTCGATCACCGGCGCATCGCGTCCGGTCAACGGGCGCAGCACGGGGTCGTAGTGCGGATTGGGCAAGCAACGAACGTCGAACACCAGGTCGGCATCCAGTGGGATGCCGTGCTTGAAGCCGAACGACTGGAACAGCAAAGTGAGGCGCGCGCGGTCGAGCCGGATGAATTGCTTGACCCAGGCGCGCAGGGCATTGGCCCCCAGTTCGCTGGTGTCGATGCGATGGCCGGTGCTGGCGATGCGGGTCAGCAGTTCGCGTTCGTAGGCTACACATTCCGGCAGTGTCCTCACGCCGTCATTCAGCGGGTGCAGGCGACGTGTCTCGGAGAATCGTTTTACCAGTGTGTCGGTCTGCGCATCGAGGAACAGCAGGTGCGCATCCAGCCCTTGGGATTTGAGCGAATCGATGTGTTGCGGCAACGATTGCACGCTGCCGCCGCTGCGCACGTCAACGCTGACGCCGACGCGGGTGTTGCCGCTGTCGCGCAGATTCAGTATCAGGGCTGGCAGCAATTCGGCGGGCAGGTTGTCCACGCAATAGAAGCCGGCATCTTCGAGGGTCTTGAGTGCGACGCTCTTGCCCGAGCCGGACAGGCCGCTAATCAGAATAAGCTGCATGGCTCAGTCTCCGGAGAGTTGCTGTTCCTGTCGCGAGATGAATTCCTGCATGGTGTCGATACCGCGTTGTTGCAACACGAAGTTGCGCGCGGCGGCTTCGACCAGCACGGCGAGGTTGCGACCGGCCAGCACCGGGATCTCCACCTTGCTGATGGAGACGCCCAGTATGTCTTCCTGGCCGGACTGGGGCAGTCGATCGAGTTTGGACAGATCATCATGGGGCGGACGATACAGATGCACGATGAGTTTCAGACTCTTTTTGCGGCGCACGGCCGTCTCGCCGAACATGGTGCGGATGTTCAGGATGCCCAGCCCGCGTACTTCCAGCAGGTCGCGCAGCAGATCGGGGCAGCGGCCTTCCAGTGCCTCGGGCGAGATACGGAACAGGTCGACGATGTCATCGGCGACCAGACCGTTGCCACGGGTGATCAGTTCCAGTGCCAGTTCGCTCTTGCCCACACCGCTGTCGCCCGTGATCATCACGCCGACGCCAAGAACGTCCAGGAACACGCCGTGGCGCGAAGCGGAATCGGCCAGCGCCTTGACCATGTAGTGGCGCACCATCCACATCAGGTGCACGCTGCCCAGCGGCGAATGGAACAGCGGTGTTTCGGTACGGTTGGCGAACTCGATCAGACCTTTGGGGATCTCGGTCTCGCCGGCGACGATCAGGCACGAAGGTTTCTGCCGGTCCAGTGCGGCGAGCGAGGTTGCCAGGTCGGCAGGGGAGAGGTCATGCAGGTAATCCAGTTCGGTGTTGCTCAACACCTGTATCCAGTTCGGATGGACCAGGTTCAGGTGGCCGATCAGCCCCCAGTTGGAGGCGCTGACGGCTTCACTCTCGAGTGTGCGTTCAGAGCCGTCACCGGCGACCCAGGTGAGCCCGAGGCGTTCCTGTTTGTCGCGGAACAGCTGACGGATATTGACCTGGGCCACGGCGGATCAGGCGTTCCAGTCGTTGAACAACTGATGCATCTCGGTCGGGTCGTCGGTCGCTTCCAGACGATCACGGAATGATTGTTCGCTGAACATCTGGGCCAATTCGCCCAGTATCTGCAGGTGCAGGTCGGTGGCGCGCTCGGGCACCAGCAACACGAAGATGAATTTAACCGGTAGACCATCCGGTGCATCGAACGGGATGGGGGTTTGCATCTTGACGAAGGCGGCTGCCGCGTCGCGCAGGCCCTTGACGCGACCATGCGGGATCGCCACGCCTTGCCCCAGTCCGGTGGAGCCCAGTTTCTCGCGGGCGAACAGGCTGTCGAACACCTGGCTGCGCGCGATGCCCAGAGTATTCTCGAACAGGATGCCCACGTGTTCGAAGACGCGTTTCTTGCTGCCGGACTCGCTGTCCAGCATCACGCAGTCGGGGGCCAAAATCTTGCTGATTAGACTCATGCTGATTCACCAAATTAAAACGAGGCAGCGTTTGTCGCTGCCCCGTTCGGTTTACTCTGCTGCTTGATGTTTGCCCGAATCGTCATGGCGACGTGCTTCGAACTTCTCCTTGTGCTTCAGTACCTGACGATCCAGTGAATCGATCAGGGCGTCGATAGCGACGTACAGGTTGCCGTCTTCGGACTCTGCAAACAGCGTCTTGCCGCTGATGTTGAGCGTGGCTTCGGCTTTCTGCTGCAGTTTTTCGACGGAGAGGATGACGTTCACGTCGATCACATTGTCGAAATGGCGTTTGACCTTGTCCAGTTTGCCGATCACATGTTCGCGGATCGCAGGAGTGATCTCCATGTGGCGTCCTGTGAGATTGAGGTTCATAGCCTGCTCCTTTATGGTTAGAGTGATTTACGAAGGTTGACCGGGAGTATGTTCATGGATTCCCGGTATTTTGCCACGGTACGGCGGGCGACGATAATGCCCTGCTGTGCCAGGATTTCTGACATGCGGCTATCGGACAGCGGCTGGCGAGTATCTTCCTCGCTCACCATCTGTTTGATAAGTGCCCGGATGGCGGTGGAGGAACAAGCCCCCCCCGCATCGGTAGCCAGGCCGCTGCCAAAGAAATACTTGAATTCGTAGATGCCGCGCGGTGTGAGCATGAACTTCTGCGTGGTCACGCGCGAGATGGTGGATTCGTGCAGTTCGAGCTGTTCGGCGATCTCGCGCAGCACCAGCGGCCGCATGGCGATGTCGCCGTGTTCGAAGAACTGGCGCTGACGCTGCGCGATGGCCTGCGCCACGCGCAGGATGGTCTCGAAACGCTGCTGCAGGTTCTTGATGAACCAGCGTGCTTCCTGTAATTGGGTCGCCATGCCCTGCGCACTGGCATCGCCGCGCTGCTGCAGGATGTTGGCATACACCTGATTGATGCGCAGGCGCGGCATGGCTTCCGGGTTCAGTCGCGCTTTCCAGATGCCGCCCACCTTTTCCACCAGCACATCGGGCACCACATAGTCGGCCGCGCGATGCTCGAAGGCCATGCCGGGCTTCGGTTGCAGATGCACGATCAGATCCTGCGCGGTGCGCAATGCATCATCATCGCAGCGCAACAGGCGTTTCAGCTTGGCAAAGTCGCGTGCGGCCAGCAAGTCCAGATGCTCGCCGACGATGCGCAAAGCCATATCCCGTCCCGGAACATCCTCTGGGATGGCTTGCAGTTGCAGCGTCAGGCATTCGCGCAGATCGCGCGCGCCGATACCGGGCGCATCCAGATGCTGCAACTGCACCAGCGCGGTCTCCAGATCGTCCAGCGTGATATCCAGCTCGGCGGGGAAGATCTCGAAGATCTCTTCCAGCGGCTGCGACAGATAAGCGTTCTCATCCAAAGCGTCGATGAGCAGACCGATGATCTTCTTGTCGCGCGCGTCCAGCAGGCACATGTTCAATTGCCACAGCAGATGCTCGCGCAGGTTGGGGCGTTCGGAAGCGACTTCCTGATAGCCGTCGTCCTCATCATCCGGACTGGCACTACTGGCGTGACTGAAGTTGGCTTCGCCCCATTCGGGCGGGCTGTCTTGGGCGGTGTTTTCGGATGTGGCGGACTCGGGACTCTCCTGTGCAGGTGCCTGGGCATCGCTGCTGCCGCTATAGGTCTGGTTGGCGTTATCGTCTATCCGTTCCAGCAACGGGTTCTCGTCCAGCAAACGCGCAGCTTCCTGATTGATCTCCAACGTCGAAAGCTGCAGCAGCTTGATGGCTTGCTGCAACTGCGGCGTGAGCAGGAGCTGTTGGGATTGGCGGAGTTGGAGAGCGGGTTTCATCTTGGGTGTTTGGTGTCGGACGGCGCTTCTTATAGCTTGAAGTTCTCGCCCAGATACACCTTCCTCACGCCCTCATTATAGATGATTTCCTCCGGCGTGCCTTCCGCCATCACCGATCCGGCATTGATGATGTAGGCGCGGTCGCAGATGCCCAGTGTCTCGCGCACGTTGTGGTCGGTAATCAGCACGCCGATGTTGCGTTCCTTGAGGAAGCGGACGATCTTCTGTATGTCCAGCACGGCGATGGGGTCTACGCCGGCAAAAGGCTCGTCCAGCAGGATGAAGCGCGGGTCGGTGGCCAGCGCGCGCGCGATCTCGACGCGACGACGCTCGCCACCGGACAGGCTGATCGCCGGATTGTTGCGGATGTGGGTGATGTGCAAATCGTTCAACAGGGCTTCAAGACGCTGCGCTTGATCTTCCGGTGAATAGTCGTGCAGCTCGAGTACGGCCTCGATGTTCTGGCTGACCGTCATGCGCCGGAAAATGGAGGCTTCCTGCGGCAGATAGGCCAGCCCCAGTCGTGCGCGTCGATGGATGGGCAGATGGGTGACCTTTTCGCCGTCTATGGTGATCTCTCCGCCGTCGGCAGCGACCAGGCCGACGATCATGTAGAAGGTGGTGGTCTTGCCCGCGCCGTTCGGCCCCAGCAGGCCGACCACTTCGCCACTGCTCACATGCAGCGATGCATCCTGCACCACAGTACGGGAACGGTAGGTCTTTTTCAGGGATTCGGTACGGAGTTCGCTCATATCATTGTCTTTGCGTGGCTGGAGGCGACAAGGTCTCGCTGGGCTGTATGGTCAGCGTGCTTGTCGGCTTGGGTGTTTCCGTGGGCTTGTCGCGCTTGGGTTGCAATACGGCCCGTACCCGGTCGTTGCCGGTCTTCTGCGAAGCATCATCCCCGCGCGCTCTGAACACTTCCGTCTTGGTGCTGTAGGTGATGTGCGCGCCCTGGACTTCGTCCTGTCCGCGCTTGACGCGGGCCCGGTCGTAAAAGTCCACTGTTTCAGCGCGTGTGTCGTATTCGATCCGTTCGCCATAGCCTTCAGCATACTCTTCGCTACCTTCATAGCGCTGGCGGAATTTGGCCGGATGCCCGGTGGCGGTGAGATGCTGATAGCCTTCCTTGTCCTCGCGGACTTCGATGCGATCGGCGTGGATGTTCAAAGTGCCCTGGATCAAATGCACGCGGCCCTCAAAGCTTTTGAATTGGCGCGCGTCGTCTATCAGCACTTGGTTGGCTTCCAGATGTACCGGTTTGTCACGGTCTGCCTGTTCCGCCAGCGCGTTGTGGGCGCAGAGCAATAGCGGTATGAGCAGTAGCAGGGGCTTAGTCTGATTTTTCATGGACTGCTCTCACTTGTTGCAGGAATTTCACGGTGCGTGCTTCGTTATTCAGCTCCATGCCGACGGCATTGATGTTGTTATACCGGTCGAACATCAATACCGGAAAATCCGTCTCTGCCCAACCATCGTCCGGCAGCACGCGCAGATAGTCGGTATTGAAGTGTTGATCCTGCGTCGGCAATTTCCCCGGCCGAAATATGCGGACATCATCGTGCAGATGGATCTCTTCGCCCTTGCTGCTGAGCATGCCGCTTTGCGCATCGATCCTGGTGGGGGGCTGATCCTTAAAGAAGCTGGTCAGGGTCGGGTTTTGCAGGTGTGTGGTGTCATCGTCCGGGTAGTGCCACATCTTCTCGGTGATAAGCGTGAAGCGAGCCTGCCCTTCCGTATTCAAGGCGGTCGAGCGCAAGCCGTACACCACGAAATCGACATCGTGCCGCTGGGCGCCGGTGGAGGGTTCTACGGGTTTGACTTGCAGGTTCAGCCAGTAACTGCCGAACAGCAGGCCCAGAACGGGCAGTAGTGGCAGCCAGGCCCGCAAACGATTGACGAAGGAGAGGCGGCTCATCGTTCCAGATAAGGGGCGAGTTGCACCTCAAGCGAGCCCTGTGCCGACATGATCAATTCGCAAACCTCACGCACGGCACCGTTACCACCGGCACGCTGGCTTACATAATCGGCACGATCGCGCACGCATTGCGGCGCATCGGGGACGCTGAACGAGACGCCGACACGGAGCATCACCGGCAGGTCGATCACATCGTCGCCCATGAATGCGGTGGATTCGGGTGGGAGATTCAGGTCGGACAGCAGTGATTGCATCGCCGCATATTTGTTTTCCACACCCTGATAGAGCCGCGTGATGCCCAGGTTCTTGGCGCGCAGTTCGACACAGCGCGAGGTCCGGCCGGTGATGATCGCGAGTTCCACGCCGCTTGCCTTGAGCATCTTCAGGCCGTGCCCGTCCAAGGAGTTGAAGCGTTTGAACTCTTCGCCGGAATCGGAAAGGTACAGCCCGCCGTCGGTCAGCACCCCGTCCACATCGAAGGCGATCAGGCGCAGCGGTTTGATTCTCTCTGTCAGCGACATCAGATGACTTTCGCTTTCAGCAAGTCATGCATATTCAGCGCGCCGAGCACCTTCTTGTTCGCATCGACCACCAGCAACTGGGTGATGTTGTACTGCTCCATCATCTGCACGGCTTCGACCGCAAGCGCATCGGGGCTTACCGTACGCGGTGTTTTCGACATGACCGTGCTGACCGGTGTGGTGTTGAAGTCCAGCTTCTTCTCCAGTGTGCGGCGCAGGTCGCCGTCGGTGTAGATGCCCAGCAGTTTATGGTGCTCGTCCACGATGCCGGTCATGCCCAAGCCCTTACGTGAGATCTCCAGCACGGCCTGGGCCAGAGTCGCGTCTTCGCGCACCATGGGGATGCTGGCATGGCTATGCATGATGTCGCGCACATGGGTGAGCAGGCGTCGTCCGAGACTGCCGCCCGGATGCGAACGGGCGAAATCCGCTTCGCCGAAACCTTTGGCATCCAGCAAGGCGACGGCGAGCGCATCGCCCAAGGCCAAGGCGGCTGTGGTGCTGGCTGTTGGCGCCAGGCCCATAGGGCAGGCTTCTTGCGCGACTGCGCCATTCAGATGCACATCCGCTTCGAGTGCAAGGCTGGAGCGGGGATTGCCGGTCAGGCTGATGAGTTTTGCGCCTTGGCGCTTCAATACCGGCACGATAGTTAGCAACTCTTCGCTTTCGCCCGAGTAGGAGATGCCGATGAACACGTCATCCTGCGTCACCATGCCGAGATCGCCGTGGCTGGCCTCGCCCGGATGGACGAAATAGGCCGGTGTGCCGGTGCTGGAGAAGGTGGCCGCGATCTTGCGTGCGATATGCCCGGACTTGCCCATGCCGCTCACGATCACCCTGCCCTTGCAGGCGAGGATCAGGTTAATGGCGTTGAGAAAGTTCGAGTCGATACGATCGACCAGCGCTCTGACGGCGTCGGCTTCTATGGTCAGGACGCGGCGCGCAAGTTCGAGCGCGTGCGGGGCGGCGGGAGCGGGTTTGTTCATGGCGTGAATTATAGGTGAACAACCCAGTCGTGTCTTTGCCGCATCCATGCTGCGAACGATTTTGAAACTTGCAAGAGTTAGGGCATCATCAGACGCATGAACGATTCGTTACAACTCCTGCTCATTTTGCTCGCCGTTGCCGTGCTGGTGGTGGTGCTGTTCCGTTCGCTGCATCTGCCCGCCATGCTGGGCTATCTCATCGTTGGCGTGCTGATCGGCCCGCATGCGTTGGGCTGGATCCCCGATGCACCCGAGACCAGGCATCTGGCCGAGTTCGGCGTGGTGTTCCTGATGTTCAGTATAGGTCTCGAATTCAGCCTGGCCCGCTTGCGGTCGATGCAGCGTCTGGTGTTCGGCTTGGGTACGGCGCAAGTGGTCGCCACCATGTTGCTGGTCATGCTGACTTCCACCTTCTTCGATCTTGGCTGGGCGGCTGGGCTGGCGCTGGGCGGCATCATGGCCATGTCCTCGACGGCTATCGTCAGCAAGATGCTGGTTGAGCGCGCCGAACTCAACACGCCGCACGGCCAGAAGATCATGGGCGTGCTGCTGTTCCAGGATCTGGCCGTGGTGCCGCTCATCATCCTGATCCCGGCCTTGGCGTCGCAGGACGGCAATCTCTCTTCCACGCTGGCCTATGCGGCATTGAAGGCGATCCTGGTGCTGACCGTGCTGCTCACCTTTGGGCAGCGCTTGCTGCGACCATGGTTCCATCTGGTCGCGCGCCAGAAATCCTCCGAACTGTTCATGCTGAACGTGTTGCTGTTCACGCTCGGCTTGGCCTGGATCACCGAGTTGAGTGGTCTGTCCATGGCGCTGGGCGCCTTCGTGGCGGGCATGCTGATCTCCGAGACCGAATACCGTTATCAGGTGGAAGAAGACATCAAACCGTTCAGAGATGTGTTGCTCGGTCTGTTCTTCGTCACCATCGGCATGATGCTGGATATGCAAGCGCTGATAGAAGGTTGGGGTTGGATATTGCTGTTGCTGCTCATTCTGGTGCCGTTCAAGGCGCTGGTGGTTGCGCTGCTGGTGCGTTCGTTCTCGGGGGATTGGGGGCCGGCGTTGCGCACCGGTCTCGGCTTGGCGCAAGCGGGCGAATTCGGCTTCGTGTTGCTGACGCTCACCGGCGGGGCCAATCTTCTGCCGCATGACGTGATGCAGAACGTGTTGGCCGCCATGCTGGTCTCCATGATGATCGCCCCCTTCCTGATCCAGCATGCCGAGTCCATCGTGCGCCGCATCTCGCCGGAAGAATGGATGAACAGTGCCATGCAGATGCATCAGATCGCTGTCCAGAGCATGAGCACCAACCAGCATGTCATTATTTGCGGGTACGGACGCAGCGGGCAGGCGTTGGCGGCGTTCCTGAAGAACGAAAAAGTGAGCTTCATCGCGCTCGACCTGGATTCGCGCCGTGTGCACGAGGCCAGTTCATCGGGAGAACGCGTCGTGTACGGCGACGCCGCCAAGCATGAAGTGTTGCAGGCGGCGGGGCTGATGCGTGCCAAGGCTTTGGTCATCACTTACGACGACAAACATTCTGCGCTGAGGATATTGCGCCATATCCAGCAAGGCCGCCCTGATCTACCGGTTATCGTGCGCACGTCCGATGACAGTAATGTCGAGATCCTCAAGAAGGCCGGTGCCACGGAAGTGGTGGCGGAGGTGCTGGAAGGCAGCGTCATGCTCGCCTCGCAGGCGTTGTTGATGGCCGGTATCCCGCTCAGTCGCGTAGTGCGACGTGTACAAGAGGCGCGTGCCAAGCGCTACAGTATGTTCAGCGGTTATCTGCGCGGCAATCGCGATGAGATCGGTGAAGAAACAGACAGCATCCAGCCGCGCTTCCAGAGTGTCATGCTGCACGAGCAAGACAAGGCGGTCGGGATGCGCTTGGGCGACCTGAAGCTTTCTGAATTCAACATCGAAGTCAACGGCGTGCGCCGTCACAACCTGCTGGGCGGTGAGCCTTCAGATGATATGCTGCTGCGGGCGGGTGATGTGTTGATGTTGCTGGGGCAGCCGATGATGCTGGAGGCTGCGGAGAAAAGATTGCGGCAGGGGTGATGCGTGCAAGGCTATCTGAACCGAGCCTTCAGACGCTCAGGCAAGCCAGATAGAAATCGCGTTCGATGATGTTGCTTGACGCAATCGGCTCGCCACCACTGTTCGCATGAGAGACCAACATCGAACCTTTGGCTGTATAACCATCGTCCAGCATCATGTCCAATTGCTTCACTAGGCGCCCCGAGATGTTGTCGGAGCAGATGATGTATCCGCCGCCCATGCCGCTGATGGGCGCGTTGCTGATGTCGGTGACGCCCAGACTTCCTCCTGACGTGTTGAGCGGCACATAGCCGCTCGCCTCGGCGTTCACCACCCCCTGCAAAAATCCCGCCAAGCGAACATGTTGCCAGAGGAAGAACGATTCGCTCAGATAGGTATTCAGATCGCCCTCGATACGCAGATTGCCGTTGCCGTTCTGTATGGATATAGAGGTCGGCGACAGGTTCGCGGATGCTGCGGAGTCATCACCCGGCAAAGCGCGGAAGCGATCCTGATAGCCAAACAGCGCCACTTGAATGTCGCGGAAGTCGTTGGCGAGGCTCTTTGCGCGTGAGTTATCCACCAGCTCCCTGCCTTTGATCGTCAATGTGATGAGCAGTCCGATGATCGCCATGACGATGGCGATCTCTATCAAAGTGAAGCCGGATTGTTGGCGTTGCATGGGTTGGTTGTTCCTTGGCCATTAGCTATGGGTAGACATTAGCAGAAACCATGCCAATAGCATGGTCGTCCGTTATTGGTCTGAAACATCTATGGGCTGGCATTTGGTGAGTGTGGCGACGATACGTCGACATTCGGCGACGAGAAATGGCCAGGGATAGGGCGTAAAAAAGCCCGCCGATTAGGGCAGGCTTTTTTGCGGGGCTTTTATAGGTGTGAGGCGATTAGAATCCCATGCATACATTGTATGGGGAGTCATCTCCTATGCTTGCTGTTGCAGTTGCTGCAGTAGTTCCGCTGACTGCGGTCATCATGGAGCCGGCTGCAGTATTCCCATCGTCCATTGCGATATCAAGTTGCTTTGCGAATTTCCCAGGTACGCTGGCGGAGCAGACTATGTAGCTTCCGCGCAAGCCAACAATTGGATTGTTGGCTGAGCTATTGGTGACGCCGATAGACCCGCCGATGGTGTTGGTGGGAATGTAGGCGCTATCGGCGGTGGTGGTGGTGCCCGGTGCGATTCCTGCCAAGCGGATATGCTGCCAGAACTGGAACGACTCGCCGGATGATGCGTCCCAAGCGCCACCAATGACGCCATTGCCGTCACCGTTTGTGATGGTGACGGTGACTCCAGAAACTGCCAAGTGAGTTTGCGCTGCTTTGTCATCGCCAGGAAGAGCGCGATATTTGTCTTGATAGGCATATATGTAAATGGGCACGTTCTTGAAGTCAGTGGCCAGATTCTTAACCTTCGCGCTATTGATCAGCTCTTGCCCCTTCAGCACGCCGCCGAGCAGCAGGCCGATAATCACCAGAACGATGGCGATTTCAATTAGAGTAAAGCCGGATTGTTTTTGCTTCATTGTGTTTCCTCCAGTGGGTGATAGTTGGGTTCACGTTGCGCTAGACTGCGCGTATTCGAAACCCTGATAGCAATAGCTATCGCCTGCATAACTGATACAGCAAATAGCATGCCATCGTTCCGGCGTATGCGATTTAGTGTGCTTTATATATAAAAAACAATTCAGTGGCAAATATATTTCATCAATTAGGTGAGCGATGAAGCAAGTTCCGAAGATCGGCCGTCGAGGAATCGACGCAATGGTGACGAGATGACGACATTCAGCCCTGCGCACTGGGCGCGTTCAAGCCGCTGGCTATCGCTGCTTATGCTGGTGATGTTGCATGCGGCCTTGTGGTTGGGTATCGACAACATCTGGGCGCGCCCGCTATTGCTGGCCCATCTGGGCGTGTTTCTCGTTTGGCAGCCGTTGTGGCGCAGCGAAACGCGCTTGAGTTGGGGGAATTCGCTGTTCATCCTCGGGGTGAGCTTGGCCGCGCTCACATGGTTGAATTGGTGGATATTGGCATTTTGGGTCGGCGGGCTGTTTGCTTTGGTGGGCGCGCGTGCTTTCTCTTTCTATGCGCGCTGGCAGCGCATCTATCATCTGTTGGTCATGGCGTATCTGCTGGCGGTGCTGCTTCTGTATATCACGCCGCATCTGTTCGATCTTCCTGCCTTCGATGAGGTGACGCGTAATCTGATGACTGTCGCGCTGCCCTTGATGTTGGCTGTGATGGCGCTCATTCCAGTCGAGCGCGAAAAGCCGAATGCGGTGCAGGCTATCGACTTCTTCTACGTGCTGCTGCTGTTCACCTTGCTTACGGTGCTGGTGCTGGGCACGCTGGCTTTCATGACGCTGAACCAGGTCGGATATCTGGATGCGTTGTTGCGAACTTTGTTTGTGATTGCGGTCGCGTTATTCGTTCTGGGCGCTCTTTGGCATATGGACTTTGGACCATTCGGATTGCAGAGCAGCTTTTCCCGATACGTGCTTTCCATCGGCACACCGTTGGAAGTGTGGCTTAAACAATTGGCGGCGGATGCGCAGCGGGATAGCGGTCCGCGCGAGTTCCTTGAAAGTGCAACCGAACATATGATCGAGATGCCCTGGATGCTCGGGATGGCATGGGTATCGGCAGAAGGACATGGCACTTTGGGCAATGCCAGTCCGCACCGGGTCGAGCTGGCTGATGAAGATCTGAACATCACCCTGTTCACCAGGCAGGCTGTCGCGCCGACCGTGTTGCTGCATATGCGGCTGCTGGTACAAGTGCTGGGCTATTTCTATCAGGCCAAGCGGCGCGAACAGCGTCTACGCGAAATGACCCGGCAACAGGCTATCTACGAAACGGGTGCGCGTCTGACGCATGATCTAAAGAATATGCTGCAATCACTGTTCGCCCTTGCATCCATTGCGCAAAGCGAACCGGCAAGGGCGCAGCCCATCTTGCAGCAGCAGTTGCCAGTGCTGTCGCAGCGCATCGAGGCATTGCTGGGAAAACTCAAAGCCCCCACGCCGGAGACCGAATCCCGAGAGATCGAATTGATGACATGGTGGGAAGAGCTGTGTCAGCGCTATGCGCATCGCGATATCGAGTGGAAGCTCGAGCATGAGGGCGAACGGCCTGCCTTAAGGATACCTGCGGAGATGTTCGACTGCGTGGCGGACAACCTGATCGAAAATACGCTGAACAAACGTTTGCGTGAGCCTGCGCTGCATGTCCGGGTCAGTCTGGATGCCAGATCGCCGTCGTTGCGCGTGAGCGATGACGGAAGTGCGATACCTTCAGCTTATGCACAAAAGCTGTTGCGAACGGTGGTGCCATCAGAGGATGGCTTGGGGGTGGGCTTATATCAAGCATCAAGATGGGCGCGGCAGAACCATTACAAAATGCAGCTGCGGGAAAATCAACCGGGCAACGTGACCTTCGAGCTCTCGCCCGATGCGTAAGGGGTTGGTATAGGGTTGTTGCAATATTGCAACACATGCCAACAAAGCTTTGACACGCTCTTCACGTTTTCTTTATTGTGCGTCCCCATGGTTGAGAGGGTATGAAACCTTCCTGCCATCTAAGGGTAATTTCCAAATCAACGAGGAGAAACATCAATGAAGAAAATCGCTCTCTCTCTGGCAAGCGTACTGGCTGCAGCAGCCTTCGCACCAGAAGCATCCGCTATCCCCGCATTCGCGCGTCAAACCGGTATGGCTTGCTCTGCTTGCCACGCACAACACTTCCCCGTTCTGAACGGATTCGGCCGCGCATTCAAGGCCGCTGGCTTCACCATGATGGGTTCGCAAGAGAAGATCGAAGGCGACCACATGTCTCTGCCGGCAGTTATGAACTTCGGTCAGTTGCTGAAGGTTCGTTACCAGAAGACTTCCGGCACAGCCGGTACACCGTCTGGCCAGGATACAAACGGCGGTGAGTGGCAGTTCCCTGACGAGTACGCTCTGTTCGTTGGCGGCCGCGTGTTTGACAATGGCGCACTGAAAGCTGGTGTCATGGCTGAGAACGCACTGGGTGGTACAGATGCTGGTATCGTCGCTGGTCTGCGCGTGCCAGTGGTTATGGAGATGGACGCAGCCTTGATCTCCGTGATCCCGTTCACCACTGACTCTCTGGGCCCATTCTACGGCTACACCGAGTCTAGCCAAGGTATCAACCGTGCAATCCGTTGGGCTGAGCACCGCACCGACATCTCTGCAGCTCAGTACACCGGTCTGGGTAACAGCCCGGCAACTGGTATCACTCTGATGGCACATAGCGACATGGGTTACATCAACCTGACCCGTTATGCGAACACCTTCGCGTCTGCTGTTGCCATGTCTTCGACCGCTATCGAAATCGCTGCAACGCCGACAATCGCTGACTTCGCAACCATCATCAGCGTGAACGTGCTGTCCGGCGAAAGCGACAAGAAGAATGAGTCTGGGTTTGCAGTCAATACAGCTGATGGCGCTATCGAGGCAGCTACTACGACTTGGAGCAAGGCAAAGACCAAGGCAACTGCAGTCAGTGCACAAGCTCACGGCGAGTTGGGTGGCATGGAAACAGGTCTGTACTTCCAGACTTCGTCTACACCTGCTGACAGCACCTTCGGCAAGAAGTCTGCAACCGTTGTTGCTGCTGACTTCACTGTGATCCCGCACACTCTGTCTCTGGGTGCTGCTGTTCGCTCTGCCAAGGCATCGGATGTGTCCGACAACTCCACAACTTTCACAGCCGTGTATGACTTGGCTCAGAACGTTGCGCTGGTTGCCAACTACACCAAGTACAGCAAAGTACAAGGTTCCAATGGTGACAGTCTGTTCACCGGCATGCTGGAAGCAGCTTGGTAAGTTTGAGCTGACATAAGGGTTCCGGTTCGCCGGGATCCAAACCAAGCACAAGCACCAATGAAACAGGGGAGACTTCGGTCTCCCTTGTTTTTTGCCTGTCATTCACGCAAAGCGAGTATCCAGTTATACTGGCCTCACAATAATTTCAAGGAGCGATTGATGAAATCTCTGTTTGTTCGTGCTGAATGGGACGATGAAGCAAAAGTATGGGTTGCTACTAGCGACGATGTGCCGGGATTGGTTGCGGAAGCGGATACAGAAGAGGCATTGCTTGCCAAACTTCACGTGTTGATTCCTGAACTGCTTGATGCGAACGGCTACCCTGATGGGGGGGAGGTTCCTTTCGAGCTATTTTCCAGACGTTTCGACGTGGCTCATCGGAAAGTGGCCTGATGGTCGCGAGTTTCACGGCGCAGTTGAAGGAAATTCTCAGCAAGGCGGGATGCCGATTCGAGAGGCAGGGGAAGGGTGATCATGAGATATGGTTCAGCCCCATTACTGAAATCAGATTTCCCGTGGACAGTAAAATCAAATCTCGTCATACCGCAAATGCGGTTCTAAAGCAGGCTGGGTTGCCGAAGAAGTTCTAGAAATCTGTGCAGTTTTATTGTGGGCTGTACCAGCTGATTCCTTCGCGGTCGGCGCGCAACGCGTTAGTCCGTGTATCCCAGTCACCCAGCACCCAGCGTTCGCAGGTGTGGCGATCCACATGATGCAGATGTTTCGCTGGTCGGTGGGTGTGGCCGTGGATGAGGCGCGGATAGTCGTGGTGGCGTAACAATGTATGCACGGCTTCGTTGCTCACGTCCATGATCTCCATGGCTTTCTCGCGTTTGGAGTGTTCGCTCTGCGTACGCAGTTGTTCGATCTGTGCTTTGCGCTGACTCAAGGATTGTGCGAGGAATTGAGATTTCCAATCTGATGCGCGTACCGTGGTTCGGAATTGTTGGTAAGCACTATCTCCTGTGCAAAGGATGTCGCCGTGGGTCAGGAGGGTAGCTTGCCCGTAAAGGTCGATGAGGGTTGGATCGGGCAGCAGTTGGGCTTTGCAGGCGGCGGCGAGCGCCTCGTCCATCAGGAAATCGCGATTGCCGTGCATGATGAAGATGCGTGTCCCGCCTGTGGCGAGATTGGAAAGTGCGCCGCATATCTGGCGATGGAAGGGGTTGTCTAGGTCGTCGTCGCCTGCCCAGTATTCGAACAGGTCGCCCAGTATGTAGAGCGCTTCGGCCTTGGACGCGACTTCCTGGGCAAACCGCAGGAACTGCTCTGCCGTGTACGGATGGGATTCGCTGAGGTGCAGGTCGGAAATGAAAAGGGTATGGGGCATTTCAGGATATGGGATGCGGGACACGGGATTCGGGGGACACGGCTGGCGTCACTGAATCCTGAGTCCCGAGTCCTAAATCCTTACTGAACCACTTCAGCCTTGATGATGATGACATCTTCCTTGGGCACGTCCTGATGGAAACCGCTGCTGCCGGTCTTGACCTTGCCGATCGCATCGATCACGTCCGTACCTTCGACCACTTTGCCGAACACGCAATAGCCCCAGCCGTCCTGGCCGGGATAGTCGAGGAAACTGTTGTTCTTGGTGTTGATGAAGAACTGTGAGCTGGCGGAGTGCGGGTCGCCGGTGCGCGCCATGGCGATGGTGTATTTGTCGTTCTTCAGGCCGTTGGCGGCTTCGTTTTTGATCGGATCGTTGGTCTTCTTCTGCTTCATGCCGGGTTCAAAGCCGCCGCCCTGTATCATGAAGTTGGGGATGACACGGTGGAACACGACGTTGCTGTAGAAGCCGCTGTTCACATAGTCGAGGAAGTTCTGGGTGGTGATCGGCGCTTTTTCAGCGTCCAGTTGCAGAGTGAAGGTGCCGTGGTTGGTTTCGAATTTGACCATTTTCAATTTTCCTTTGGTTAGAGATGCGGCTTGCGCGGGCAGGATGCAGAGTCCTACCAGCAGTGAGGCGAGGATGATGCGTACGAATTTCATTATCAGGCGGCTCCTTCATAGACGATCTGCCAACGGCCATCGCGCTTTTGCCAATACTGGCGCTTGTGCATGCGATTGCTCAGGTTGTTGCTGTCGTATTGCTGCTCGAAATCCACCACGACCAGATCCTGCTGGGTCGGGTACGGGAACAGACTGAGGTTCTCGATCTTCACCTTGATCCAGGACTTTCCGCTATTGACCAGACGCTTGTGCGCGGCAAAGTCAGAGAGCGTGGTGATGCCGGCATTGAAATCATCCGCATAGTGGGAAAGATAACGGTCGGTGTCGCGGCTCTCCCAGTCGTTGCGCCATTGTTCGATGGATTTCATCAAGGCAGCGCGCTCCTGATCGTCCGACTCGCCCAGCCAGTCGATGCCATTGGTGATGATGACCGGCGTGGTGCCGACCTGGATGTCGCGTCCCAGCCGACTCAGGTCGGCATTCGACAGCACGACACAGCCGTTGCTGGCGCGTGGCGGGCGGCTATAGGTGTCGGACGGTGTGCCATGCAGCCAGATGCCGTGACCTTTGCGCCCCTGGCGTTGATCCCATTCGTTCGGGTAGCTGATCGGGAATGCGCCTGAGCCATACAAGTCGGCCAGCTTGTGGCGGGGGATATAGCTGTCCACGAAGTAGACGCCGAGCGGGGTCTTTTGGTCTCCCTCGACGACTTTGTCCGGCCCCTTTTTCCCCATGCTGATGTAGAAATCGGCGACGTAGCGTGGCTCGCCATCTACGTTCTCGTAAAGATAGAGTGTGGATTTGCTGGTATCCACAACCACCGCGTGCTGTTGCTTGGGGTTGAGACGCCATAGATAACGCGGCACGGCGACGGGCTGCTGTTGCTGCGCGCGCTGCAAACGCACTTGTGCCTCTTCCCGCAGGTCTTGCACAAGGTCGCGCGGGGCATTCGGGGCATCACCGAATTCGCTGATGGAACGCGAGCGGGCCAGCAAGAGATCGCCCTTTACCAGTTGTGCGAGTTTGAAGTTCGGATTGAGTCTGAGCAGGGAATCGACTTCATTTAGCGCGACATCGAGCCGATTATCACTGACTGCCTGCAAGCTTCTGGCCAGCTGCTGTTCCATGTCGCGCGAATCCGGCTCCGCATGGGCGCTGAGCCCGAAGCAGGACAAGAGCAACAGAAGGGGATTGAGCCGTGTCTTCATCTATTAGTTGTCGCTGCGCTCATCCGCGATCTGCCAGCCGGCGGCCGTTTTGACCCAGTGCAGCGTCTTGTTGTTGATGCTCTTGAAGTGGCTGGCGTTGTAGGTCTGGCGGAAGCTGATGCGCGCATGGCTGTCGTCGATGACCTCGACTTTGGCATTGTCGATGCCGACCTTGATGGACTTGGGCTTGCTAACGCGATCATTGCGCATCTGTTCCCAGGCTTTGCGCGCTTCACCATTGGGCGTCTTGAATTCGGCCGCATAGAAGCCCAGATAGCGCTTCACATTCTTGGCAGCCCAGGCGGCGGCCCAATCGCGCGTCGCTTGCATGACCTCCGCGCTTGCATCGGTTGCTGCTGCAACCGGCTTAGCCGCAGGGATTGCCTTGGCAGGTGGTGCGACTGCCACGACCGGTGCTGTGGCCACGACTGGCGGTGCAGCAACGGCTGTTGCGGCAGGTTCTGTCTTGGCTGGCGTCGGTGCTGCCACGATCGGCTGAGCAGGTGCGGGCTTCGCGGCCACAACGGGCTTCGCCGGTGCGGCAGGTTGGGCCGCGGCCGCGACTGCCAGAGCGGGTGTCGTTGGTGTCGCGTTCTGAGTACCCTTGCCGAACAGATCGCGGATCAGGGCGAGCTTGGTCTTGGTGCCGGTGTTGTTCTTGTCCAGTTGCAGCGCGCGGTCGTAGGCTTGGCTGGCCATCTTGGCGTAGATGTCGCCGAGGTTCTCGTGCGCGGTGGCATAGCTCGGGTGGGTGCGGATCGCCATCTCCAGTGCGACTTTGGCTTTTTCGTATTGCCCTTGTCCGGCATACAGCACGGCGAGGTTGTTATAGGGCTCCGGCAATTCTGGATAGTCGTTGGTCAATTCGGTGAAGATGGCGATGGCCCCCACTGCGTCACCCTGCTCATTGACGATGAGGCCTTTGAGGAAGCGTGCCTGTGCGTCCTTGGGCTTGTTCGCCAGATAGCCGTTCACCTTGTCCAGTGCCTGCGTCAGCTGCCCCTGTTTGAAGAGCTTGTTGGCGTCCTGTATCTCGTCGGCATGGCTGCCGAGGCTGAATGTAAGTAGCGCGCATAGTGCGACACCGGTTGCGAATCTTTTCAATGTATCCATTTTGGTCTTTTTCTTGATAGGGTTATGTTGCCGGCCGAGTGCGCCAAACGCACGCGATTCTACCAAAGAAGCGACTCTCATACACTGATTGCCTGCGCGAGGAAGTGTGGGGCGGCCATCTGCCGGTTTCGGGTAGAATCACGCATCTTCATAGCAACGCATCATTGGCATAGACATGAGCAGCAACACACCCGCCCCGACCCCTGTTTCGAACTTCATCCGCACCATCATCGATGCCGACCTGGCAAGCGGCAAACACACGAGCATCGTCACGCGCTTCCCGCCCGAGCCGAACGGCTATCTGCATGTCGGGCATGCCAAGTCGATCTGTCTCAACTTCGGTCTTGCCAAGGATTACAACGGCCTGTGCAACCTGCGTTTCGACGACACCAATCCGGAGAAAGAGAGCGAGGAATATGCACTGTCCATTCAGGATGACGTGCGCTGGCTCGGTTTTGAATGGAACGGAGAGGTGCGCTGGGCGTCGGATTACTTCGATGCGCTGCACGACTTCGCCGTCGAGCTGATCAATAAAGGCTTGGCGTATGTGGACGATCTGACGCCGGAGCAGATGCGCGAATATCGCGGCACGCTGACCCAGCCGGGCAAGAACAGCCCCAACCGCGATCGCAGTGTGGCAGAGAACCTCGACCTGTTCGCGCGCATGAAGGCCGGTGAGTTCGCCGATGGCGCCATGGTGCTGCGCGCCAAGATCGACATGGCTTCGCCCAACATGAATATGCGCGATCCGGCGATCTACCGCATCCGCCGTGCGCACCATATCCGTACCGGCGACAAGTGGTGCATCTACCCGATGTACGACTATACCCACTGCATCTCCGACGCACTGGAAGGCATCACCCATTCTATCTGTACGCTGGAGTTCGAGGATCATCGCCCGCTGTACGACTGGGTGCTGGACAACATCACCATCCCTTGCCATCCGCGCCAGTACGAGTTCTCGCGCCTGGAACTGCACTACACCATCACCAGCAAGCGCAAGCTGCTGCAACTGGTGAACGAGAAAAAAGTCAGCGGTTGGGACGACCCGCGCATGCCCACCATCAGCGGTATGCGCCGTCGCGGTTACACACCGGAAGGCATCCGTGAGTTCGCCAAACGCATCGGTGTCTCCAAGAGCGAGAACAGCGTCGACATGGCAATCATGGAAGGCGCGATCCGCGAAGATCTGGAGTTGCGCGTGCCGCGCGTGATGGCCATCATCAATCCGTTGAAAGTGACCATAACCAATGCCGAGGGCGCACTGACACGCGAAGCGGATTTCCATCCCAACGTGCCGGAACTGGGCAAGCGTGAAGTGCCGTTCGGCAAAGAATTGCTGATCGAAGCAGACGACTTCGCCGAAGTACCGCCACCCGGCTGGAAGCGCCTCACCCTCGGCGGCGAGATCCGCCTGCGCCACAGCTATGTGATGCGTTGCGACGAGGCGGTGAAGGATGCGTCCGGCAAGGTGATAGAACTCAAGTGCAGCATCGACCATGACACGCTGGGCAAGAACCCGGAAGGCCGCAAGGTCAAGGGCGTGATCCATTTCCTGTCGCGCGAACATGCGCTGCCGGCCGAGATCCGCCTGTACGACCGCCTGTTCAACGTGCCGGAACCGGATGGCGACCGAGAGGTGGAATTCCTGTCGCATCTCAACCCGCATTCGCTGGAAGTGGTGCAAGGCTGGGTGGAAGCCTGCGCAAAGGATGCTGCGCCGGAAACGCGCTACCAGTTCGAGCGCCTTGGCTATTTTGTGACCGACCGCCGCGACCATCAGCCGGGCGGTAAGTTGGTGTTCAACCGCACCGTGACGCTGAAGGATTCTTGGGCGAAAGAGCAGAAATAACATGCTGAAGATCCACAACACACTCGCCCGTGACAAACAGGAATTCAAGTCTATAGAAGCGAACAAAGTGCGCATGTACGTGTGCGGCATGACTGTGTACGACTACTGCCACTTGGGTCATGCGCGCGTGATGGTGGTGTTCGATATGGTCTATCGCTGGCTCAAGGCATCCGGTTACGACGTGACCTACGTGCGCAACATCACCGACATCGACGACAAGATCATCAAGCGCGCTGCCGAGAACAAGGAATCCATCCATGCCCTGACACAGCGTTTCATCGACGCGATGCACGAAGATGCCGATGCGCTCGGCGTGCAACGTCCGGACCACGAGCCGCGCGCGACGCAGTTCATCCCGCAGATGTTGCAGATGGTCGAGCAATTGGAACAGAACGGACTCGCTTACAAAGCGGCGGATGGCGACGTGAACTACGCGGTGCGCAAATTCGATGGCTACGGCAAGCTATCCGGCAAGTCGCTGGAAGACCTGCGTGCCGGTGAGCGTGTAGAAGTGGCTTCGGACAAGAACGATCCGCTCGATTTCGTGCTGTGGAAACATGCCAAAGCAGGCGAGGCCGAGGAGGTTCAGTGGGAGTCAAAGTGGGGCAAGGGCCGTCCCGGCTGGCATCTGGAATGTTCCGCGATGGGTTCCGAATTGCTGGGCAAGCATTTCGACATCCACGGCGGCGGTGCCGACCTGCAATTCCCGCACCACGAGAACGAGATCGCGCAGAGCGAAGGCGCGCATGGCTGCCAGTATGTGAACTACTGGATGCACAACGGCTTCGTGCGTGTGGACAACGAAAAGATGTCCAAATCGCTCGGCAACTTCTTCACCATCCGCGAGGTGCTGAAGAAGTACGACGCCGAAGTGGTGCGCTTCTTCATCCTGCGCGCGCACTATCGCAGCCCGCTGAATTACTCAGATCAACATCTGGATGATGCCAAGGGTGCACTGACGAGACTCTATACGGCTTTGAAGTCAGCAACTGCTGATGCGCGTGAAGTGGATTGGAACGAGCCTTACGCCCAGCGTTTCAAAGCCGCCATGGACGACGACTTCAACACCCCGGAAGCTGTCGCCGTATTGTTCGACCTCGTCAACGAGGCGAACCGCAGTCAGTCAGGTGAGGCCGCCGCACAGCTAAAGGCGCTGGCTGGTGTGCTCGGTCTGTTGCAAAGAGATGCGCAGGAATTCCTGCAGGGCAGCGCGACGGCTGGTGGATTGGACGATGCAGCGATCAATGCGCAGATCGAAGCCCGCATCGCCGCCAAAAGAGCCAAGGACTTCGCCGAGGCAGATCGCATCCGGAAAGCGTTGCTGGAGGCGGGGGTCGTGCTGGAAGACAACGCGCAGGGGACGAGCTGGCGCAGGGCTTAGGGAAGTTTGCCTGCGGCGACCATGCGGTTGATCAATTGCGGGCGAGAAATCCAGATCAGGATATCGTCAAAGGTGGTGCTGGGTGTGTCGCTTTGATAAGTACCTGTAGTGGCTTCGAATGAGCTACTGGCATTCTGCAGGTTTCCAGTCAAATCGGGGCCAGTGGAAAAGACGATTGCGATGGGGCGCTCTGAAACAGAAGTCAAAGGATTTCCGCTTAAATCCTGTACCACCAGTTTGTCGGCTGTGTCGGGGTTGGTCGTTATCGAAAATGGGACGGCAAAATTTCGATTCACGCGATACCGCCAGTAGCCTAACCATAGATCACTGCTGCTGGCTCGTTTGCTGCCCCAAGCATCAATCTCGGGAACACCTAGTGTCTTCCATGGTAAATACCCTTCACTGGTTGGGGCGCTGGAACATGTTCCATCTTCAACGCCATAATTGGCATCGGCGGGGTCCGTTGTAGTGGATGGGCATGGCAAACGACCGTTTATTACGGAAAATCCCATTAGTGCCTGCTGAATCACATCAATTTGCTTTCGAGTCTCAGTTCTGCGTTGCTGTTCGACTTGGCTTGATAGAGACGGCAGAAGACCTGCCATAAGCAACGCCACGATAGCGAGCACCATGGCCATTTCGACCAGCGTAAATCCAAGGTTGGTACGGGGTGGCATAAAGGGGGGCGGGGTAAGCCTCATGGTGCGACAACAATGACCTGATCGTTGAACGAAGTGGAAGCTGGCTGATTCTCGAATGTCTTGTCTCCTGTCGAAGAATTTTCGCTTTCCAGATAATTTGAGATGCACGCTGCGGTCTGTATGTAGGTTCCAGTCGCACTGCAAAGTGCGGAGGTAGATGAACGTGATTGTCCTGAGAGCGCGCTACCCGTCATGATGATCACAGCTTTTCTGTCGTTTCCGCTATGTGCGCCGGAAAGTGTCAGGCACTGATAGGCTCCGGATGTTGTGGTACAGGTGATGCTGCCGCCACCGCTGCCTGCTGGTGCGTTGCCTTGAGAGACGGCGTAGTACAGCAGCTGCTGCCATTGGTTGTTCTGGATCCAGTTTGCTAAGGTGCCAGACTCGTACTGGATGTTACGCATATCGATGCGCTGGAATTGGCTACCTCCAGACTTGCCTTTGGCGGAGAAGACGACAGTAGCGCTGCCGTCCGAGTAGTTCAGTGTGCCGCTAACGGAAATGGAATCCGGATCGAAGATGGTTTTGGCAAGTTGGTAGTTCCCGTAGCGGTCGCGTACTCTGACCTGTTCGTTGCTGTCGTAAATACCGTTGTTGTTTATATCAAGACTGAACATTTGCCAGAAACCACGCCCGACATTCTGGAGCTTCGCCGTCATGGTGACGGTGGCGCCAGCGGGCAGGGTGGCATAGGAGGCATCAGCAGTGCAGCGCACGCGCGAATTGTTCCAGTCACTGTCCCTACGCTCGCAATCGAATATTGGTGTAGAGCCGCTACTGAAGGAGATGGTGATTGGCGAAGAGGACCATTCTGGGTTGGGAGGTGAGGAGCCGATACCATTCAGATTGCCGAATGGGTACAAGCCTTCGTAAGTAGAGACCGCCCCTTTGTAATTTGCTGTAGAAAAAGGGGCGGCAAATGGATAGGCCCCCCACGATGAATAGTAGTTATTCAGGTGCCGTCTGAATTCCCCGCCGACACGCTGCTCTACCCTTGTGAATAGCTGGTCATGGGAAATGGTGATTAGTTGATCGTTGAAGTCCGGGCTGGAGGCAGAGCTTTGGTAGGTCGTGTTGGGGGAAGAGCCTAGGCTGGCGTTGCCGTTGCTGCCTTCCAGATAATTTGATGGGATGCATTTGGGGTCGGATGATGCGGGGGACGTGCATGCAGTACTAATATCGCCACGTGTTTGTGATGATACAGGTGCGCCGGGGGCAAATACGATGGCCATTAGATTGGTGTTCCCTCCGTCAATATCCAATGTGCCTTCTGTGTTGCTGTTGAGTGGCATGACCGAGTCATATCGGCGTACATTGCTAGATAGGGTGTACCACAGCCGCTCGCCAGTCGCGTCGCGCAGGTCAGAAAGGCCAAGCGTTTTCCAAGGGAGACGGCCAATGTATTGGGGGCAATTTCCTGAGCCTCCTGCATCTGACTCACCATCATTATCTGTATCTGGGCAAGGTAGGCTACCTGGGTAATCGGAATATAGTATGGATTGCCCTATCAGGGCCTCCTTGGCTTGTGCCAGCGCCAAGGTAGTCTTCTCATCTCGCTTGATTTTGAGGCCGGCATTACTCAAAGTGCCGACCAATGCCGCTGAAACGCCCAGCACCAATATGACCGCCATCACCATAAAGACCGCACCTCTCTGAGTGTGCAAACTTTGAAAGTGTCGGGCAAATTTATGCGGCAAGTGCGACATGGTTTAATCGTCGTTCGAGGCTTGCATTTTTGAAGGCTGGGAGCTTGATGGTGTAACGGGACTGTCCAGCATCAGCCGCTGCCCGACCTTGACCTTCACCGATTCGGTCTTTCCCGGCAGGATCACCGGTACGCTGGCCGGTGTGCGCGAGTCGGCAGAACCGGCGGCTTGTTGCTCGCCGTTTATCCAGATGATGCGCTTCCCGCCATCGCGTTGGATCATGCCGTTGACGATGAGAGAGTGGCTGTCGTTGCCGGGCTCGTCGGCACTGAGTACATGCTGCCGTTCCAGTTGCGCGCGTTCATTCTGGGTAAAGAACAGACGGCCCAATTCGGCAGCTTGCACGGTTGTGGTAGAGACCAGGGTAAGCAGAATCAAAGCGAATCGGATTTTCATGGCGTGTCCCGGTTCTTCATGGTGAACCAGCCTCCTGCGCATGCTGCTTTCAGCATGACGCCGCCGTTTTGCGCGTCGTCAGTACGGGAAAGGGCGCACTTGTCGAGCAGGAACCAGCCCGGCATCTGGCGACTCAGCGCTTCAAAGAAATTCAGGAGCTGGCCTTCGTGCAGCAGATCGAACTCCATGGATAAGGGGCTGAGGCTGAGTGCGAAGTTGCCTGCATTCAGCGGCGGGTTGGGAGCGTAGGAAGTTTGCGGGCCTATCGTGTATTTGAAATCCGGTAGCAGGTTTTGTTTGCGCAACTTTTCCAGACCTTCGATCCAATCCAGCCGCTGCTCGTTACCGATGACTTTCTGCGCGACCAATGCGTCATATTCCATCTGGTACGAGGCCATGTTCTCCTGGTCGTTCTGTGCAGTGAGGAGAAGGTCGCGCGCTGTATTGAGTTGGCGCTGCGCTTGCTGAAGATCCTTAAGGGATTGCTGCTGGATGGTGGCGCTGTAATTGATAACCCCGACCGCGAAGCCTGCGCTGATCAGGCAGGCGAGCAGACTCCATTTGATCTCGCCGAGGTCGTCTGTGGTGAAGCTCATGACGGGGTCCTCCATATGATCTTTAGGGTGAACTGGCCTTGCGAAGATCCGGCACTCTGGCCGCTGATGCTGCCTTTGGATGTGATATCCAGTGGCAGTGCTGTGGCGCTGACGGCATAGCCGCGCTGGATCAAGGCTTGCTCGAACTGCTCGAGATAAGCCAGCGCGCCACGGTGGTCGCTGCCGAATCCTGCAAGGGAGCCGATGAAAGTGATGACCTGCGCGGGATACTGGGAAGGGGCTGCATCCTCAGGGCTGGTGCGCCATGACAGATTGTTCAAGGTGATGCGCGGGAAGGATTCCAGCACAGCGCTCAACTCATAGATGATCTCTTGAGGTGGGTGCGAATACTGGTTCAGGCTGCGAGCCAACAGCACTGCTGTCTTCATGTCGGCAGCGGGCACTGAGGTGTTGGCGAAGTTACGCTGTATCCCTTGCGCCTGTGTTTGAAGTTGAGTCGTTTGCTGGTTCAGCGGGGTCGTCTCCGCAGAGAACTGCTCGCTTTGCCAGAAAGCCATGCCACTCCACAACAGGCCAAGCAGCAAAATGACGAAAGCCAGCCCGAACAAGACGAAACGCAGTTGCCACAACATGAAGAAATGGGTGTGCTGTGAACCGGCATAGTGGGCGCTGGGCGGCTTCGCTGCAAGCAGGTTGAGGAACAGCGGGGTGCAGTCGGAATCTGCGATTTCCTGTTTGCACTTGTGGCGGCGCGCGAAATCGGTGATGTCCAGATAGTTGAAATGCATATCGCCGCTGCTGGCGAGCTGCGTATTGAGCTGCGCGATCTCGTTCGCGTGGCAAAGGATATAGACTTCCAGAACCTCACCGGGTGGTGGCAATGAAAGGCTCTTCAGGTATTGCTGCGTGCGCGGTGTCTCGGAAATGACCGAATCGATCAGCGTACCGCTCTCGTTGATCGGGATCAGGCGGGAGAAATGCAGCCGCTTGTTGTGGAAATAGGTCTGGCGCAAGCCGGCGTTGCGCTCCCAGGTCAACAGCAGGATGTGCTCGGATTGGATGTCTTTGAGCAACGGTGCGCTGATGTTGGGGATGGAGTAGATGCCCGCCAGCGGCACATGGTTCTCCAGCAATGCATCCAGCCAGGGCGTGATGCGCTGCGGATTGGTCAGGGCCGAGAACAGATATTCGTCATCGCGCCGACCTTCCTCCTGCCGCTTGAGCAGGGTCGCCTGACGGAAAGGGGTGCTGCGGTAGTACTGCTCGAACTTGCGGCCGATGAGCGCTTTGCGGTTGGGACCGATCAGATGCGGGATGGTCTCTAGATGAAAGTCTTCCTCGATGATGTCGACCAGCAGATAGGTCGGGTTGCGATGCTGTTCGACGAAGGCGGAGAACTGCTCGCGACCGTCCGCGTCGTTGCTGAACTCATGCGCGAAGCTCAGGCCGCTGCCGTTCCAGAGGTAGGCCTGGAAGTTTTCTGCGCTAAGGAATAACAGGGTGCGTGCCATAGTCAGAGCTGTACTTTGCCGATGAGGTCGTAGATGGGCGAGAGGACAGATAGCATCACCCAGCCGAGTAGTGCGCCAAGGATCAGTGTCATGGCCGGCTCGATCATGACCTGCACCTTTTTGATCGCATCCTTCACGTCGCGATCATAAAAATAACTGACGTTGAGCAGTGCCTGGTCGAGCTGGCCGGTGGCCTCGCCGACCTTCAGCATACGCACGACCAGAGGCGGGAAGATGCCCGTCTTCTGGAAGCTCTGTGTCAGATTCTTGCCGGCTTCGATCTCGCTCATGACATTCTGCAGGCTCTGCGCGATGACCTGATTGTCCACCAGATCGCGCGAATTGGCGATGCAGTCCAGGATGGTGATGCCGGAACTGTACATCATGGCGAAGGTGTTGGCGAAGCGGGCCAGAATGATCTTGCGCAGGATAGGGCCGGTGGGCCAAATGTTCAGCTTGAGGTTGTCCACGTGGTATTGCAGCTTGGGATTGACCAGCAGTGCCAGTTTGAAGCTGCCGAACAGCACGAACGGTGTGAGCAAAATTACATACCAGTAATTTACGAAAATATCGGACGTGGCCAGCAGGATGCGTGTCTGGATGGGAATTTCCTGCCCCATGCCTTTGATGAATCCCACCAACTGCGGCACCAGATAGATCATCAGGAAAAAGGTGATGGCCAGCACGATGGTGCCGACGAAAGCAGGATAGATCATCATGGTCTTGGTCTGCGAGGCCATCTCGTCCTGCCACTTCAGCGATTCCATGAGGTGTTTGAACACATCTACCAATCTGCCGCTGTCCTCGCCGGCCTTGGTCAGGTTGGCGGTGATCTTGTCGAAAGCGTTGGGATGTTCTGCCATCGCTTGCGATAGTTTCTTTCCGCTCTCGATGGATTCCACCATGCTGGCGATGATCTCGCGGAAGGAGGGTTCCTCCATGGTGTCGCGCAGATCGGCCAGGCATTCCAGCAGCGGCACGCCAGCCCGCGAAAGTTGCTCAAGGTTGAAAAAGAAAGTGATGAGATCGACGCGTTTGACCTTGGTTGAACCGAAGGAGGCGGCATGGTCTTCCTCCTTTGCACTGATCAGATCCAGACCGCCGCGCTTGAGGCGCATCTCCAGGTCGATCAGATTGGCTGCATCCTGCAGTCCTTTGGCGCGCTTGCCGTCGCTGTCGATTGCTTTGTAGAGATAGAGGGCCATGGGGCGTTAGTGCCGATCAGTGAGGTCGACTACGCGCGAGACTTCCGCCACGGAAGTGACGCCCTGCAAGATACGTCTGATGCCGTCCTGCGCCAGTGGGCGGAAACCGCTTTCCAATGCGGCGTGCTTGATATCGCGGATGCTGGCGCGACGCGCGACCAGGTCGTCCATGTCGGAATCCATCTTGAGGATCTCCATGATGGCTTGACGTCCAGAGTAGCCCTGATGGTGGCAGATGTCACAACCGGCTGCGCGGTAGAGGGTGACCTCTTCGTTGTGGTGCAGGCCGAGCAGTTTCCGTTCCGACAGGTCGGGCTGGTAAGGATATTTGCAATGGCGGCACAGCATGCGGATCAGGCGCTGCGCCACGATGCCGATGATGTTGCCGGCCAGGATGTCGGGCAGGATGCCAATATCGAGCAAGCGCGGGATGGCGCCCACGGCAGAGTTGGTATGCAGCGTCGAATACACCTGGTGGCCGGTCATCGCGGCGCGGAACGCCATCTCGGCAGTCGGATGGTCGCGCACCTCGCCGACCAGGATGATGTCCGGGTCCTGACGCATCAGGGAGCGGATACCGCTGACGAAATCGAGCTTGGCGGCTTCGTTCACCGAGCTTTGGCGGATCAGCGGGATCGGATATTCCACCGGATCTTCCAAGGTCATGATGTTCACCGATTCGGTGTTCACATGATTGAGGATGGAATAGAGCGTGGTGGTTTTGCCGGAGCCGGTCGGGCCGGTGACCAGCACGATACCTTCCGGTTTGGAGATGATGGAAAGCAGCGTTGAGAGCGCGATGTCGTCCAGCCCGAGCTGGTTGATCGGCACGATGCCTTTCTGGCGGTCCAGGATGCGCAGCACCAGATTCTCGCCATACTGGGTGGGGTGCGAAGCGACGCGGAAATCGATGGGGCGACCGGACAGACGCAGCGAGATGCGGCCATCCTGTGGCGCGCGCGTCTCGGCGATGTTCATGCCGCTCATCACCTTCAGGCGCACCACCATGGCCGGCCAGAAACTCTTGTGCAGACTGCGCACTTGGCGCAGCACGCCGTCCACGCGGTAGCGGATGCGCAGAAAACTGTTCTCAGGTTCGAAGTGGATGTCGGAGGCGTTCTGCTGCACGGCTTCGGTCAGCAGCGCGTCGATCAGACGTACCACCGGCTGGCTGAATTCATTGACGCCTTGCTGCAGGCCCTGGTGTTCCAGTTCGCCCGGTTCGATCTCGTGCAGGATGCCGTCGATGGAAAGTTCGAAGCCGTAATACTGGTCGATCGCGCGCAGGATGTCGGATTCGCTGGCCAGCAGCGTGATCAGCCGGTACTCGTCCTTGAGCAACGCGCGCACCTGATCCAGCGCGATGATGTTGTCCGGATCGGCGATGGCGAGCGTCAGATTCTTGTTGGCCGCATCCACCGAGATCGGCACCAATTGATAGCGCCGCGCGACTTCCTTCGGAATCATCGTCACGGCCGCGGAATCGACGATCACGTTCGCCAGATCGACGCTCTCCTGTCCCAGGTTTTCGGACAGCACGTCGCGGATGGTCGCCTCGGACAGGAAGCCGAGACGAACCAGTAAGCGCCCCAGCGGTTGGGGGGATTTGCTCTGCTCTTGGGTGGCGATACGCAACTGGTCTTCGCTGATGACGCCCTTGGCGATGAGCAATTGTCCGATCGGCTGCTGGAACTGTTGTTGCGGTGCGGCCATCGTCGTTCCTAGCGGGGAGAGGTCAGTTCATTCAGACGACGCTGTGCCTGTACGTGATCGAAGCCGGCGCTATTGCTGCTGTCCAAATCCAGCGCCTGGCGGTAATGATCGGCAGCCAGCTTGCTTTGACCAAGATGATCCAGACTGACGGCCAGATTGAAGGTGAACAATGCATTGCCCGGCTCTAGTGCGCGCGCGCTGAAGTAGGACTGCTGTGCCTCTGCCCAGCGTGACTGGTCCGCATAGGTGTTGCCCAGTGCGTAATGCAAGGCTGCGGCTTGCGGTTGTTCGGACAGCATCTGCTTCAACCGCACTTCGGAGTCGACCTGGTCCGTGCTGTAGGAAGCCATCGCCCCCAAAGCGACCGGATCGCGGGGGTCGAGCAACAACACCTGACGGTAGTAGTGTTGCGCAGTCTGATCCTGTCCCTGTTGCTGCGCAACCGCGCCCAGGCCAAGCAAGGCATCGCGGTTGCGGGCATCCTGAGCGAGCACGTTGTGGTAGCCCTGGGCAGCCGACAGATACTCGCCGCGTTGATACGCCTGCCAGGCATCCTGCAATGCCGGGGTGATGGTGTCCGCCTTGGGCTGGCGTTGGATGGTCAGGCGGCGAGGTGTGCGTTCGGTGGCGCGTCGGGTGACAGGTTGGGCCGGTGCCGCTTTGACCGTCTCGGTTACCGGCGGCGTAACGGTCGGGGTTGGTTCTGCTGCTTGCACGGGGACCGGCTCCGGCGCGATGTCTGCGACCAGGCGCGGCGCGGCCGGTGGCGGGGTGATCGGCGCAGCCGCGACAGGTACGGGGCGCGGTGCAGGGCGTCTGACGGGCGGGTTGAGCTCGGTCCAGACGTAATAGCCGTAACCTGCGCCTATCGTGCTGCAGATCAGAAAGGTGGTCGGAACCAGCCCCAGTTTCCAGCGACGGCGAGGCGGCTCTTTTTTCTTCTTTGCCGCAAACAGGGCTTGTCCTGCGGCGCGCGAAGTTTCAGTCGGCGTGCTTTCCGGGGCTACATAGGCTGTCGACTGATTGGGATGCTCCTCCAGCGTCAGGCCGGTGCCCTTGCCTTGTTCGCCAGACTTCTTCATCGCGTCGAGTAGCAAGCTCATCGTGTTTCCTTTTCGCTCTCGGGCTTGAGGAAGTCGCTGGTCGGCAAGCTATCGCGGAATCCGACGTAATCGCCATCAAGACTGCTGTCCTTGATTACGATTGGTCGAAGAAAGATGACGAGTTCTTTTTTGATTTTGGTGTCATTGCGACTTTTGAATAAATTGCCAGCGCCGGGGATGTCGCTGAGTAAAGGGATGCCGTCACTTTGATAATCAATCTCGTCTTCCATCAGGCCACCCAAGACGGCGATTTGCCCACTATTCACACGAATAATAGACTCGATTTCACGCGTTCTGATTTCCGGGATCTGATTGTCTATTGCGGGGATGTTGCAGGTTGCAACACCGCTGCCGCAGGGATTCGCCAAATTAGGGTTGGGGTCTTTAACATAACCGATGATGCGAGTAATGGTAGGGCGGACGTTAATCGTCACATTGTCGAAATCGTTGATTTCTGGCGTCACGTTCATGGTGAAGCCAATTGAAACAGGTACTGCAGTAGTAGTGAAAGACGCCGGGATGATAGTGGTGCCAGTTGTAGAACCAGGTGTGGAGGGTGTCCGGAATTTTGTGTAAACGGGGTTTCTCTACTGCTGCGGCATCCGATCTTCGAATTGAATAGTAAACCGATTTAACGCAGCCTTCCAATCTCGTATCGGCATCGTCCACTTCTTGCTGATGTTATTCAGCGCCAAGTAAAACAATTTCAATAGCGACTCATCAGTTGGGAACGAGCCCCTGTTCTTGGTGATCTTGCGCAGGCTCATGTTCACCGACTCAATGGCGTTGGTGGTGTAGATCACCTTCCTGATCTCCGGTGGGTAGTCGAAGAACGGGATGATGCGTGGCCAGTTGCGTCGCCAGGATTGTGCGATGGGCGCGTAGGCCGAGCCCCATTTCTCTTCGAACTCGTTCAGATTCTGCTCGGCCTCTTCGACGGTGGCGGCTGCGTAGATGCTGCGCAGGTCGGCAGCAATCTCCTTGCGTAGTTTCCAGCTCACGTAGTTCAGGCTGTAGCGCACCATGTGCACGATACACAGCTGCACGGCGGTCTTGGGATAGACCGTCTCGATGGCTTCCGGGAAGCCTTTCAAGCCATCCACGCAGGCGATGAAGATGTCCTGCACGCCACGGTTCTTGAGTTCGGTCACCACCTGCAACCAGAACTTCGCCCCCTCGGTCTGGGCGATCCAGATGCCCAGCAATTCTTTCTCGCCAGCCATGTTGATGCCCAGCGCCAGATACACCGCCTTCGCACGTACGCTGCCGCTATCGCGTACCTTCACATGGATGCAGTCGAGATAGACGATGGGATACAGCGCATCGAGCGGACGGGACTGCCATGCCTTGACCTCTTCGATGACCGCGTCGGTCACGGATGAGATCAGCGTAGGCGATACCTCGGTGCCATACATTTCTTCTAGGTGGCCCTGTATCTCGCGCACCGTCATACCACGGGCGTAGAGCGACAGGATCTTGTCGTCAAATCCATTCCAACGGGTTTGATGCTTGGGGATGAGCTGTGGTTCGAAGCTGCCGTGGCGGTCGCGGGGGATTTCGATGGGTAGTTCGCCGAACTCGCCCTTGAGTTTCTTGCTGCTTTTGCCGTTACGGGTGTTGCCTGCGGGATTGGTAACGGTATCGTTCTTGGCATGGCCGAGGTGGGCTTCCATCTCGGCATCCAGCGCCCGTTCAACGAGTGCTTTGGTGAGTTGCTTGAGTAGGCCGTTCTCGCCTATCAGATCTTCGGGCTTCTTATAGCCAGACAGCAGGCTGTCGATCAAATCTGCTGGTAGTGCTTTTGCTGCGGTCATTGCTACTCCTTTCAAAGTGGCGGCAGTTTCCTGCCAAATGACCGTTTACACAAAAATTCTTACACCCTCCAGGTGTGACCTGCACCGTGAAGTAAATTCTATTGTCCACAACCTTGATGGTTGCAGTTTGGTTGTTCATCACACTCAGCTTTGGGCTGGAAAGAACCTTAACGTCGCCAAAGGAATCTAGCAACTTAACCGCGCTACTTATGTTTCCAAATTTCGAGGCTGGATTGGCGTAGCCAATAGCTAGCATGCCATTGGCAGTCGCTGTTGGAGTTGGAGTCCCATCTCCGAAATCAAAAGAAAATCCGGAAGTTCCCGATGCCAGCTTCGACCAATTTATACCCTGCTGATAATTGCTGTTCAAGCTTACTTCCGCGATGGTTGCTTCAATCAGCACTTGGCGTCGGGCTGTTTGCATCACCTTTGTGAGAAATTCTTGCACCTTACTGTGTTGGCGCGATGTCGCTCGGACAATTATGACGCCAGTTTCACTGTTGGCATTTATGTTGACTGCAGGCTCATATTTTGAAGCTTGTTGTGGTTGCTGTGCTTTGTTGCTGGCCTCATTACTGTTCTCGGAGCCTGAATTGCCTTGGGCGTATTCGGCTTGAGCACGCATTTCATTGCGAAGCTCTAGTTTTTCGCTGTGCCTGATTCTATCCTCATCAGAAATGATGGCTTTGATGTTGGCAACCAGGCTTTCCACTAGATTATTTTTGGTTTCGCTGGTTACAGTGGTCGAAGCACTGTTGCCACCAGAAGTGTTACTTGAAGCGCCTCCGACCTGGCTGCTTGTGAAAAGCTTGCTGGACACAGTCCGGGACATATTGATGAAATCAATTTTGTATGTTTTTAAGAATGGAGTGTCAGCCTCGACAAATAAATTCCCATTGTCGAGTGTGTAACGCATATCGATCTGCTTAGATATGCGGTCAAGGATTTGAGGCAAAGTCTGATTAATGGCGTTAAGGGTAATCAGTCCTTCAATTCCGGAATTGATGTCAATGTTGATCTTGGCATCCCGAGCCAGCGCAAACAGCACTTCGCGAGCGGGAAGATTGGTGACGACGACGCTGTAGGTTTCTACCTTGGCTGCAGCTTTGGGAGGGGGGAGGACGACGGCTTGTTTGCTGGGTTGGGGGATGGTGCCACTGCTGCGGGCGACGGTGTCCGGCGTTTGCTGGATGTGCATGTCGGACTGCTTGAGCGGTTTCGTACTACAGGCGGCTAGCAATACACCTGTAGCGCAAAGTAATGCGTGACTGGACCTCATTCCCATTTCCCCCTGTTGTTTGGGCGAAAGGTAACCTAAAACACTGGGGCTCGCAACAGTCCTGATGGACTATATATTTTTTTCTTTCATCGGCTTATGGGAGGTTTTGATAACTTTCCAGCAAGTGCAGAGTCGGTGCAAAAGCTTCCAGATAGCGTGCGGGGAGTTCTGGAATAGCGGCGCGAGCCTTGCTACTGCTGGGGAAACTGCCATATAGCACGCGGAAAGCATCCTGACCCTGCAGCTCGATAGGAATGATGAAGATCTCTTCCAGCTTGCCCAATTTACGGGCTCTGCGCAGGAATCCTTCCATGCGCGCCGGCTGCACATTCTCGGTATAGAACAGTTGGATGCTAGTGCTGCCTTGTGGCGCGGCATTCAACATGGCCTCGGTGGCATCCAGCCTTTGCTGCAGCAGGCTGTTGGCGGGAATGCCGGGCAGTTGTTTGAGCTTGAGGGCAGGGCGTGCTTCTACAATGCTGGTTGGCGTGGCTATCGGCGCGACGCTGCTGGCGGCGACAACCGGCTTATCGCCAAGTGGCGTTGCATCAGCCGTTGCTGACGCTGCTTGTGCGACGGTTGCGGCAGTTGCCGTGCTAACCATAGGCGCCAATTCTGCTGGTTGGGCTGGCTTGGGCGCTTCGGAAGCACGTTCCTGATTCAGGAACCAGACGAATCCTGCAAGCGTGGCGCTGAACAACAGTAGCCCGCCCAGTACGGCGGCATAGCGGCGGCCGTTCCAATTGCGCATCGGGGTCATCTCGCTGTCGCGCAAGGCCGCTTGCACGTGACGCTCTTCGATCTTGTGCGTGTTTTCCACAAAAGCTGCCAGCAGTGCTTTGTCGGCCAGGATGTTGACTCTGCGCATCAGGCCTTGCGAGGCTTTGCCGATCTGTTTTTCCGCATTGGCGGAAAAGATATCCGGTCCCTTGTAACCGGCTGCCCGCATGCGGAACATCAGATAGGCATGCACGATCTTGGGGGACAGCGGCAGGATGGTGAAGTGGTGGACGATGCGATCTTTCAGTTGGCGCATATTGGTCTGCGCCAGTTTTTCGTCCAGTTCGGGCTGGCCGAACAATACGATCTGCAGCAATTTGTGTTTGCCGACCTGCAGGTTGTAGAGCAATCGCAACTCTTCCAGTGTCTCCAGCGGCATGGCGTGGGCTTCGTCTACCAGTACCACGACGCGTTCGCCGCGCTCGTACATCGCTTCCAGATGGTTTTGCAGCGTCTGCAGGATGACGTTGACGCGCTTGCCTTCCAGGTCGAGTTGCAGGCGGTCGGCGATGGCGTACAGCAGTTCGTCGCGCGACATGCTTGGGTTGGCGAGATAGATCGCCTTGATGTTGGTGGGCAGTTTGTCCAGCAGCATGCGGCACAGCATGGTTTTGCCGCTGCCGACCTCACCGCTGATCTTGATGATGCCTTCGCCGTCGGTGATGGCGTAGACCAGTGCGTCGAGGATCTCGCCGCGGTTGGCACCCGAGAAGAAGAAATCTGTGACCGGTGTGATCTTGAACGGAGGCTCATTGAGGCCGAAGTGCTCCAGATACATCTTTTCCCCTTATTGATTGCGTTGCTGCGATCTGTGTTTTTGCAATGCTTCCATGCGACTGTACAGGGTGGTGCGCGCGATGCCGAGCAGTTTGGCCGCTTCGCTCACATTGCCGTGCGCCAGTTCCATGGCGGCATCGATATACGTTTGAGCATAGCCCATCAGCAGATCATCCAGATTGAAGTCGCCTTGTTGCAAGCGCGCATGCACGCCGGCTTCGGGTAAGGTGGTCAGTCCGTCGGACAATTCAGGGTGCAGGTCGAACTCGCTCTCAAGCTGTCTGGCAGTGAGTCGTGCACCGGGGTGTTTGGTGACTAGGCGGATCACGATGTTGCGCAGTTCGCGGGTGTTGCCGGGAAAGCTATAGCTCTTCCAGCTTGCTTCCGCGGATTCATCCAGCGTGAACGGGGTACTTTGCATCTGCTGGGCATAGATGCGCCGGAAATGATCGAGCAGCAACACCTTGTCTTCGCCCAGCGTGCGCAATGAAGGGACGTTGATGGTGAATACGCTGAGACGATGGAACAGGTCGCTGCGGAAGTCGTTGCTGCGTACCGCTTGGGCCAGGATCAGGTTGGTCGCTGCGACGATGCGCGCATTGCTCTTGCGGGTGGCGGTCTCGCCCACGCGCTGGTATTCGCCGTTCTCCAGCACACGCAACAGTTTGGCTTGCAACTCCTGGGGCAGCTCGCCGATCTCGTCGAGGAACAGGGTGCCGTCGGCTGCCTTTTCAAAGAACCCCACTTGGGCGGTGGTCGCGCCTGTGAATGCGCCCTTGGCATGGCCGAACAAGGTGGATTCAAGCAGATTGGGGGCGATCGCGGCGCAGTTGATGGCGATGAAGGGGGCATTGGGATCGCGGCTCAGCTTCTGCAGCGCGGCGGCCACCAATTCTTTTCCGCTGCCGGATTCGCCCTGGATCAGTACCGGATAGGGCGTGTTAGCGTAGAGCCTGATCTGGTCACGCATCGTGCGGATAGGCAGGCTGTCACCGATGATGCCAAGTTGCTGTTCGTTATAGGCGGCGCTCCTGCGTTCGCTGTGTTGGGCGATGAGGGCGGCGCGTAATTCGGCGCGCAAGGCCTCTGGTCTGCTGGGTTTGGCCACGAATTCGAAGGCGCCCAATGCGCGCGCATGCCGGGCATTGCCTTCGTCGCTCTGTCCGGAGAGGGTGATGATCTTGATGTCGGGAGCGTGGGCCAGCAGCTCTGCGATCAGACGGAAGCCTTCCTGCGGGCGGTGCGGGGTGGGCGGCAGCCCCAGATCGACCAGTGCCAGTTGCGGTGGCACGGTCAGCTCGCGCACCAATCGAACGGCTTGCGGCCGGTCCTCGGCCAGCAGGATGTCGAATTCGTCCGAGAGCGCCAGATGCAGCGAATCACGTATGAGTGGATCGTCATCGACGATGAGCAGGCTGGGGCGGACGTCAGTAGTCAATGTATTGGTATGCGGTGGTTGGGCAACGCGCGCAGGATAGCCAGTAATCGGGCTGAGCTCAAGCCGACGCTACGGCAGGAATGCCGGACGGTCGAGCATGGCGAATCTGAACAGGCGAGGTGATAGAATGCGCGCCTGATTATCAGTCGAGGTGTATTTGTGTCCGAACAAGCATTAGTTGAAATACGGGATGTGAACTTCTCGTACGATCAGCGGCCCGTGCTGAACGGAATCAACATGTCCTTTGGTAAGGGCAAGGTGATCGCCGTGATGGGCGGCAGCGGTTGCGGCAAGACCACGCTGTTCAGGCTGATCGGTGGCGCGTTGCGCCCGACACGTGGCGAGGTGCGCATCGACGGCAAGGTCATCCACGATCTGGATGAAAAAGGCCTGTATGAGATGCGCCGCAAGATGGGCGTGCTGTTCCAGTTCGGCGCTTTGTTCACCGATATGTCGGTGTTCGACAATGTCGCTTTCCAGATGCGCGAACACACCGATCTGCCGGAAGAGATCATCCATGATTTGGTGATGATGAAGTTGCACGCGGTCGGCTTGCGCGGTACCCATCAGTTGATGCCGGCGGAACTTTCCGGCGGCATGGCGCGGCGGGTCGCACTGGCGCGCACAATCGCGCTGGACCCGATGTTGATCCTGTATGACGAGCCGTTCGCCGGACTCGATCCCATCTCGCTCTCGGTGGTGGGGCAATTGATCCGCAAGCTGAACGACGCGTTGGGCACGACTTCGGTGGTGGTGACACATGATGTGCAGGAATCGCTGAAGATCGTGGATTACGTTTATTTTATTTCGGATGGTGTGATCCGTGCGGAAGGGACGCCGGACGAGATTCGTGCATCGAACGATCCGTTCGTGCACCAGTTCGTGCACGGCGAGATGGACGGGCCGCTGCCTTTCCACTATCCGGCCGCCACCACGTATGCGCAGGACATGGGAGTGACTGACTGATGCCGTTGATCAAGAGTGTGCGGGGAGTGGGGCATCGTGTCGTGGATTCGGTGTGGCGACTCGGCGTCGCGTCGCGCTTTCTGGCGCTGACACTGATGCAGTCCGGCATGAGTTTCCGCCGCTTCCAGCTTATCGTGAAAGAGATGTTCTCCAGCGGCGTGATGTCGCTCATCATCATCGGCGTGGCAGGCTTGTTCGTCGGCATGGTGCTGGGTTTGCAAGGGTACGAGACGCTGAAACGCTACGGTTCAGAATCCGCGCTGGGTTCGCTGGTCGCGTTGTCGCTGGTGCGTGAACTGGGGCCTGTGCTGGCGGCGCTGCTGTTCGCCAGCCGCGCCGGTTCGGCGATGACAGCCGAGATCGGTCTGATGAAGGCGACCGAGCAGGTCGCCGCGATGGAGATGATGGCGGTCAGTCCGATCGCACGGGTGGTGGCACCGCGCTTCTGGGCGGGTGTCATCTCCATGCCTTTGCTGGCCGCAATATTTTCGGCGATGGGCGTGTTCGGCGGTTATGTGGTCGGTGTGGTGATGATCGGGGTGGACGAAGGCTCGTTCTGGTCGCAGATGCAGGCATCGGTGGATTTTCGCGAGGACATCATCAACGGTGTGATCAAGAGTTTTGTGTTCGGCGTGGCGGTCACTGTGATCGCCCTGTTCGAAGGTTTCGATGCGCCGCCGACTGCGGAAGGCGTATCGGGCGCGACCACGCGCACGGTGGTGGAATCATCTTTGGCGATCTTGATGCTTGATTTCATCTTGACCGCATTCATGTTCAGGGGAGTTTGACGATGCAACGTACGACATTGGATCTGTGGGTGGGGGCTTTCGTGGTGGCGGGTATCGCCGCTTTGGTGGTGTTGGCACTGAAGGTCGGAAACTTGAGCACCTATAACGTGTCGGAGACCTACCAGTTGTCGGCGTACTTCACCAATGTGGGGGGCTTGAAGCCGACTGCTTCGGTGCGCAGTGCCGGCGTGCTGGTGGGGCGGGTGAGCAGCATCACGCTGGATACCGACCGTTACGAAGCCAAGGTGACGATCAGCGTAGACAAGCGCTACGAGTTCCCCAAGGACACATTCGCCAACATCCTGACCTCGGGTCTGCTGGGCGAGCAATACATCGGGCTGATCCCCGGCGGCGATGAAGAGGTGTTGCAGGATGGCGGCGTGTTCAGGAAGACGCAGTCGGCCATGGTGCTGGAAGATCTGATCGGGAAGTTCCTGTTCAGCGAGGCGGGCGATAAGTGATCGTCCGGGCGTAAAGGAAAAGTCATGAAAAAACTGTTGATGATGTTGCTGGCGGCAACTTTAAGCTGGTCCTCCGCTTTCGCGCAGGATGTGGCTACGCCCGATGGATTGATCATCGCTACCGTGCGCGAGGTGCTGGCGATCGTGAAGCAGGACAAGGCGATCGTGTCGGATCAGGCGCGTTTGCTGGCGTTGGTGGATGCCAAGATCTTGCCGCATTTCGATTTCAAGCGCATGACGCAACTGGCCGTTGGTCGCCCGTGGCGGACCGCGACGCCCGAACAAAAAGAAGCACTGGTCAAAGAATTCCGCACCATGCTGGTACGTACATACACAAAAGTGTTCAGCACTTACGTCGAGCCCGTGGTCGAGGTCAAATCGGCCAGGATGCTGGGTGAGGATGAGTCGACCGTGCGTTCGGTGATACGCGTGCCGGACGGGCGTGTGGTGACGGTGGATTACGAAATGAAGAAGAATGACGGCAAATGGCAAGCCTTCGATGTGACGGTGGAAGGGATCAGTCTGGTGACCAGCTATCGCGGATCGTTTGCCGATGAGATCAAGCAAGTGGGTATAGACGGATTGATCAAGACGCTGTCTGAGAAGAACCGCGATGTCAGCGATGTTGCAGCAGCAGGAAGCAAAGGATAGGAATTGATACAGTTCGAAGGTGATCGCATGTTGGTGTCCGGGCCGCTTACGCTGGAAACGGCGAGAGCCGCCTCGCTCACTGAAGTCTCGGCCGGGCGCAATGTCTCGGTCATCGATCTGGCCGGGGTGACCGCCGTCGACTCGGCCGCGCTGGGGGTGCTCATGCATTGGTCGCGCCAGCATGGGGGCAAACTTGAGTTCATCAACATTCCGGAGAACCTGCGCAGTCTCGCCGATCTCTACGACGTGGCCACCATGCTTTCCATCGCGACTCCAGACAACTCCACTCATTGAACTGATATGCAAAAACTAGCCATCCAGGGCGGCGCGACACTGCGCGGCGAAGTCCGTATCTCCGGCGCCAAGAACGCCGCTTTGCCCATCATGTGCGCCAGCTTGCTGACCGCCGACACTTTGCATCTGACCAACCTGCCCGATCTGCACGACGTCGGCACCATGCGCAAACTGCTGCTGCAGATGGGTGTCACTGCGGAAGTGGCGCCGAATGAGATCACTTTCAACGGCGGCAAGATCGACAATTGGGAAGCTCCCTATGACATGGTGAAGACCATGCGCGCAGCCATTCTGGTGCTGGGGCCGCTGGTGGCGCGCTTCGGTGATGCCAAGGTCTCTCTGCCGGGAGGTTGCGCCATCGGCTCCCGTCCGGTCGATCTGCATATCAAAGGCTTGCAGGCGATGGGCGCGGAGATCGCCATCGAGCACGGTTACATCCACGCCAAGGCCAAGCGACTGAAAGGTGCGCGCATCTTCTTTGATATCGTCAGCGTGACGGGCACCGAGAACCTGATGATGGCGGCGGCGCTGGCCGACGGCGTGACCGTGCTGGAGAACGCGGCGCGCGAACCGGAGGTGGTCGATCTGGCTGACTGTCTGCGCGCGATGGGGGCAAGGATCAGCGGCGACGGCACCGACACGGTCACCATCACCGGCGTAGAGTCGTTGCATGGTGCGACGCATCGCATCATGCCCGATCGTATCGAGAGCGGTACTTTTCTGGTGGCTGCTGCGGCGACAGGCGGCAGCATCACGCTGCGCGAGACGCGCGCGGATATCCTCGAAACTTTGCTGGAAAAACTCAGCGAGGCGGGCGCCAAGATCAAAGTCGATGGTGACAGCATCCATCTCGAAATGAACGGTCGTCCCAAGGCGGTCAACGTGCGTACCGCCCCGCACCCGGCATTCCCGACCGACATGCAGGCGCAGTTCATGGCGCTAAATTGCATCGCGGAAGGCAGCTCGATGGTGGTGGAGACCATCTTCGAGAACCGCTTCATGCATGTGCAGGAATTGCGCCGTCTGGGCGCGCATATCGATGTGGAAGGCAACACCTCGGTGGTCAAGGGCGTGGCGCATCTGGAAGGCGCGACCGTGATGGCCACCGACCTGCGCGCATCGGCCTGTCTGGTCATCGCCGGACTGGTGGCGCAGGGCGAGACCGTCATCGACCGTATCTACCATCTGGATCGCGGTTACGAGCACATTGAAAGCAAGCTCTCGCAGCTCGGTGCTAACATCCGTCGTATAAAATAATCTCCTGAATGCGGGCGCTTGCGCCGTTTGCAACGATAGAAAGTAGAAAATGATCACCATCGCCCTGTCCAAAGGACGCATCTTCGAAGAGACACTGCCGCTGCTGGAAGCGGCCGGCATCAAGCCGCTGGAAGACCCGGAGTCTTCGCGCAAACTCATTCTGCCCACGAACCGCGACGATGTGCGACTCATCATCGTGCGCGCTTCCGACGTGCCGACCTATGTGCAGTACGGTGCGGCCGATCTGGGCGTGGCGGGCAAGGATGTGCTCAACGAACACGGCGGCGAGGGCTTGTACCAGCCGCTCGATCTGAACATTGCCAAGTGCCGCATGATGGTCGCCGTGCAGAATGGCTTCGACTACGAGTCAGCAGTGAAGCAGGGCGCTCGTCTGCGCGTGGCGACCAAGTATGTGAAGACGGCACGCGAGCATTTCGCGTCCAAGGGTGTGCATGTCGATCTCATAAAACTGTACGGTTCCATGGAACTGGCGCCGCTGGTCGGGCTGTCCGACGCCATCGTCGATCTGGTCAGTAGCGGCGCAACACTGAAAGCCAACAACCTCGTGGCGGTAGAGGAGATCGTGCATATCTCTTCGCGTCTGGTGGTGAATCAGGCTTCGCTGAAACTCAAGCGCGCGACCATCCAGCCCATGCTGGACGCCTTTGCCGGAGCGATCAAATGAACATCACACGACTCTCTACACAGCAAGCCGATTTCGATGCGCGCCTGAGCACGCTGCTCGCCTTCGAGGAAACCGCCGACGAGAAGCTGGAAGCGACTGTCTCCGCCATTCTCGCCGATGTGAAGAAGCGCGGCGACGACGCTGTGCTGGAATACACCCGCAAGTTCGACCGTCTGCCGCTGGTCGATGCGGCCGCGATGGAGTTGCCGAAGTCAGAGCTGAAGGCGGCATTCGACGGTCTGCCCGCCGAGCAGAGGATCGCACTGGAGCAGGCTGCGCAGCGCGTCACCGCTTATCACCAGAAACAGGTGCAGGCCTCCTGGAGTTATGAAGACGAAGATGGCACGCTGCTCGGGCAGCAAGTCACACCGCTGGATCGTGTCGGTCTTTATGTGCCGGGCGGCAAGGCGGCCTACCCATCATCCGTATTGATGAATGCCTTGCCCGCCAAGGTGGCCGGTGTGTCCGAACTCATCATGGTGGTACCCACGCCGGACGGCACCAAGAATCAGTTGGTGCTGGCTGCTGCGCATCTGTGTGGTGTAGATCGCGTGTTCACCATCGGTGGTGCCCAAGCCGTGGCGGCGCTGGCTTACGGCACGGCCAGCATCCCCAAGGTGGACAAGATCGTCGGCCCGGGCAACGCCTATGTCGCTGCAGCCAAGCGCCGCGTGTTCGGCACTTGCGGCATCGACATGATCGCGGGACCTTCCGAGATACTGGTGATCTGCGACGGGCAGACCGATCCGGACTGGGTGGCGATGGATCTGTTCTCGCAAGCCGAACACGACGAACTGGCGCAAGCCATCCTGCTGTCGCCGGACGCGGCCTTCATCGAAGCGGTGGCTGCCAGTGCCGACAAATTACTGGCGCAGATGCCGCGCAAGGACATCATCAAGACCGCGCTGGAGAATCGCGGCGCATTGATCCATGTTGCGGATATGGACGAAGCTTGTGCGATATCCAATCGCATCGCGCCTGAACATCTGGAGTTATCGGTGGCCGACCCGCAAATTTGGCTGCCCAAGCTCAGGCACGCCGGTGCCATCTTCATGGGGCGCTATACATCGGAGTCGCTGGGCGACTACTGTGCCGGGCCGAACCATGTATTGCCGACTTCTGGAACGGCGCGTTTTTCCTCGCCGCTGGGCGTTTATGACTTCCAGAAACGCAGCAGCCTGATCCAGGTTTCGGCGGTCGGTGCGCAAAAATTAGGCGCTATCGCCGCTACCCTCGCATTTGGCGAGGGTTTGCAGGCTCACGCCCAGTCCGCGCTATATAGAAAAAACAGCTAGAAACTTTCGGTTGTGTGTTCTGTCCGGTTTGGGTAGAATCCGCGCCTCATTTTTGCAATTGGTCTGGAGTCAGTCATGGCACGCGTATGTCAAGTAACGGGAAAAGCCCCAATGTCGGGCAACAATGTTTCCCACGCCAACAACAAAACAAAGCGTCGTTTTTTGCCGAATCTGCAACGCCGTCGTTTGTGGGTTGAATCAGAAAATCGTTGGGTGTCTTTGCGCCTGACTAATGCCGCACTGCGCACGATCGACAAGAACGGCATCGAAGCCGTACTGTTCGAGATGCGCGCCCGCGGCGAGAAGGTATAAAGGAGACGCACCATGGCATCTAAAGGCGGACGCGAGAAGATCAAGCTGGAATCCTCTGCTGGTACAGGGCATTTCTACACGACCAACAAGAACAAGCGCACTACTCCACAGAAGCTCGAATTCATGAAGTTCGATCCGGTGGCACGTAAGCATGTTGCATACAAGGAAACCAAGCTGAAGTGATTCGGCTCCGGTTCAACAAAAAAGCCCGCATCGCTGCGGGCTTTTTTGTTTGTGCCGCCGCAATCAGGCGGAGGCCCAGCTTTCTGCTTCGCTGTAGTCGCCGAAGGCGCTGATGTCTGCATCCACGAACAGGCGGGACAGCCAAGCTTGCCAGGTCAGCCACTGGTCGTCGGTGACGACCGCGATCCTGTTGAAGTCATGATTGTGTTCGCGGCTGAAGAACTTGACCTCTTCCCATGCCACATCCGGCGTGTAAGACAGCATGCCGCGCAGATCGAAGATCAGGTTGAGACCGCTGCCGCTTTTCAATTTGTAAAGTGCGTGTTGCTCGAACTGTTTGAAGTCGGCCAGTGTGAATTCACCCATGACGGCGATGTTGACCAGATTGTTGTTGTCGGCGATGGTGATCATGTTTTTTCCTGGATCTTGGGGGATAGTTTCAAGCTTAACACACCGCTGGCGATGATGAGACCCATGCCTAGCCATGCTTCGATACTCAGATGCTCGTGCCAGAAAAGCAGGCCGAGCAGCGCGGAAAATACGATGGTGGTGTAGGCCAAGCTACCCACCACCAACGTCTGGCCGGTGCGGTAAGCACGTGTCATGAACAGCTGTGCGAAGGTGGCGGAAGCGCCGATGGCGATCAGCAGCGGCAGGTCGGATAACGAGACGGCATGCAGCGTGTCGCCGAGTATCCACATCGCGCTGGCGAGTGTGGCGATCAGGTTGAAATAGAACACGACGCGCATCCCGGGTTCGCCCAGCATGCCAAGGTGACGCACATTCATCAGCGCAATGCCCGCGAGCAAACCCGAGGCGACACCCAGCAAGCCATCCGCAAATTGTTCTTGTTCCAGTGTGGGTTGCAGCAGCAACACCACACCGGCGAACCCTGTCGCCAGCGCTGTGCTCATCGGCAGATGGAACTTCTCCTTCAATACCAGCACGGTTAGCAGTGATAGGAACAGCGAAGAGGTGTAGTTCAGCGTGATGGCTGTGGCCAGAGGCAGGACGGTGATGCAGTGGAAGAACAGCAGCATGGCAACCGTGCCGGACAGACCGCGCCACAGATGCGTGCGCCAATGGAAGGTGGAGAGTCTTATGCGTGAGCGGTGCAGCAGTGCGTACACCACGAGCAAGCCGAAGAAGGAGCGGTAGAACACCAATTCACCACTGGAGAAGTGGGGCGCCCCCAGTTTGACGAGTGCGCCCATGCAGGCGAAGAGTGATGCTGCGGCCAGCATCCATAGCGAGCCCACTTTGCTATTTCAAATGCGGCTCGAGATGGCGACGCAGGAACTCGTGGTAGTGCAGCATGCCGTCCTCGGTCGGTGACTGATAGGGGCCTTGCTCCTCGACGCCCTGCTTGTACAGGGCGCGGCGGCCCTGATGCATGCGCAGGCAGATGAAGTCGTCTTCGACTGCTGTCTCGCGATAGGCCTGCTTCTCCGCTTCGATGTAGTCGCGCTCGAACAGAACGATATCTTCGGGATAATAGAACTCGACGATGTTGGTGCAGGCGTCCGTGCCGCGCGGTACGACCGTGCTGACCACCAGCGTGTTCGGATACCACTCGACGGTGATGTTGGGGTAGTAGGTCAGCCAGATCGCGCCGTACTTGGGCAATTCGCCGTTGTTATAGCGCAGCACCTGCTGCGCCCATTTGGCATAGGTCGGGCTGCCGGACTTTTTCAGCGCATGGTTGATGCCGACGGTCTGCACGCTGAAGTGCTCGCCGAAGGTCCATTGCAGATCGTCGCAGTCCACGAACTGGCCGAGACCGGGATGGAACGGCACAACGTGGTAATCCTCCTGATAGACCTCGATGAAAGTCTTCCAGTTGAAGTTGTATTCGTCGATCTCGACGCGGTCCAGCATGTAGCCGGAGAAATCGATCTCCTTGAAGGCGGGCATGTTGGCCAGATCTTTCGCGACATCGCGCTTGCCGGCGAACAGCAGGCCGTTCCAGTTCTGCAGCGGCGTCTTGTTTAGATGCAGGCAGGGATTGTTGGGGAAATGCGGTGCGCCGATCAGCTCGCCGTCGGTCTTGTATGTCCAGCGATGCAGCGGGCATACGATGTTCTTCGCAGTGCCGCGCCCTTCCAGCATGGTAGCCTGACGATGGCGGCAGATATTGGAAAGCAGCTCCACGCCACTTTCGTTGCGCACCAGCATCTTGGCTTTGTCCATCCACTCGATCACATGGTAGTCGCCAAGGTTCGGCACCATCAATTCATGGCCGACATACTGCGGGCCGGCGTCGAGCAATACACGTTGCTCGATCTCCAGGACCTTGGGGTCGAAATACCAGCTCAACGGGGGTTGCGCAGAGACGGGATTGAATTGCTGCAGCTTTGCTATTTCGGACATACCCACATTCCTCTGTGAATACGGGGAATCAGACAATGCCCACAAAGCATGTTCTATCGATTCCCGGATGTTTACGGGGTCGGGGATTGTCCTTTAAAAGTCAGGACCGGGCAACAAAAATTGGCCGCACTGTATAGGCTTGGGTAAAATGCCGCCCCTACGCGAAACAATGCATACAGGAATGATGATGGCGACTAAGTCTGAAAAGAAGCCGAGCTTCGAGACGGCCATGGCCGATCTGGAACAACTCGTGGCAGATATGGAATCAGGCAAGCTGTCTCTTGAGGATTCACTTGCCGCCTACAAACGCGGCGCGGAACTGATGACTTTCTGCCGTACGCGTCTGGAAGAAGCGCAGCAGCAGGTGCGCGTGCTGGAAGAAGGTGTGTTGAAGGATCTCGACGTCGGTGAAGCAAACTGATGGCTGCCGATTTCACCGCATGGGTATCCACCCATCAATCCCGGTTTGAAGAGACATTGAAGCGCCTGCTGCCGCAGGCCGACGTGACGCCGCAACGTCTGCACGGCGCAATGCGCTATAGCGTGCTGGACGGCGGCAAGCGCGTGCGTCCGTTGCTGGCCTATGCCGCCGGTGAATTGGCGGGCGCGACTGCCGAGCGCGTGGCGGTCGCTGCCGCCGCGGTAGAACTCATCCATGCCTACTCACTGGTACACGACGACATGCCCTGCATGGACGACGATGTGCTGCGTCGCGGCAAGCCGACCTGCCATGTCGAATACGACGAGGCCACTGCTTTGCTAGTGGGCGATGCGCTGCAAAGTCTTGCATTCCAGTTTCTGTCCGAACACCGTCTGAACGACGATGCGCACAAGCAGTTGCAGATGGTGAAGCTGCTGACCGTCGCCTCCGGCTCGCGTGGTATGGCAGGCGGGCAGGCCATCGATCTGGCCAGTGTGGGCAAACAACTGTCGCTACCCGAGTTGGAGCAGATGCACATCCACAAGACCGGCGCGCTGATCCGTGCTGCCATCCTGCTCGGTGCCTATTGCGGTAATAAGCTGAGCGACTCGCAAATGGAACGTCTGGATCATTTCGGCAAACTGATCGGCCTAGCTTTCCAGGTTGTGGATGATGTGCTCGATTGTGAAGCGGATACTGCGACGCTGGGCAAGACCGCGGGCAAGGATGCCGACAACGACAAACCGACCTATGTCAGCCTGCTTGGACTGACCGGTGCCAAAGAGATGGCGCAAGGTCTGCATCGTGAAGCGCTGGATACCTTGGGCGAATTCGGCGAGGCTGCGTTAAGACTGCGCGAACTGGCCGACTTCATCGTGTTAAGAAAGTTCTGATGACACCGCTGCTCGATACCATCAATAGCCCCGAGGATCTGCGCAAACTTTCCCGCGATCAGCTGCCGCAATTGGCGGATGAATTGCGCGAGTTCCTGATCGAGTCGGTGAGCAAGACCGGCGGCCATCTCTCTTCCAATCTGGGTACGGTGGAGCTGACCATCGCCCTGCATGCCGTGTTCAACACGCCGCAGGACAAGCTGGTGTGGGATGTAGGCCACCAGACCTACGTGCACAAGATCCTCACCGGTCGCCGCGCCGCGATGGCCAGGTTGCGCATGCATGGCGGTATCGCCGGTTTCCCCAAGCGCGACGAAAGTCCCTACGACACATTCGGTACCGGCCATTCCAGTACATCGATCTCGGCCGCGCTGGGCATGGCAGCTTCAGCAAAGTTGCGCGGGACGGACGAGCGCGCGGTCGCCATCATCGGTGACGGTGCGATGACAGGCGGCATGGCGTTCGAGGCGCTGAATAACGCGGGCGCGATGGATGCCAACCTGCTGGTCATCCTCAACGACAACGACATGTCGATCTCGCCTCCGGTCGGTGCGCTCAATAACTATCTGGCGAAACTGATGTCGGGCCGTTTCTATGCGGCGATGCGTCGCGGCAGCGAGAAGATGCTCAAAGGTATGCCGCCGGTGCTGGAGTTCGCCAAGCGTACCGAGGAACACATCAAGGGTATGGTCATCCCCGGTACGATGTTCGAAGAATTCGGTTTCAACTACATCGGTCCCATCGACGGCCATGACATCAACGTGCTGATGGATACGCTTAGCAACATCCGCAAGCTGGAAGGTCCACAGTTCCTGCACATCGTTACGCAGAAGGGCAAGGGTTATGCGCTGGCGGAAGAAGACTGCCTGCTCTACCACGGGGTGTCCAAGTTCGACCGCACCAGCGGCATCATCCCCAAGCCTGCACCGCACCGCAGTTACACGCAGATATTCGGTGAATGGTTGTGCGACATGGCGGCGACGGACGACAAACTGGTCGGCATCACGCCCGCGATGTGCGAGGGTTCGGGCATGACCGAGTTCTCGGAAAAGTATCCGGACAGATATTTCGATGTCGGCATTGCCGAGCAGCACGCACTCACTTTCGCGGCCGGTATGGCCTGCGAGGGCAGCAAACCGGTGGTCGCCATCTATTCCACCTTCCTGCAACGTGCCTACGACCAGTTGATCCACGATGTCGCCATCCAGAACCTGCCGGTGATGCTAGCCATTGATCGTGGTGGACTGGTCGGGGCGGACGGCGCAACACATGCGGGCAGCTTCGATCTGAGCTATCTGCGCAGCATCCCCAACATGACCGTGATGGCCCCTGCGGACGAGAACGAATGCCGCCAGATGCTGACCACCGCCTATCGTATGTCGTCGCCGACCGCCGTGCGTTATCCGCGCGGCACCGGGCCGGGCGTGCCGGTCAGCAAGGAAATGACTGCGCTGGAAGTCGGCAAGGGCGAGATCCGCCGCAGCGGTATCGGCGTCGCCATCCTGTCGTTCGGCACCATGCTGGCACCTGCGCTGGAAGCGGCGGAGAAGCTGAATGCCACGGTCGCCAACATGCGCTTCGTCAAACCACTGGATGCGGAACTGGTATTGAAGCTGGCGCGCGAACACGTGCTGCTGGTCACCGTGGAAGAGAATACGGTGCAGGGCGGTGCCGGCAGCGCGGTGGCTGAATGCCTCGCGCAACATGGCGTGAAGGTATCCATGTTGCATCTGGGCTTGCCCGACCGCTTCGTAGAGCAGGGTGAGCATGCACTGTTACTGGCGGATTGCGGGCTGGATGCAGCCGGCATCGAAAGTGCCATCCGCAAGGTGCATGTCACCGCATAAAGAGATAACCCGACAAAAACAGTCGGAGATTGTCTATAATCGGCCCCCGGCCACAACGCAAAGGTTACGACAATGAACGCACCCGCGCCAATTCCAGACGTGCAGAGCAGCGCGGATACCCGCCAGCTCGCCATCAACAAAGTCGGCATCAAGAGTATTCGCCACCCCATCGTCGTCAGCGACAAGAGCGAAGGCGTGCAGCACACCATCGCCACATTTAATATGTATGTGCGTCTGCCCCATAACTTCAAGGGCACGCACATGTCCCGCTTCGTGCAGATCCTGAATCAGCACGGCCGCGAGATCACGGTGGAATCGTTCGAAAGTATCCTGCGTGAGATGGTGGAGAAGCTGGAAGCCAAGTCCGGCCACCTGGAAATGAGCTTTCCGTATTTCGTGAACAAGACCGCGCCCGTTTCCGGCGTGCAGAGCCTGCTCGATTATGACGTCACTTTCACCGGCGAAATCATTGACGGTGAGTACCGCTTCACCATGAAGGTGCTGGTGCCCGTCACCAGCCTGTGCCCCTGTTCCAAGGAGATATCCGAACGGGGGGCGCACAACCAGCGTTCACATGTCACGCTCACCGTGCGTACCAAAGGCTCGGTATGGATCGAGGACGTGGTGCGTATCGCCGAAGAGCAGGCATCAAGCGAGCTGTACGGCCTGCTCAAGCGCCCGGACGAGAAGTTCGTCACCGAGCGTGCTTACGACAATCCCAAGTTCGTGGAAGACATGGTGCGCGACGTGGCGGCGGCATTGAATGCCGATGATCGTATTGAAGCCTACATCGTCGAATCCGAGAACTTTGAATCGATTCATAACCACTCCGCCTACGCGCTGATCGAGCGCGACAAGACTCAGGGCTGATCTTGAAACCGGTCGCCGTCTTTCGACATTCTGCGAATGAAGGGCCGGGTCATATCGCACTGTTCCTGACCCAGCACGCCATCCCCTGGCAGATGTTCCATGTCGATCAGGGTGAGGCTGTTCCGGAAAACGCAGACGACTTCAGCGGCTTGGTGTTCATGGGTGGCGTGATGAGCGTGAACGACGATCTGCCGTGGATACCACGCTCCCTGAATCTGATCCGCGATGCCATCGCAAAAGACATCCCCGTTTTGGGCCACTGCCTCGGCGGACAACTCATGTCCAAGGCACTGGGCGGCGTGGTGACGAAGAATCCGGTGAAGGAGCTGGGCTGGGGCGCAGTCACTGTTGCCGACAACGAGACGGCACAGCAATGGTTCGGCGACATCAAGACTTTCGATTCATTCCACTGGCATGGCGAGACCTTTTCGCTGCCAGCCAATGCCGTCCATCTTCTGTCCAGCCCGTACTGCGCCAACCAGGCCTTCGCCATCGGTAAACATCTGGGCATGCAATGCCATGTCGAGATGACCGAACACATGATCGAAGACTGGTGCCGGGCTGGTGCCGACGACCTTGCTGCCAACCTCGCCAGCCCCGGCGTGCAAAGTGCCGAGACCATGCAGACGCAGATGCACGACAAACTGCCGCGCCTGACCGAAGTGGCTGAGCGGCTCTATCGTCACTGGATACACGGCATTGCCCCGCGCGCGAGTTAGAATGCGGCATGACCTACGTCGTTGCCGAAAACTGCATCCGCTGTAAATACACCGACTGTGTAGAAGTGTGCCCGGTCGACTGTTTTCGCGAGGGCGCGAATTTCCTCGTCATCGATCCCGAAGAATGCATCGACTGCTCGCTGTGCGTCCCCGAGTGTCCGGCCAACGCGATCTACGCGGCGGATGATCTGCCGGCGGATCAGCAGCAATTCATCGCACTGAATGCCGATCTGGCCAAACACTGGCAGCCCATCACCGTGAAAAAAGACGCCCCGCCGGATGCCGATGACTGGCTGCAGGTCAAAGACAAACTCCACTTGCTGAAGAAGTGAGTCAGGCCAGCGCACTCTTCGACCGCGTCGCGCAGCGCATCCTTGCCGCGCATCCCGCGCCCGATCTGCGCGGCATCACCGTCATCCTCCCCAACATGCACGCCGCGCAGCCGCTGGCGCAGGCTCTGATGCGCCATGCGCAAGTGGCGGCCATCCTGTTGCCGCAGATGGTGACGCTGAACGAATGGGCGCAAAGTGTGCCGCTGGTTGCACCCGTCGCCAGCGACAGCCAGCGCAGCGCCATGCTCTATCAACAATTGCGCAAGCTGCAATGGTTCGAGCACGCCGACCTGTGGAGCATGACGCAGGAACTGCTCAAACTGTTCGACGAACTGACGCATGCGGTGCACGCGCTACCGGGCGATGCGGATGCTTTTGCCGCCGCCGTGCAGCAGGCCTATCAGGCCAGACAGAACACCACGTTGCAACTGGAAGCGCGACTGGTGTTCGAGCTGTGGCATGCCATGCAGAGCGGTGAAGAACTGGATGCCGCGCGCGCCTACCAGATGCGCCTCGCCAAGCTGGCGCAGCAGGCAGAACGTCCGCTATATGTGTTGCGTGCATCGGAATGGGATGCGCTGGAGCAACGCTTCCTTGAAGAATATGAACAGCATGCGGTGGTGAAGGTGTTCGATGCGCGCGAGATGGAGGTGACTAGCCAAGCGCCGCTGTTCTTCGCCGCGACCTCACTGGAGCAAGAAGCCCGCGCCGCCGCCATGCAGGTGCGCCGCTGGCTGGCCGATGGCAAACGCAATATCGCCATCGTCGCGCAGGACCGCGTGGCGGCGCGGCGCACGCGCGCGCTGCTGGAACGCGCCGAGATCCTGGTGGCGGACGAGACTGGCTGGACCTTCGCCACGCTGTCGGTGAGTACCGTACTCGACCGCTGGCTCACCGCGTTGCAAAGCGATTTCTACCATCACGACCTGCTCGACCTGCTCAAGTCGCCATTCATCTTTGCCGACATGACGGCGGGCGAGCGCAAGGCGGCGGTGTATCAACTGGAACAATTGCTGCGCAAACAGGGCGTGGTTGCCGGGCTGGAGAGATACGTCGCGCTGGCCGAACAAGAGATCGCGCTGCATCAGCCGCTCGCCCGCATGCGCCAAGCTGCGGCGCTGCAGGCGCAGAACAGGAAGCAGACGCTGACGGAATGGCTGGCGGCATTGCAGCAAAGCTTGAATGTGCTGGGCATCGATGCCGGTTTGCAGCAGGACGATGCCGGTCTGCAACTGTTGCGTGCGCTGGATAACTGGAAGCAGGAATTACACGGCGATGCAGGCCGTTACCGTTTCGAAGAATGGCGGCGCTGGCTGGCGCAGCAACTGGATACCGAGACCTTTCGCGATAGCAGTATCGACAGCCCCGTGCGCTTCACCCATCTCGCAGCCACGCGCTGGCGCAGTTTCGATGCGGTACTGTTGCTCGGTTGCGATGCTGCTCATCTGCCCAGCGCGGGAGACGGCGGACGCTGGTTCAACGACGCGGTGCGCGCTACGCTCGGCCTGCCGACACGCACTTTCCATGCCGTACGCCAGCACGATGACCTGCGCGCCTTGCTGGCCATGAACGACGAAGTCCTGGTCACCTGGCAGAAGGAGCAGAACGGCGAGGCACGTCTGCTCAGCCCGTTCCTGCAGATGTTGAGCGATGCGCATCAGCAAGCTCATGGTGATGATCTGAGCGAGCGCGACTTGCATGCCTATCTGGTCGCGGAAGAAATGCAGCAAGTCGAGTTGGCGCAGTCGGTGCAGCCCGCGCCTGCTATTTCGCCTGACAGTGTGCCGACCAGTATCTCAATCAGCGGTTACAACGCGCTGGTCGCCTGCCCCTACCAATACTATGCGCGCCACATCCTGAAGCTGAACGAATTAGACGAAGTGCAGGAGGCTATCGAAAAGCGCGACTACGGCGAGCGCGTGCACGGCATCCTGCAGCGTTTCCACGAGCAGTATCCGCTGGTGATGCAAGGCGATTTAGCCGAGATGGAAGCTGCCCTGCGGCAGATCAGCGAAGAGGTGTTCGCCGATCTGCTGGCGCAGGACTTTGCCGCGCGCGCCTGGCTGGCGCGCTGGGTTCAATCTCTGCCTGCCTATCTGGATTGGCAGATAAAACGCGAAGCTGAGGGTTGGCGTTATGCAGAATCCGAACAGGCCTTCGACTGGCCGCTGGAAGGCATCCGTCTGCGCGGCCGCATCGACCGGCTGGATGTGCGCGGCGAAGAGAAGTTGGTGCTGGACTACAAGATGCAGAGCGACCAGTTGCTTCGCAACAAATTGAAAGAGCCGGGCGAGGATGTGCAACTCGCCTGCTACGCTTACGCGCACGAAGCGGCGGACGCGGCCTTCGTCAGTATCGAGAGCAGCAAGGTTAGGCAGGTCGCACCCATGGAAGATGTGCCGCTGCTGGCGCAGCTGAATGCCGAACGGCTGGAGCAGGTGATGGGTGAGATACGCGGTGGCTCCGGTCTGCCCGCGAACGGTATCGATGCGGTGTGTGCATATTGCGAAGTGCGCGGCGTGTGTCGCAAGGGGGAGTGGGTATGAGCAATCACATCGCCCTCGATCCCGCCCGCAGCGTCGTGGTCGAAGCCTGTGCCGGTAGCGGCAAGACCTGGCTGCTGGTGTCGCGCATCGTGCGTCTGCTGTTGGACGGCGCGCAGCCTTCGCAGATCCTCGCTATCACCTTCACGCGCAAAGCCGCGCAGGAGATGCAGTCTCGTTTGCAACTGTGGCTGCGCGATCTGGCGATGGGCGACGAGGCTTTCGTGCGCCAGTTCTTCGCCGAGCGCGGCATCGCCGAACTGAGTGATGAGCAGTTGCTACGTGCGCGCAGCCTGTACAAGGAGACCTTGCTGGCTCAGCCCGCCATCACCCTCAGCACCTTCCACGGCTGGTTCATGCAGGTCATGCAGCGCGCGCCTTTGAACGCCGACGTGATGCAGGGCATGAGCCTGCTGGAACGCGCCGGAGCCGAGCAGGAGGAGGCGTGGGAGGAATTTCTGGAACAGATGCGCAAGCAGCCGGAGGGCAATGAAGCGCGGCATATGCAATGGCTGTTCGAGGCATATGGCTTGTTCAACACGCGCAAGCTGCTGTTCAACTTTCTCGCCAAGCGCGCCGAATGGTGGGCGTACACACAAGGGGAGCAAGCTGCGCTGACCTTCGCGCTGGAGAATCTGCGCAACGATCTGGCGGTGGATATGGATTTTGATCCGGTCGCCGACTGGGGTATGTGCGGTAACAGCGAAGAAGTGTATTTCGCCTTTGTGCGCCAACTGGCGAGTAACGGCACCGACACGCAGGCGAAGAAAGCCGGTGAGCTGGAACAAGCCTGGACGGACAGCGCGCCCGAGGCGCGCCTCGATACCGTATTTCCTTTGTTGTTCACGCAAGCGGACGAGCCGCGCAGTTTCAAGCCGACCAAGAAGCAGGATGCCGAGGCCTATCTGGTCACGCGCGACGCACTGTTCGCCATTGTGCAGGAAGTGCGCGACACCCTCGCCGAGCAGCAAGCCTATCGTCTGAACGAAGCCGTGCTGCATTGCGGTGTCGCCTTCCTTGAGCGCTATCAGGCGCTCAAGGCGCAGAAGCAGCAGATGGACTTCTCCGATCTGGAATGGCAGTTGTGCCGCCTGCTGCAACAGAGCGAGCATGCCGAGACCATGCAGTACAAGCTCGACAGCCGCTACCGTCACGTGTTGCTGGACGAGTTCCAGGACACCAATCCGCTGCAATGGCAGATCATGCGCGCATGGTTCGACGCCTCGGTGGCGGTGGAATCGCAGCCGACCGTGTTCGTGGTGGGCGACCCCAAACAGTCCATCTATCGCTTCCGCCGTGCCGATGCACGCTTGTTCGGTGTGGCACGCGAATACCTGCAACAGCATTTCCGCGCTGAAACGTTGGGCAACAGTCTCACGCGCCGCAATTCGCAAGCCGTGGTGGATGCGGTGAACGCGGTGTTCCGCGAGCAGCCGGAAGGCTTCGAGTTCGTCGAGCACCAGACGCATCAAACTGAATTACCGGGTCATGTGCTGGTGTTGCCGCTGGCGGAGGCAGAATACGCGGAAGCAGCAGTCGCCGAAGATGCGCAACTCGTGTTGCGCGACCCGCTCACCACGCCGCGTTCCGAAGCTGGCGAAGGTGCGCGCCACATGGAAGCCGCGCAATTCGCCGCGCAACTGCAAACCATCGTCGGCGAGTGGTCGGTGAACGACGCAGGCGAGGCACGCCGCGCGACTTATGGCGACATCATGGTGTTGGTGCGCAGCCGCACCCATCTCGCCATCTACGAAGAAGCGCTGCGCGCGAAACATATCCCCTTCATCAGTTCGCGGCGCGGCGGTTTGCTCGACACATTGGAAGCGGAAGACATACAGGCACTGCTGCTGTTCCTTATCACGCCCTTCGCCGATCTCGCGCTGGCGCAGGTGCTGCGCACGCCGATGTTTGCGTGCAGCGATGCGGACCTGATGCGCTTGGCATCAAGCAGTGCTGAGGAAAAAGTACTGAGTACCGAGAATCCTGCGCAGTACTTAGCACTCAACACTCGCCTTTCGTGGTGGCAACGACTGCAACATCTGCCCGAACCGTCACCCGCTTTGCAACGCGCCTCCGAACGCCTGCAGCGCTGGCTCGCCCTTGCCGACAAGTTGCCGGTGCACGATCTGCTCGACCGCATCTATTTCGAGGGTGATGTGATCGCACGCTACAGCGCCGTGCTGCCGGCGGAGATGCGTGCCAAGGTGACGGCCAACCTGCATGCTTTCATGGAGATCGCGCTGAGCGTGGATGCCGGGCGCTATCCCAGCCTGCCACGCTTCCTGCAGGAACTGCGCGAACTGCGCGACAGCGCGGACGATGCGCCGGATGAAGGCAAGCTCGGTGCGGCGGGAGATGCAGTGCGCATCTACACCGTGCACGAATCGAAAGGGCTGGAAGCGCCCGTTGTCTGGCTACTGGACGCGAACGCCGAGAGGCAGAACCGCGACGGCAGCGATGTGCTGCTGGACTGGCCGACCCATGAGGCGCAGCCGTTGCATTTCTCGCTCTATGCCGACCAAGCCTCGCGCGGCAAGAAGCGCCTGCCGCTGTTCGAGCAGGACGCCGCCGAGCAGGCGCGCGAAGAGATGAACCTGCTCTACGTCGCCATGACCCGCGCGCAGCAGGCGCTCGTCGTCAGCGGCAGTCAGGGGGCGCGCGAGGTGAAGCAGCTCACGTGGTATGGGCGCATAGCCGGAGTGATAGGCGAACAAAATAATCCGCTGCATTTTGCCACTGCATCAATAGTGGCGGAAGTTTCGGAGATGCGTAAGGAGGGCATATCGCTGCCCGTCATCATTCCCGCCGGTCAGCGCGCTGCCCGCAACACTACCCGGCAGCAGCGCGGCATCTGGCTGCATGCCTTGCTGCAACACTTGACGGAAGGTCGGCTGGATCAGGCGGCGTTGCAACAAGGCCTCGGCATTCCCGCCGCAGAGATCGAATCGCTTTGGCAGCAAGCCAAAAGCCTGCTCGCCGCTCCGCAACTAGCTCGTTTCTTCGACGCACAGCAATACCGCACCGCCTGCAACGAGATGCCCTACATCAATGTCAGGGGCGAGCTGAAACGCATCGACCGTCTGGTCGAGTTCGACGACGAAGTCTGGGTGCTGGATTACAAGCTGGGTGATTCGGACGATGCGGCACGTTATCGCGCACAGATGGCGGAATACCAAAGCGCGATGCGGGCGGTGTATGCGAACAAAGAGGTCAAGTGCGCACTGTTGTTTGCGGATGGGGTTTTGAGTGAGTTGCAATAGCACATATATAAAGACGCAGCGTGATTGTCCTGAAGATGAAGTCATGTGCCACTGCAGCGGCACGCGACGGGAATATATCCGCCAGCTGTTTGAGCAAGGCATGGATGTGGATGCCATCTCCCGCTGGACGGGCGCGCTTTCCGGCTGTGGGGGCTGCGAATGGGATATCGCGGATTTCCTGAAAGATCTCTCCGAACAAAAGAACACTCGGCTCTGAGTTGGTTGCCAGTCCATATGGTTCGTCGACCGAATCGTTCGGGCTGAATATTGTTCGTTTAATGCATGGTGTTTATTTTGCCCGCCCCATAGAATAGGCACACTTTTTCAATGGGTATCGCCGCGTGACGGGCGGCAGTATCTGTTCAGATGGAGGTGTGCGATGAGTATCGTGGACTGGCCGGAAGGGGAGCGGCCCCGGGAGAGGTTGTTGCAGCGCGGTGCGGCGGCGCTGTCGGATGCGGAATTGCTGGCGATATTCCTGCGCGTCGGTGTGCGCGGCAAGAGTGCGGTCGATCTGGCGCGTGAGGTGCTGGCGCGGTTCGGCGGCTTGACGGCGATGTTCGCCGCTGACGAAAAATCGTTCTGCGAGATACGCGGCATGGGGCGCGCCAAGTATGTGCAGTTGCAGGCCGTGTTGGAGATGTCGCGGCGCGCATTGAAAGAAGAGGTGCATGCGGGCGATGCCTTGAATTCACCGCAGGCGGTTCGCGACTATCTGCGGCTGTTATTGCAGGGGCGGCAGCAGGAGGTGTTCGTGGCGCTGTTCCTCGATGCGCAACATCGCGTGATCGCGATGGAGGAGTTGTTCCAGGGCACGCTGACGCAAACCAGTGTGTATCCGCGCGAGGTGGTGAAGCGTGCACTGCATCACAATGCGGCGGCTTTGATCTTCGCGCATAACCACCCTTCAGGGGTGGCCGAGCCGAGTCAGTCCGATCAGTTGCTGACGGATGCTTTGAAGCAGGCGCTGGGATTGGTCGATGTGAGGGTGTTGGATCATTTTATCGTGGCAGGTGCGAGTTGCCTGTCATTCGCAGAGAGAGGTCTTTTGTAATGGGGAATGAGGACAGCGGGGAGCCGGCTTGCAACGTGCCGACCCGTGCGACGGTAGTCAGCATCATCATCCGCGATTTCATCCATCTGACAGAACGGGTGTCTGCTACGAATCTGGCCGGTTTGATGGCCAGCTATTACGCGAAGGTGGGCGCGCAGGTAGAGCAGCAGCAGGGTGTGCTGACCTCGATCAGCAACCACGGCATGCTGGTGACGTTCTTTGATGTGGCCGGGGCGGATAACCATGCCCGCCGGGCATTGCGCTGCGCGCTGGCAGTCGCCCTGATCGCCTACCAGACCCGCTTCCTGATCCGCCAATCGTTTCCCGAGCAGGACTTCGACCGCTTTGGCGTCGGGGTGGGTATACATACCGGTGAGCTGGTCTTCGCCGAATTCAGTCACCAGGCCGAGGGGCAGCGCATCGTTTGCGGGCATGCGGTGTCCATCGCCTCCCTGCTATCCGTCAAATCCAAAGATCTGGACTGGAACGTGGTGTGCAGCGAGCAGACGCTGGCCGAAGTCGGATCAGGGATATCGACGCGCCGGCGCGGCACGCTGGGTGCTGATTGGCTGAAAGATCCGGTGCAGGTGGCTGAGGTGGTGGTCGTGCGCGAAGGTGAGGCGGGTGACAGCATGGACGCAACGCTGAAACTGGATCGTGGCGCACGTTCCGGCATGTACAGGGCGTTCGATCCTGCCATGCTGGGTAATGAAAGCGAACAGGGCGAGGATCTTCCGAAAGTGCCAGGCTATCGCTGTCTTAAAGCAGTGGGGCGCGGTGGTATGTCCAGCGTATTCCTTGCCGAGAGATCGAGCGACAAGGTGCTGATGGCACTCAAGTTCGCCGACGGCAGTGTCTCGGAGGATAGCGAGGTGCTGTACCGTTTTGTCGAGGAGTACGGTTTGCTGGAACAAGTGCGTCATCCCCATGTGTTGCAGATATTCGACCAGGGCGTGACTGACGATGCGCTGTTCATCGTGATGGAATACCTGCCGGGCGGGACGCTCAAGCAGCGTATCGGCAAACAGGGGATCTCCGGGAAAGAAGCATGGCGTGTGCTGCGCGAGATCGTGCATGCCCTGGTCGAAGTCCACGAGCGGGGCATCATCCATCGAGACATCAAGCCCGAGAACATCATGCTGCGCGAGGACGGGGCGGCGGTACTGGGCGATTTCGGCGTGGCGAGGCGCATGCACGAGGTGCGCATGGATGGGCGTCTGGATGCGATCGTGGCGACGCCATACTATATGAGTCCGGAGCAGGCGCTGGGTGTAGCCGAAGATGACCGTACCGATATATATAGTATGGGCGCGGTGTTCTATAACATGCTGACAGGTCGCAAGCCGTATACGGGCGACACGCTGGAAAGCATCGCACAGCAGCACCTGCGGGCTGAAACACCCAAGCTGCAACCGGAATACCAGCATTGGCAGCCTCTGCTGGATGGCATGATGGCGAAAGACAAGTCGCAACGCCACTCCGCCAAGACATTGATGGCGCATTTGAACACCTATCCCGCTCCTGCATGAGCCGGTAGCTGCTGGAAATGTCGGGCGGGCCGAAATATTGGCTCGATTCTTGCCGGATTCCGTATTTTCCCTTTGACATGCCCCAAGGTTCTATGGATAATCGCGCGCTCATTTTGGAGGGGTGGCCGAGTGGTTAAAGGCAGCAGACTGTAAATCTGCCCTCTTATGAGTACGATGGTTCGAATCCGTCCCCCTCCACCAAATTGAAAGGCAGTTTGCTGTAGTTTAATAGTGGGCTGGCGTTGGGTTTTGCGGGAGTAGCTCAATGGTAGAGCTGAAGCCTTCCAAGCTTATGACGAGGGTTCGATTCCCTTCTCCCGCTCCAGAGTTTTTGTAGGCCCATGTGGCTCAGTGGTAGAGCACTCCCTTGGTAAGGGAGAGGTCGCGAGTCCGATTCTCGCCATGGGCACCAGATTTTATGTTTTTAGGTTCTTTTCGTTAATTGGGTTGATGGGGGATTATCATGGCAAAGAGCAAATTTGAACGTACCAAACCGCACGTAAACGTCGGCACGATCGGCCACGTTGACCACGGCAAGACCACGCTGACAGCGGCGATCACGACAGTGTTGTCGAAGACATTCGGC